>JACZRQ010000129.1 GCA_022574655.1 Chloroflexota bacterium
CGCCGGCGGCTCGTCCGGTGTCGGCGGCATCGGTGTGTTCGTCGGCCCCGGCGTAGCGGTAGGCGCCAACACCGGCGTGTCGGTGGGGGTCGCGCCGGACGGCGGCACGGGCGTGCTCGGCGCGAAAGGCGGAACGATAATTGACTCCTCGAATGGCGGCTTGGGCGGCGAGTTGTGCATGCCCCCGATAGGAGGACCTCCCAATCCCGTATACCGGGGCATGCCCACGAGGATGTCTCCGTCAGCGCAGTCGCTGTAGGTAGACGCATCCAGGGAGAATTCATAGATCATCTCCCAGACCCAGCCAGCGTAGGCGGCGTCAGGGTTTGGGTACAGAGGATTGAAGGGCGGTGATTGGGCCGTGCCGTCCGTCCAGCCGCCGGCGTTCGTGTTCAGGTTGTAGGCGAGGGAGCTCATCGACTCGACCGGGCCGCTGCCAAAGATGACAGTGCCCAGATCATTGTCAGTGCTGGAGACCCATTCGCCGTCCACGAACGCGACGTAGTCCAAGAGGAACCCGTCGCGCGGGTCACGGTCGCCGGCGCAGAAGATCTCAAAGGCGGCCGCATCGCTTTGCTCTAGCTGGCCGAACGTGTGGCGCCTCCAGCCGGTGTCGTAGAGGTTGTGGTAGGCGTCGCTCCCGTAGACGTTTTCGTTCGCCACGGCGGTGCCCAACGCGTTCATCCTCAGGGCGATATGGATGTGTTCGCTGTCGCGGGTGAAGAAGAGGTTCGCAACGGGTGTAGAGGCATAGCTGATAGTACCCGAAAGGGCGTACTCTCCCGGGTCGACCTCTCCGTCGACGACAGGCGGCGATTCCGCCACCGCAGCGGTGCCAAGCATTCTAAAGAGCAACAGGACGAGTGCGAGCACCGCTGCACCCAAGCCGAGCAGGCGGAAGCGTGGGCGCCAGGTAGGGCGCTCCTTTGCATGCTGGACATCGACAGACGATTCGGGCGGGTTGCTTTCGATAGCCCGGCGTGGGACGGTCTTCTCCGGGCGGTCCCAAATCGTCAACTGGGCCCGGTGGTTTCGTCTGGTGTGGAAGACGCACCGCTGCCAGGGGTCATCTGGCAGCGCCCAGGCCCGACACGGCAGGCCGTCCCGCCGGGCGGCGCGACACTGTAGGCGTGCTACCACATTCGCCGTGGACGTCGCTGCGTCGTGTGGGGAGAGGTTGTCACGGGCCATGGTCTACCTCGGCTTTCTTCTGCCGCGGCGCCCGTTCGTTGACCTCGACAATACGGTCGAGATAACCGACAGGTTCGAGCGCCGCCCGGAGAGTCTTCGGTACGAAAAACCCACCATCCTCGGCTGAGAGATGGTGGGCCGAAGACTCCGACTTGTGCGTGCGCCCTTCGGCAGCCCGGCTGTCTGTCCGCCAGAGGCGGAGGGAGACCCGTAGCTTTGCGCCCCCAACTTTCGCTGGGTTTGCCGTTGTCGGAGCGATATTCGATTGTCTGGGAGGCCACCCTTACGGATTTGCCCTTAAGGGTTTGCCTTCAACACAAGTATCGGCCAGACCCTCGATTTCTGAGATCTGATGACAGGACATGCTCCGCACTCGCCGTACTTCCGCTAATGCCATATTCGGCTTCAACACAATCGCAAGATGGTGTGCCGTCGGCCGCAGGTGCTGGCGAGGTGCGCGGGCAGAGGTGAAGAAGTCGGCGACACGAGATCATAGTTGCGGACTGGGAGATAGGCATCGTTGCCGAGTTGGGCAAGCATCTTGTGCTGCTTGCTAACCGGGTGCAACTTCTATACGCTGACCCCCGTACTAGTTCAGCCGGGCTGAATACGGAGAGAGGTGTCGCGTATGTGTCACGACTTCAACGCGCTTCCGCCAAGTCCACCTATCGCAGGAGGCGGCACTGACTCTGAGGATCTCGTGCTTACGTCTTCGGACGGCACGGATTTTGCCGCGTTCGTCGCCCGATCAGACAGCCCCAAGGGCGCGGGAGTCGTCGTCCTTCCAGACGTGCGTGGTTTGTTCCGATTCTACGAGGAGCTAGCGCTCCGCTTCGCTGAGCAAGGCATCAATAGCGTCGCCATAGACTACTTTGGCCGAACGGCTGGCGTAGGAAAGCGCGACGAAGCCTTCCCGTTCATGGAACATGTGATGGAGACGAAAGCCGAGAACATCGCGGCCGATGTTGGTGCGGCGGTGAGCTACCTCCGATCCACCTCGGGTGGCAGCTGTACTTCCGTATTCAGCGTGGGATTCTGCTTCGGCGGATCGAACTCATGGCTACAAGCAACGGCAGATCATGGTCTCGTGGGAGTGATCGGATTCTACGGAAGACCTGGTCCGGGGCGTGATGGATCACCAGGCCCTACCGAACGCGCCGGCGAGTTCAAGTGCGCCGTCCTCGGCCTTATGGGCGGGGCGGATCAAGGGATACCCCGGGAGCAGGTCGATGGCTTTGAGTCGGCACTGACGGCTGCCGGCGTAGAGAACGATTTGATTACCTACCCGGGCGCGCCACATAGCTTCTTCGACCGCTCGTTCGAGCAGCATGCCGACGCAGCGGCTGACGCGTGGCAACGCGTGCTAACGTTCGTCGACCAGCGCATAGCCCGTGTCTAGGCCGTGAGCTCGGACGTGAACGCCCCAGCAGAGTCCGCTCGCGATGCCGGCCTAGCGGGGAAGGTGGGCATCGTCACTGGCGGCGGCGCGGCCGACGATGGCATTGGCAATGGACGCGCGGCGGCGATCGTTCTCGCGCGCTCAGGGACACGCGTGCTGGCGGTGGAACGAAGGGCCGAACTTGCAGACCGAACCGTCGAGATAGTCAACTCCGAGGGCGGCACAGCAGCTGCGTTCACTTCGGACGTCACCGAAGATGCTCAATGCCAGGCGATGATCGCGGCGGCAGTCGAACGATTCGCGCGGCTCGATTTCTTGGACAACCACGTCGGAATCGGCAGTCGCGGGAGTGTTGTAGACGAAGATCCTGTGGTGTGGGATCGCCTCATGTCGGTCAATGTCCGAAGTGTGTTCCTGGCGGCGAAATACGCGATTCCCGCGATGATCGAAACCGCGGGCGGCGGGGCAATCGTCTACGTGGCCTCGATCGCTGCGCTAGGCCGCAAGGCCTGACGGCTTATTCAACGTCCAAGGGCGCCGTCATCGCGCTAACGCGAGCCGTGGCAGTCGACCACGGCCGACAGGCCATCCGCGTGAACTGTTTCGCGCCCAGTCCTGTCTACACACCGATGGTCTATTCAGCTGGGATGAGCCCGGAGGCGCGCGAGCGACGCCAGCAGGCGTCGTTGCTTTGGATCGAGGGGACTGGGTGGGATATCGGTCTCGCCGTTCGTTTCCTGCTGTCGGATGAGGCGCGTTACATCACGGGCCAGACGCTAGTCGTGGACGGCGGGGCAACGCTTGCGGGACCTTCTAGGTCCCCGGACTCTCGTTAGCGGAAGGGTCACACGACGATGGCGCGCCTGTCCTATCTCGACAAGGAAGATCTTGCCGAAGACGATCATGACCTTCTTGCACGCAACATCAATCTGTTCCGAGCCTTGGTGCACAGCCCGAAGGCTGCGCGCGCGATTGGTAGGCTCGGAGCGTTCATCCGCGGCCGAAGCCGGATCGATGCGCGGCTGCGTGAGCTCGCCATCCTTCAGGTCGGGTACTCGACGAATTCGGAGTATGAGTTCTCCCACCACATCGAGATCGGCAGGGGCTTCGGGGTCTCGGATGACGACATCCGAGCGATAGCGGAGGAAACGGCGGGGCTGGCGACGGACTTGGAGCCAGCGGCTAAGGCTGTACTCCGCGCGGCGCGCGAGATGACACATGCTCTCGCGGTTTCCGAAGAAACTTTCGACGCACTCCGACAAGAACTTGACGACGAATGCCTCGTCGACCTGCTCGTGACGATCGCGTACTACAATGCGATCGTCCGCCTCCTCGCGACGCTCCAAATCGATGTGGAGGACGAGTATAGAGGGTACCTCCGCGAGTTCCCGCTGCCTCAAGCATAATTCAGGCTTGACTTCGATCCGTAGAGGAATCGTTACACTATGTGACAATCGTGACGCGTAGCCTGACTGTTGGGACTCGCGACCATTTCCACTGGGCAGGCTGAGGCAAGAAAGCGTCCTGGCTATACCGCTAGCTGATGTTGAAATACACTCAGAGTGACAGGCCGCTGCACATCGGCTCAGATGAAGCTGGTTTGAAATCAACATGACGGAACTTGACCGCTTAGGGCCAATCTCTGGCTACTACCCTTCAGCCTGGCCCTGCGAATGCGGAGGCCCGCGCAGACAGAAGGCGGCAGTCGGACCTGGCCTCAACCTGCAACCGGGCGAGAAGCTCAAGGCGACCACCCGCCGACTCGATGGTCGCTGGCCGGTCATGTTCGTCCAGCGCGACGCCGGCGAGCTATACCTTCAGGGTGGGGCGCTACCCTTTCAACAAGGCGAGTCATTCGGATGGCTGGAGAAGGTCGACCCGGTAACGCTCGAAACTCTAGCCGCGTCGCCGAAGTTGCCGTCCGGCGGGCACAATTGGTGCGGTGCGGTTGTCGTGCATGAGAACGGCGACCTCTACATGACCAACGGCAACTACTGTCACCGATTGTCGCCGGACTGCCGGGTGGTCGCTGAACGCAAGCTACCGAAGGACTGCGGCTACAACGGCCTGCTGATCCTCTCCGATGGCAACCTGATCACGAAAGACATCCAGCTCAGCCAACCGTCTCACTTCTCAGTGCTAGAGCCGGAGCGGCTCCAGGAGGTCGATCGCTTCGAGTTCCCGGAGAATTCCGTCGGCCGCATCTCGAACGACAGGACGCCCGACGGCGAGTTCGTCTACGCCACCAGCGACACCAAGGCCTACCGCCTGCGCTACGCGAGTGGGAGGCTGGCGCTGGACGAGAGTTGGGTCGCCAGCTACGACGTGTCCGGCGACGACCAGTCGTGGGCCTGGGACACCTACATCGGCGATGACAAAGTCTGGTTTATGGACATGGGAGCGGCTCCCGGCGCGCTCGCAATCCTGAGAGCACGGCCAGTTGGCACGGATTCCATGTCGATGCCAGAGACCGCGAACGGCCCCCAGCATGTCTTCCGCGTCTCGACCACTGACCCGAGCGACGTCGATGTCCTGACGCCGTTCGGGCTTCCCAACGGCGGGATCATCGCCCCTCCGCTGTACGAGCAGGAGAGCGGCATCCTGGTCGCCTACGACTCCAACAACGGGAAGGTCGGCGCATGGCGCTACGAGGGCCCTGGCCAGTTCCAGGAGCTGTGGGTTAAGGACGTCTTCAATCGACAGCAGCCCATGCTGTTCGCGGATACAAACGAGCTCATTGTCGACGACATTCGGGAGGACGGCGACTACGTCGTCGTCCTGGACCTTGAGACAGGCGAGGAGCGCGGCCGGGCTCACTCTGGCGCCCCGCAGTCGTCCGGTATGTTCTTCTGTCCCGGCTGGAACCGCGACGTCTATTACGCCACAATCTTTAGTCAGGTGGCGCGCATCTACGCGGGCTAAGTGCAGGCGACCAGTCGCCTATTATCAACTCGTCGATTATTCACGGCTGATCTCACGTGTATGTGCGCCCCGCAGCGAGCCATCTAGGGTAATCCAGTAGGCCGCTGTCGGCCGACACTATGTCTCCATGGTGAGCACCATCGCGCGCGAACCCGTCTAGTTCCCTCAACTTGAAGCCGCTTAGCAGCCCCAACACCTCACCTGGACTCCGCCTTTGGCGGACTGCGGCTCACGCCGCTGAGTGAGAGCTTGGCGACGTATCTGGAAACCGGCGGGTAGGGCACGAAAGACCCTGCGCTATCGCCTGCGCACGCTCAGGGCCAGCCCGGTCGGCAGAAACGCTGTCAGCAGTCGGTCCTCGCCAAGGATACGCTCGCGATAGGCGGCGGCCTGCTCGAGGCCGGGGAGGTCGGGATCGTGCTGGCCGAGGAAGAGGTTAGAGGTGACGAG
>JACZRQ010000130.1 GCA_022574655.1 Chloroflexota bacterium
GCCGGATAGGAGTCATGGTTTAGGGAGTCTATGCGCAGGGAGGGGGAGTCAGATTGCTGGGCGGCGACAGTGCTGACGGCGATCATTAGCGAGACAAGAAGAAGTTTGGCTACGAGTAGACGACGAAACGTCACCGCCTCATTTCCTGCGTTTGCGCGACGGGGTTGGGAGCGGTTCGGACGGCAGGCGGGGTATGGCCATGAAGACTCTGACACCACCCTTTTCGCTTTCGATCCACATACGGCCATTTAGCTGGTCCACGATCTCCTGGGCGAGAGCAAGGGGTCCGGCGCGGCCGCCGTAAACCGACGGTCCAGAGAACAGGCGTTTCATCTCAGAACGGGTGACACCTTCGCCATCGCACGATACGGATACAACACAGTCTCGATTGTCCGCAGCCGCCATGATCGACACGCGGCCGCGGTCTGACGTCCGTGCGGAGGCGAATTCGAGCAGGTTTTTGAGAGCGCGCATCATCCTTGATGCGCTCGTTGTAATGACAGCCACATCGGGATCAACGTCGATAACGAGCCGCTGCTTGCGCTCGGTGGCGGAAGGATAGACGACGACGGCCGCGGCCTCGGCTACATCTTCGACATCTACGCGGCCGACAGTGGCGCCGTTCGGCGAGTCGACAAGCTCATGGACAAGTTCGTTGGCGAATACGGACAGAGCGTCGACGCTGCTTTCGATCGCTTCAAGGGGCTGGCGGCTCTCCGACTGTCCAACGCCACCTAATACTTGTTTGAGGGCGAGGAGAAGTCCGCGCAGATCGTGGATTATCGCCGCGGTGGAGCGGCGCCAGCCTTCGGCGTCGTCGCTTTCCCAGAGCACTTTCTGCTCCAGCAGCGACTCCAGGCTGGCGCCTTGCAGCACAGCTTGGTCGAAGCCGCTCATTTCGAGGATTGCGCCGGCCTCATCAAGATCTTCGACAAGTGAGACCTGATGACCGCTGGAGCGTAGCTGCGAAAGAACCGGCTGGGCTTCTTTTTTGGCAGAGATGAAAAGAATCCGCTTGGCGGAGCTGGCTGTGCTCATGCCGGGACCGCGCGAGCTCTACGCGCCGACCGCTGTTTGGCAGGCTGCTCGCCAGCTACCAGACGGTAGCCGATGCCCCATTCTGTGAGAAGATAGCGCGGCTTTTTCGGGTTGTCTTCGATCTTCTGTCGAAGGTATCCGATATACAACCGCAGGTAATGGGAACACTGGCCGAAGTCCTCACCCCAGACCCTCTCGAGGAGCATCTTGTGTCCGCAGGGTTTGCCGGCGTTCTCTGCAAGGACGCGGAGTATGCGGAACTCGGTCGGGGTTAGCTGGATCGGCTGTCCCGCCTTTCTGACCTGATGTCGTTCTGCGTCAACTTCGAGCGATCCGACCTGCAGCACACCGTTCGGCTCCACAGCTTCAAGCCGGCGAAGGATCGCGGAGAGGCGGGCGGAGAGGATAGCCTCGGACGCCGCCCGGGATATGTAGTCGGACGCCCCGTGCTCCAGATACCAGACCAGTTCAGTCTCTCGGCGCACGTCCCCGACGACGACGATGGGGATGTCCGATACGTCGTAGATGAATTGGAAGAGGGAGTGTGCGTCCTCGACGCCGTTGCAGTCGATGAGGATGAGATGGGGCTTAAAAGTAAGGACAGAGCGCACCGCCAACGTCAGATCGCTGACGGTGGGTGCAGCTTCCATTCCCAAGAGACCGAGACGGAAGGCCATGGCCTTCGCCCGATCCGGTCCCTCCCCTATGACCAGAATACGGCGCAATGCACGCTCCCCAATCGCTAGCACGAAAATCGAGCGGTCGTAGGGAAACGATAGGTCTAATGATGTTTGAAGAGGTGAATGAAACTGGAAGAATTAAGTTAGAAGTGACTTAGTCCCCAGCTGGGAGTGGCGGTTCGAACCGGTAGCCTACACCCCATTCGTTGAGGATAAGCTCCGGCGCGCGAGGGTCGCGCTCGATCTTCGATCGCAGGTACTTGATGTAGAGGCGAAGATAGTGGCGGCAATCGACGTACTCTGGACCCCAGACCGAAGAGAGAAGCTTAGTATGGCTGACGGCGCGGCCCTGTTGTCGGATCAGGGAGACTAACAATCGGAACTCGATGGGAGAGAGATCGATCAACTCGCCGTCTCGGTAGACACGGTGATCGGCGAGGTGGACCTCAAGGTCGCCAGCACGGATGAGGTCGGAGTCGTCCGCGACAGGCTCGGCGGCGGAGGTCCTGCGGAGAAGCGCCTGGATGCGCGCGGTCATTTCCGCGGGACGCATCGGGATGACAAGGTAATCATCGGCGCCGGCTTCGAAGGCCTTTACGACGTCCAGTTCTTGATTGCTCATGGAGCAAACCACCAAAGGTACGGTGGAGATCTCTCGCAGGCGGCGGCACAGGGCAATCGAGTCATTATCTAGAAGCGGCAGGTCGAGGATAACGATATCGGGTGTGGCGAGCGCCACGCTGTTGAGCGCTTCGACGGTACTCACGTACTCGCAGCGGAACTCCGACTCTCCAAGGGCGCGCGCTAGGTAACCAGCGCTCTCTTCATCTCGCCCCACAAGTAATGCTTCTCGCACAGACCCTCCCCGGTCAGCCTCCCGGGGCGCTGAGACGCTGGCATATGTTCAGATTCGATTTTCCTTTACGGGCCCGACTATAGTAGCGTCAGTTATCCACACGCTGTCAACGCCTTATTGTAAATTCGAGTGACTAATTGCCGAATTACTGCCGTTAGGCCTACGCGCAGAAACGTCGCGTTCTCTTCGATTCGCGCCGCGCCTGCCGAGTTCGGTGACCCGAATTAAGACGCTGCTCCTCCCCCCGATCGCAGTACGATAGGGCGGTGATCAGACAACCGATCTACCTGGTTGGTGGGGACGAATTTTCGCAGGCCACGATGGCGGCCGACGAGAGGGTCCTGGGTATGCTCAAGGGAAAGCGGGTCGCCGTAGTACCGACGGCCGCAGCACAACATCGCCCGGAATTGGCGGGGGGAAACGGCGTCCGGCATTTCGCAGCACTTGGCGCCGAGGCCAGCGTCGTCATGATTCTTGATAAGGCCGACGCCAGGAACGCGGAGCTCTGCGGGCGCCTAACGGAGTCAGATCTGATCTATCTTAGCGGCGGCGATCCAGCCCATCTGGTCGAGGTGTTCCAGGGATCGCTGGCGCTGGCGACGCTGCGGCAATCAGCGGAACGAGGTTCGATCGTGGGGGGATCGAGCGCGGGGGCGATGGCGCTGGGCCCGATGGTCGCGTTCCCTCAACAGGGTGTTGCGAGAGGGTTGGCGATAGTGGACGTTGTGACGGTGCCCCATTCGGAGTCGATTGGGGAAGGGCGCCTGCGGGAGTTGAGCCGAACCGTTGGCAACGACCACACGATCGTGGCGATCCCGTCGCGATCGGCATGCCTAGTCACGGGAAAACAGTTGGAAGGGCTGGGTCCAGACGCGGTTTCGGTATTCGCCGAGGGCGCGTGGCATCGGGTTGAGCCGGGCCAGGAGTTATCGCTGCCTAAATAGCGGACGCGGGCGTGCGCGCGATTGACGGTCACTTCGAGCGAAACCTAGAATTGGCCTAGGCCGCGTGGGCGATTAGCTCAGTTGGGAGAGCGCTTGCTTCACACGCAAGAGGTCACTGGTTCAAGTCCAGTATCGCCCACCACTCGACAGCCCAATCGGAGGCCTGAACATCCGAACGGCCTACTTTGTCTCGTGAGCTAAGGATCGATCTTCGGGGTAGAATATCGAAGCTATGGCAAGCTACGATCAACTTGGGCAGTCATCAACTTCGGTTGATCGCCGACGCAGAGGGTTCCGACGATGAGCTGGCAAGAAGAACTGGACGAAATCGCCCGCAGACGTAAGCGAGCAGCCGAAATGGGCGGTGAGGAGCGAGTGGCCCGGCACATCGCCGCGGGCCGTACGCCGGTCCGGGAGCGTGTCAGCCAACTACTCGACGCCGGGTCCTTTCGAGAGACCGGCTCGTTGGCGAGCAAGGTCGAGTACAACGATGACGGCAGTATCAAGAGTTTCGTCCCATCGAACTTCGTCACGGGGCGAGGCATGATCGATGGACGCCCGGTCGTGATCGGCTGCGACGACTTCACGATCCGTGGTGGCGCGGCCGACGGCGCGGTCGGCAACAAGATGGGTTGGAGCGAACGAGCGGCGAAGGAGCTGCGGCTGCCTATCGTCCGCCTGGTTGACGGCACCGGTGGCGGCGGTAGCGTGAAAACGACCGCGACTCTCCGCCGCTCCTACGTACCAAGCCTCCCGGACTGGGAGGTGTCGGTCGAGCTAATGTCGACGGTCCCCGTCGTCGCCGCTGCACTCGGGCCGGTAGCCGGGCTTGGCGCAGCGCGTGTCGCCGCGTCACACTTCTCGGTCATGGTGAGAGGATCGAGCCAACTCTTTGCCGCCGGCCCGCCCGTCGTGTACAGGGCGTTCGGGCGTGAGGTGGAGAAGGAGGAGCTAGGCGGCTCGGAAATTCACGCGCGCGGCAGCGGTGCAGTCGACAACGAGGTGGCAAGCGAAGAGGAGGCGTTCGAGCACATCCGCCGGTTCCTCTCATACCTTCCTTCGTCAGTCTGGGAGACTCCGCCGCGTGTTGCGCCGACGGACGATCCGGAGCGGAGGGAAGAAGCCCTACTCTCGATCGTACCGCGAGACCGGCGCAAAGCATACGAGACGCGCAAGATCCTCGAACTGGTGCTGGACGCCGACTCGTTCTTCGAGATCGGGAGATACTTCGGGCGCTCGCTGGTGACGGGGCTCGCACGGCTGGACGGCATCCCGATCGGTGTGATGGCGAACGATCCGCGTTTCGTTGCCGGCTCTATCGATGCGGATGCGGCGGAGAAGATGACGCGCTTCGTCGATCTCTGCGACACGTTCCGGCTACCGTTGGTGAACTTCGTGGACAACCCGGGATTCCTTGTCGGCACGGAAGCCGAGAAGCGCGGGACGATCCGCAAGGGAGTGCGCGCGCTGGCGGCGGTCTACCAAGCGACGACGCCGTGGTGCTCAATCATCGTGCGCAAGGCGTTCGGAGTGGCCGGGGCCGGACATTCTAACCACACTCGATCGAGTCCGCGGTACGCCCGGCCGTCCGGCGAGTGGGGTTCGCTGCCGATCGAAGGCGGCGTGGAAGCGGCGTACAAGCGCCAGATACAAGCTGCGGCCGACCCAGACCGCCTCCGGCGGGAGCTGGAAGAGGAGCTCTCGTCGCTCCGAGACCCGATCCTTACGGCCGAGGCGTTCGGGGTGGAGGAGATAATCGATCCCCGCGAGACACGGCCGCTTCTGATCGAATTCGCGCACCGAGCGTACGAGATCGTAGCGTCCGAAGGCCGTGGTCCGAAGAGCCGCGGCATGCGTCCCTAAGAAGCCACAGCTTCGCCACTGCCTCACCCGGGCACGGTTTCACCCCACGCACACGAAGCATTGATCGGAACACGTACGCCACCTACGTTCGTCGGGACGTTCTGGCCGCAGCGCTGGCGCCCGCGATCCGGCCGAAGACGGCGCCAGCCATGAGGCCGGTGCCGCCGGCGTAGTTCCCGTAGTAGATGCCTCCAACCAGTTCGCCCGCCGCGTACAACCGGGAGATCGGGTGTCCATCCTCGGCCAGCACCTGAGCGTCGGCGTTGATCCGCAACCCGCCGTACGTGAAGGTGATACCGCAGGTCACGGCGTAGCCAACGTAGGGCGGTGTATCGAGCGGCTGCGCCCAGTTCGATTTCGGAGGCTCGATGCCCTCAGTGCTCTTACCGTCGAGACTGGTGGGATCGAACTCAGTGGACCGTACTGAAGCGTTGAAGTCGCGGACGGTCTCCACGAGCCCGTCGCTGTCAATCCCGAGCGCGTCCGCCAGCTCCTCGAACGACACCGCTGTAGCCTTGCTCACCTGAGCGATGCGGTACTCGTCCCGCAATAGCGTTT
>JACZRQ010000030.1 GCA_022574655.1 Chloroflexota bacterium
CCTGCTGGCGCTGCTCGTGGCACGAGGCGTTCCAGCAGCCCTCGACCTCCCCGCCCTCGGCAGGAAGGCGACGGTGGCGGCGGCACTGCTGCAAGCCACGTCGCTCCCGTTCATCGTCGCTCTCTGCCAGTTCGATTGCGCCTTCTTCATCGGTTCGCAGTTCCGCTTGAAGGACGTCACGCAACGTGGCGTATCGATCGCGACCCAGGTAGTGCAGCGGCCGGTATTCAAAGTCCTCGATAAGCCACGCATCTCCGAACGATTCCTCCTCGCCTTGCACGGCTAGTACGCGTCCGATGAACAGTGTGTGGTCCCCGATCCGCATCGTGTCCTCAAGGCCGCACTCGATCCAGGCAACGCAGTTCTCCAGTAGTGGCACATCAACCTTAGACGCGTTGAACGTGGCCAGCTTGGACAGCTCGATCTTCCCGACATCCTCGCCGCTCACCGATCCAAAATAATGCGTATGGTTCAGCAGGTCCCGAGCCGGAAAGTTCAGCGCGAACTGCTCCGCGTATCGCACCAAGTCGTGCGTAAACCGGGCCGGGTTGATCGCCACGCCGATCATGGTCGGTTGCGCCGAGAGCTGCGTCATCCATATCACCGGCATCACATTCGTCTTGTCGCGCCAGCGCGTCGTCAGCAGTGCGGTCGGGCCGCCGTTCAGTAATCTAAGCGCTGCCATGTCTTCAAGTGATCGTCTCATCGCCGACGATCATCTTACACGGGCATGTCATAATGTTCGCCAATGATCGCTTCGAAATGGTACTGGATTCTTCTGGGGTTCCCCGTTGCGCTTGTCATCGCCTGCGGCAGCGACGATTCCACCCCGATCGATGCCCCTTCCGGCGGCCTGCCTTTTGAGACGTTAACCCCACCTCCTTCGCCAACGCCACTCGCCGAGATCGATTGTCCCGTAGCTCTACCCTCTGTCAGCCTCCACTCGGAATCTTCTGTCCAAACTGCGGTCGTATTGGGAACTGAGTGGGTAGGGGAGGACTGCAGCTTCATCGGCCAGGAGTTCTTCTATGTGCCGGGCGAGGCGTTGCAAGTGACTACGGGCATGCCACCGACCCTCGTTCTCTCCGAAGAGCCGGTGTCACTCAGCGCTACGGCTTGGATTCCGGATCTTTCGGCGGCCACTCACATCGAAAGCGGCGAGCTGGCCGTCCCCATGACCTCCGGGAACCAGGGTCGTCGTAGCATCGCTTCGCTCCTGCAGATTGACGCGACATCGGAACAGACGCTACTGATAGCTGACCTCGAACCCGGTGAGTACGTCATCCAACTCATCAGCACTTGGACTGGTGGCCTGGCGACGCTGTCCCTCAGAATCGTGATCACGTAGGTCGTATACTAGATCGCGTTGAGGTTCAAGCCATGAACGATTCTGACCAGAGGATTACCCGAAGGCGGCTTCTCCGCTCCGCGGTCGTGGGCGGTTCCGGACTTCTTGCCGCGTACCTCGTGGGATGTGGTGGCGATGAAGAACCGCGCGTTAATGCAACTCCGGCTGTGACTCCGACGCTTGCAGGTCCAGGTGTCACTGGCGGGTCCACACCAGCTCTTACCGCGTCTCCAATACCGACGACCCTTCGCTGGGATCGACTGGATATTGCCGGCGCGGCTCCTCCTCCACGCCGCGACCATTCGCTGGTCACCGATGGCACGTCGATCTTCCTTTTTGGAGGACGGGGCGCCTCGGGCGAACTGAATGATCTCTGGACCTACGATCTCGCCTCTGGTGTCTGGACGGAGATAAACTCACCAAATCCCCCGTCGGCCCGCTTTGGTCATAACGCGGTCTACTCAGAGGTCGATTCTCGCATGGTCATCTTCGGCGGTCAGGCGGGTTCGCAGTTCTTCGGCGATACGTGGGCGTTCACCCCTGATGCTGACTCTTGGGCGGAATCCGAGATACCTGGTGATTCGCCCGCCGCACGATATGGCGCAGCCGCGACCCACGACCCGTCTGGACGGCTGATAGTCTCGCACGGCTTCACCAGCTCGGGTCGCTTTGATGATACTTGGGCGCTGGCATTGTTCACCAGCAATTGGACGGAGCTGGCGCGGAAGGCTGAGCGCCCGGTCGAACGCTGCCTCGTTCGCGGGGTCTGGGACAGTGGAGCGAACCGGTTCCTGATCTTCGGCGGGCAAAGCAACCAGGCTCCGTTCCTTGGCGACCTCTGGTCCTTCGACGGCGCCTCATGGACCGAGATCGATTTCGGCGACGGTCCTGCGCCACGCACCCTGTACTCAATGGTCTACGATGGCGGGTCGACTCGGGTGATGCTCTTCGGCGGCGCCACCGCGGACGGCGCAACGAACGACCTCTGGTTCCTGGACACGCAAGAAAATGAATGGTCTCAGCAATCTCCGGAGGGAGACGCCCCCTCCCCGCGGTCCGGTCACGATTCCATTTGGCTCCCCGAGGCTCGAAGCCTCTTCGTCTTCGGCGGGCGTGGCGAGGCTGGCGATCTGGACGAAATGTGGCGGCTTTTCGTCCCGTTCGACGAGTAGTTCGCTAGTTACTGGCCTTGAGGCGTACCGTCGCCGCGACTAATTCGGCGGCCGCTTCGTAGTCCACGTGCCAGGTGTTGATCGAGATGTCGTACAGGTTCGGGTCCTCTAGCTCTACCTTCCAGAACTTTCGGTAGAACGCCCCTCGGGCTCGGTCGCTTTCGTGTACGCGCTTGGTCGCCTCTTCTAAGCCAATGCTGTCGCGCTCGGAAAGGCGCCGGAAGCGTAACTCTTGCGGCGCGACACACAGAACGTTGACCGCCTTCGGCCAGTCTTTGAGTATGATCTGGCTGGCGCGCCCGAGGATCACTGTATCCCCTTCCGACGCTATCTCTTCGATGACTGCTGTCATCGTCTCAACGTACGTCGAATCGCTGAGGTGCGGTTCGACGCGGTCAGCAGCCATGTCAGCGTATGTCCGAGAGAGGACCGCTTCCAGTCCGGTCGCCCCCGTTAGCGGGTCGGCTCCGCCTGAGGCGGCGGATCGCTCGAGAAACGTTTGCAGAAGTTGCGACACTCGCTCGCGGAGGCTTCCGTAGCGCTCGTCGTGTTTCGCAAGAGTCCCGATCGGGACGCCACAGCGCTTCGCGGCCTGCACCATCAGTGCCTGGTCTACGAAACCGATATCGAGTAGGCGCGACACTGCGCCACCTACCTCACGTGCCCCGCCGGCGAGATTGCCGGACATCGTGATAACAGGCATCCGTTACCTCCTTAACTCCCCCCTGAAGGCGTCCTCAGTATACGAGAGCACCGATCGTTGTCAACGTTCGGAACCTCATTAGCCCCTGAAGACCGGAGCCTACTCCACCGTGATAACGCCTGTCACGTTTGGATGGAAGTCGTCTTTGAAGGCATACGTTCCTGGATCGTCAATTTGGCCCACAAGGACAGCGGTGTCGCCTTCATTCGCCACATCCCCAGACACAAGGTCGTCGGCAGTGTCGAACTCGCCGTCTGGCCCCGCTATGCGAAGGTTCTGGAAGAAGGCGTCGCCGTTGGTGATCGTGATCCTGAACTTTTCGCCCGCCTTGACTGTGAGTTCAGCGGGACCGAAGCCATCGATCGTCGCTGTCAGCTCAAGCTCCACGTCCACTTCCTCTTCAGCCTCCGGTGTCGGCGATGCTCCCGGATCGGGCAGTTCCTCTACCACTAGGAAAGTCCCGCCAACGTCCTGCAGGTCGATGAACGGAATTTCACCCAGCTCATTCAGGATGAACGAGGCCGTACCTTCCTGTCCCGGAGAGATGACTTCCGGTGAAGTCGTGACATCGTCATCAGTAAGTAGCTCGCCATCGTCGCCGAAGATGGTGATGCCGTGACTCAGCTCACCCTCGTTCTTGACCAGTAGATTCACGGTCGTTCCCGCCACGACCGTGATGCTGGACGGCCGGAACTCAGTGCCGGCGTCAGTCCCGTCATCGATTATCGTCAGCGTCACCGGTTGGACGGGTTCGCCCGTTACGGTGATCGTTCCGTTGGCGGCCGCCGGGAACGTCGTGTCCTGGAATCTGTACGTACCTGGATCGTTGAAGCGGATTACCGCCGTACCCGCTTCGCCGGCTCCAATCGTTGCCGGCTGGCTGGTGAAGTTATCGTCTCCTGTGTCGAAGTCGTTGTCTAGGCCAGCTGCCTCGAAACCATGTGCTACGGTGCCTGTGTTTGTGATCGTCAGCTTCACCGCTTCGCCTGTTTCGAGTTCGAGGTTGGAGAGCGAGAACGCACTATCCGTCCTTGGGTCGCCGCCCTCGCCGGCGTCGGTGATCTCGATGTCGATGGTTCGTGTCGCTTCGCTCTCGGGTATCGAAATGCCTTCACTCGCCGCCGCCTCATCCTGCTCTGGGCCGAAGATGATCTGGACGACGTCTGTGTCCTGCGGGATGTAGCGGGTGTAGTTTTCCAGCTTCAGACGGTTGGCGAAGACCTGCACAACGGCCTCCTGGCCGTCGTCGCACAGATCTCCGTTCTTGTACGTAGCCGACGTGCCGGGCGCCTTTACCTCGTCACGGTCCAGCTTCCCTCCGCCGTACTCAAACCACTTGACCAGCCGTGCGCCCGCGCCCTCCTCGGAAGCGTTGAAGGGGTGCATGTGAATGACACCTTGCTCGTGCGTGTGGATGCCGGCTCTCCACTCGGGGAAGTTCGGCTGCTTCTGTCCACAGACGATGAATTCGTACGTCGCATGCCAGTGGTCTGTCCCAACCCGTGGCGCCCCGGTTTGGCCCCGGATGATGAACAGACCAGCCAGCACGGCAAACACGATGAGTATGATGCCGACGACCGGTACCCAGGGCGCGCTGACGAAGACGCCGGTGAAGCGTTGCCACAGGCCCATCTGACGCTCACGGTCGGCAGCCTCGCGATATGGCCGCGCCTTTCCCCGGCGCCAGAAGTCCATCGGAGTCGCACTTGGTGAGGTGGTTTGCCGCTCGCGTTTCCGGTCCCTGTCACCGTCTGGCTCGTCGTCATCGTCGTCATCATCATCATCATCATCGTCGTCGCCCCGTCCGAAAGGCAGGCCAAACCGGCGGCGACCGGAATCGCCTGATTCCGGCTCGTCCTCTATATCCGGTTCCGGATCTTCTTCGTCAACCGGCTCAGTCGGATCTTCCTGCTGCTTGTCGTCTGGACGCTGGGACTGCGCGTGCCGCTGCCCGCGGCCGCGTCTCCTGCCTCTCCTCCGCTTGTTATCGTCCGCCACTATTGACTCCCTTTACCCCCCGCTTCAGATCGCTCTCTCGATCCATATCGTCTCTCGATGAGCTTTACTTTTTCTACGTTTGGCCCTTCGCTCGGGTCGGGCGAGGCAGAGAACCAAGCATCCAGGATCTCTCTTGCTACGATTTCCGGCGTCGCTCGGATGCTCAAGCAGAGCACGTTCGCCTCATTCCAGGCGCGCGCTCCGCGAGCGGTCTCCGCATCGTGGCAGAGGGCCGCGCGGACTCCGGTCACTTTATTCGCCGCTATCGAGACTCCAGTCCCGGTCCAGCAGAACAGTACTCCGCAGTCCGCGTTTCCTGATGCCACCTGTTCAGCCACACTCTGGGCGACGTCCGGCCACGGCTCGGTGACTCCCGCCGGAGCGTCCTCGCCAATTGGCCCGAACAGATCGACGTCCATGCCGCGTCTCCGTAGATCCTCTCCAACGAAGTCGGTGAGGTGCGACCGTTCGTCGCTGCCCAAGGCTATACGCAAGATGTCACTGAATTAAGGGAAAAGTCTGGATGCACCATGCCTATTATAAGCCGCGCAAATCGCCTACGCCAAAGGTGGCCCTTGGGCGCTTCGCAGCAAATTGATAACTCTTGTGAGCGGAACCCTTGACATCCCATCTCGTAGCCTGTGTAATGTACTCGATGTCCCCCGCCAGTGATCAAGAGACAAGCACCTCGAGGAGTGCAAAATGAGCACTGAAACCCGCAGTTCCCTTGTTGACCGCTATTACGATGCTGTTATAGAGCGTCAGGCCACGCTCTTCGACACCATCAGGAACGGCAACGAGAGATATCACCGCTTTACGCGCAGCCTCCTGGAGGGCGTGCGCCAGAACAGTCACGATTGGCTGGACGTTCGGAGACGTTGGGTTTCTAAACCAATGGACTTGGTCGGCCTCTACGAATCAGTGTCCGAAGCAGCGGGCAACTCGCAGTCACGCAACGTGGCGCTGGCTCGCGAGTGGCTTGACGATGCGCTCGAGAGTCAGCGAGAGGGCCAGGAGGTCCTCCGCCAGGGCTTGGGTGACGTGCGTGAGGCTGTCCAGCGCGTTCAGGAAAGCGCTCCGCAGTTCCTTCGCCGGAACGCATCGCGTGCGGACAATGGCCAGAAGGAACCGGTTACCGAACAGCAAGCTGACTAGCAGCTCGATAGAACAGGGACGTTAGAAGAGGCGGGGCTCGCCGAGCCCCGCCTCTCAGATTCTCCAACTCGCAGCGTCTACACACTCCTGCTATCGCGGCCGGCTAACCGGTCCTCGCGCCCGCCTTCTCCCGCTTTCGCGATGTCGCCTTCTTCTTCTCGAAGGTGTACTCTCCGTCTTCGTGGCCGACCAGCGTCGTGTCGCCTTCCGCGAAGTCGCCCGCGAGAATTAGCTTCGACAGCGGATTAGCGATGCGGCGTTCGATGGTGCGCTTCAGCGGACGCGCCCCGAACACCGGGTCGTAGCCCTCTTTTACCAGCGCGCTCTTCGCCTCGTTCGTCAGCTCCAGCCCGACCTTGCGGTCGGCCAGCCGTTCTCGGACATCGCCGAGCAGGATCTCGATGATCTGCTTCAAATCTTCCTCGGTCAGTGGGTCGAAGACGATGATCTCGTCGATGCGGTTCAGCAGCTCCGGACGGAAGGTGTTTCGCAGCGCCTTCTCCACGTCCGCTTTCTGCTTGTCCTTCTCGGAGCGCGACGGCTTCGCGTCGGGCAGGAACCCGATGTGCGGGCGCTGGTACGCCTCGTTGCCCAGGTTTGAGGTCATGATGATGACCGTGTTCCGGAAGTCCACCGTGCGCGCGTGCCCGTCCGTCAGGCGTCCGTCGTCCAGCAGTTGCAGCAGCGTGTTGAACACCTCCGGGTGCGCCTTCTCGATCTCGTCGAACAGGATTACCCGATACGGACGTCGCCGTACGGCCTCCGTGAGATGTCCACCTTCGTCGTAGCCGACGTAACCAGGCGGCGAACCGATCAACCGCGATACAGTGTGCCGCTCCTGGTACTCGCTCATGTCCATGCGGATGATCGCGTCCTCGTCTTCGAACATGAACTCCGCCAGCGCCTTCGCCAACTCAGTTTTTCCGACGCCTGTTGGCCCAAGGAAGATGAACGATCCGATCGGCCGGTGTGGGTCTTTGAGTCCCGCCCGCGCGCGACGGATCGCGTCCGAGATAGCGCCGATCGCCTCGCTCTGGCCGACGACGCGATCGTGCAGACGGTCTTCCATCGCCAGCAGCTTCTTCTGCTCGCCCTCCATCATCCGCTGCACCGGAATGCCGGTCATCGTCGCGACCAGCCCGGCGATGTCGTCCTCCTCGACCTTCAGCTCGATATCGCTCTCTGCGAGCCAGAGGTCGCGCTGCTTCTCGTACTCCGCACGGACCGGCTCCAGCTCCTCCTTCAGTTCGGCCGATGTCTCCCATTCCTCGCGCTCATCCGCTGACTCCGCCTCGCGCTCCAGCTTCGTGCAGCGCTCGTGCAGCTGGCGCACCTCCGGCGGCATCGTCTGCGCCTCGATAACGTGCTTCGAAGACGCCTCGTCGATCAGGTCGATCGCCTTGTCCGGCAGAAAGCGGTCCGCGATGTAGCGGCTCGATAGGTGCGCGGCGGCGTCCAACGCCTCGTCAGAGATCGTCACTTTGTGGTGCCCCTCGTACTTCGGGCGCAGCCCCTTCAGGATCTCGATCGTCTCCTCGACCGACGGCTCGTCAACGTATACAGGTGAGAAGCGGCGTTCCAGCGCGGAGTCTTTCTCGATGTGCTGGCGATACTCGTCGAGCGTGCTCGCGCCGACCACCTGAAGCTCGCCGCGGGCCAGCGCCGGCTTCATCATCGTCGAGGCGTCGATCGCGCCCTCGGCGCCACCGGCCCCTACAACCTGATGGAGCTCGTCGATGAAGACGATTATCTCGCCCTTCGCGCGCTTGATCTCGTCCATCACCGCCTTCAGCCGTTCCTCGAACTCGCCGCGGAACTTCGATCCCGCGACCAGCGCGCTCATATCCAGCGCCAGGACCCGCTTGCCCTTGATGTTCTCAGGCACGTCGCCCGAGACGATCTTCTGGGCCAGCCCCTCGGCGATCGCCGTCTTGCCGACGCCTGCCTCGCCGATGATGACCGGGTTGTTCTTCGTGCGCCGGTTCAGCACCTGCATCACGCGTTTCACCTCGTCCTCGCGACCGATAACGGGGTCGAGCTTCCCTTGTCGCGCCGCCTCCGTGAGATCGACCGCGTAGCGCTCCAGCGCTTGGTACTTCGACTCCGCCGTCGGGCTGTCGACGCGCGCGCCGCCGCGAACCTCTTGCAGCGCTTGGTAGATGCGCTCCTTGTCGATCTCGAACTTGCCGAGTATCCGTGCCGACTCACCGTCGCGCTCGTCTGAGATCGCGATCAGGATATGCTCCACGCCGACGTAGTCGTCCTGCATACGGTCCGCCTCGGCGTTCGCGGCCTCCAGCATCTTGACGATGCGCGGCGTCGTGTAGATCTGCACCACGTCGTACGTCAGCTTCGGACTCTTGTCGAGCGCCTGGTTCACCGCGCCGAGTAGGGCGTTCCGGTCGATGTCGAGCTTCTCCCAGAGCTGCGGCATCACGCCGCGTTCGTGCGTCAGCAGCGACATCAGGACGTGCTCGATGTCCCACTGGCTGTGGCGTTCCTTGCGCACCATCTCCTGGCTCGCCGCCAGGACCTCCTGCGCTCCTTCTGTGAACCTGTCTTGTCTCATCATGGTTGCTTTACCTCAGTCCGGGTTTGCTTGGCATTTTCGTGTTTTCGTGGGCTGTCGGCCTCGACACTACACCGGTGTCGCCGTCTTCCACCTCTTTTCGATTTCGTCGATGACTGTGAGGTTCACGCTGCTGATCTCAGCGACATACGAGACTTTCTTGCCGATGTCCTTGAAGGACGCGCCGCTGTGAAACACTCGGTCATCCACCACGATAAAACGATCGTGCCAGTCGTGCAGCCCGGTGCGAACCTCGAGTGACATGCTGTGCTGTCTGGCGAACTTCTCGGCTTCCGTTCCGAAGTCCTTCGGCATGAAATCTTTCTTGGTAAGGATGCGAACGTTTGCCTTGGGGTCTACGTTCGTCAGGAGAGGGAACAGGTCGCTGCTTACCCATGGATCGACGATCGTCAGGCGGATTGACGCTTGCTCAACGATATCTCGTATCTTGACGTACGCCGAGTGCGGCGTATCTGCCTCAATCACCACTTCGTCAGTCCCACCGGGCGGTAGTTCGGACTGCCCAGCCTTCAGCCGATGCTCAACGATCTCTAGCGCTTTCGCAAGGTCGTTACCGTAGTCGATCCACCAGTCATCCCAGTCATCTTCATCGCCAACGTACGTCGGGTTCGCGGCGTCAGACAGAGCCTCTGTGTCTTTTGATCCTTGGGCGAAGACAGCAGCGAACTCATCAACGTCGTTTCGTATAAATCTTGCCTCAGATGTCCATCCAGTCACAGGGCCGCCTTCTCTGAGCGTACTGAGTCGATCAATTAGTTGGTGTAGCTGTTCGGCGATTGTGTCAGTCACTTTCGTTCTTCCGTCTTTCGTCCCCGGCCCCATCCCACTCCGGTTCCGCGACGACCGGCAGCACACGGTCGCGGTACGCCTGCAGCTCCTCGCGCAGGCCCTCCATCTCCGCCTCCATCTTTCGCATGTGCTCGTTCATGCGCATGATCACTTCCGCGCCCGCCAGGTTCACGCCTAGATCGTTCACCAGCCGCTGGATGTGGCGCAGCCGGTTCACGTCTGCCTGCGAATACAAGCGACGGCGCCCCCGCGACCGGCTCGGCCGCACGAGCCCCAAACGCTCGTAGTGGCGCAGGCTTTGCGCGTGCATGCCGACCATCCGCGCCGCGATGCTGATCACATAGCACGGATCGTCGTCGTCGATTTCTCCTCGTCCGAACCTTCTCGTCTCCGTCATGCGCTCATCACCTGCCGTTCATGCCCACACTGGCGACTCGACCTCAATACCTAGGTTCGCCGCGATCGCGACCAATTCATCCTTCGCTCGTACGATGAATCCCTTAACGCGGCGGTCCCACATCTCCTCGATGCCATCTAAGTCGCGAAATGCGAACAGGACACATGCCAACAGGGAAAGCGAATCGTCGGCCAGCGCAGCCGACAGTCTGCGTAGCGTCGTGTCATCGTGAAAGCCGCCGCCAAACCGGACGATCGCATGAGGGCCAGCCCTGTCCCAAACTATCGGAAGGGTCGCCTCGGTGGCCTCTCGAGTCACGTGAGACAATACCTGCATATCCTTCTGGTAGCCAATCGATGACAGCCACGCTTTTCCGGCACCAGGCCTCTCCGACTCTAGCGCGTCGCGAACGATCCTTTTGACCTCGGTCATCGTGACGTGACGGTCATTCATCTTCTGCGCTAGGTCGGGACGAACGGTCAGCGCCTTGAGGTATTGAGGTGACTCTTCAATGCTTCGAAAATGATTCGTTGCAGCCGTGTACCTCCCAGCTCCGGTCTCTGACCACGCAGACCACAGCAGGCTGAATGCGTGGTTGGCCACTGAGAGCTTCCGCTTACGCAAGGAATCAGTGGTTCCGTCTCCGATCGCCAGGTTGAGGGCTTCTTCGATCAGCATCATCGAGTCGCTGAAAATCTCTCGTTCTCGTCCGTATATAGTCTCCGCCAACTCACGTGCCTCAGCGTCGGCGGATCGCCGCCTTAGATACCACGGCTGGTCCGTTTTGCGTTCCTGGCCTGTTGACCTCGGTTGTTTATCAGTCACTTGCGATCACCATTCTTGTCTTATAGTCCGGCAGCTGGCATCTCGCGGACGATCTCGTTTCTCAGTTCTTCGGCGCGCTTGATGCCGTCCATGACCTGTTCTTTGTATGACGGGCTCGAGACGGCCCCCTTTGATGCCTCGAGCGTGAGGTTGAGGAGTCCTGCCATCTCGGCAGATAGCTGGTGGAACAATGTTCGCAACGTGGTGTTTCTCACACGATCGGGTTCCCACGGGTACTTGGTCACGTCTGGTTCACTTTGCATCCAGTTATTCAGGGCTCCGATGCTATCCGTGGCAGCTGTGTCCACTGGCTTGCCCTTTCCGATGAGCTGTACAGTCGCCAGATGGAATGCCCATTTTTTCCGGGTCATCTCTAGCCACGCATTGATCATCGTCCGTTGATGCCGGTCCGAATCTGCCTTCCTCGACAGCCTGTCCTGTACTACTGGCCGAAGAACCGCTCCGACGATCACCCCGATCAAGCCCATCATGCCTCCGAAGAGCCAATCCACTACGCCTTCGCCTTCGCTTCTGCGGCCTCGCCGTTGCGTTCCTCGTGGAGCTGCTCGAACCTTCGTCTTTCTTGGGTCATTCGCTCAACACCACTTTCGTCTTACCCAGTCGCGATCCCCTGAGGAAGCCGATCTCCAGGCCCTGGCTCGGGTCGACCTTTTTGAGCGCCCGGCTGATGTCGGCGACGTCGCCGATCGGGTCTCCGTCGATCGATACGATTACGTCTTGCGATCGGAGGCTGGCGTCCGATGCAGGCGAGCCGGGGAATACCTTTAGCAGTAGCGCGCCGCTATTCAGTGGCAGTTTGCGCTCGCGCGCGACCGTGCGTTCCAGCGGGTAGGTCATCACGCTGACGCCCAGCATGCCACCTTCCGTGGAACGCTTCACCATCAGTCGCGCAAGCGTCGCCGTCACGGTTTTCGTCGGGACCGCGAAGCCCAGACCGCGGGCGAACGGCATCACGGCCGTCGTGATACCGACAACCCTGCCCTTGGCGTCGACTAGCGGCCCGCCGGAGTTCCCGGGGTTGATCGGCACATCCGTCTGAATGAGGTCAGTCAACTTGACGGATCGCGATACGGGGAGTTCCCGTCCCAGTGCGCTGATCACGCCGGCTGTCACCGTCGAGTTCAGCCCGAACGGGTTGCCGACGGCGACGACGAGCTGGCCGACGCGCATCTTCGCGTTCGAGAGTTCCGCGACCGGTAGGCTGTGCCCTGTATCGGGAACTCGCAGAACGGCAAGGTCGACGCTCGCGTCGGCGCCCTCGACTGCGGCCGGGAACGACCGGCCGTCGGGCAGCGTGACCGTTAGTGACCGCGCCTTACGGACGACGTGCTCGTTCGTAAGGACGCGACCGCTAGAGTCGAAGATCACGCCGGAGCCCTGTCCGCCGGATCGCTTACGCCCCGCACGGCTCGCGCTTTCGTGGGCGTCGATCCGGACGACGGCTGGACCGACGCGTTCGGCCGCGCCTGAAACGGCGTTCGAGTAGGCGTCCTGCGCTTCGCGCTCGTCGTCCATCACGCCTTCGCCTTCGCCTCTGCGGGCGTCTCGCTGTTGCGCTCCGCGCGAAGCTGTTCGAACAGCTCGCGCTGTCGGTCGTTCAGTTCATCCGGTATCACGAGTCTCACCTTGGCGAACAAGTCGCCCTTCTTCTTACCCTTGAGCTTCGGCATGCCCAGGCCGGCGAGCCGGATGCTCTTTCCGTTCTGCGTCATCGCCGGGATCTTCACGGCGATTCGCTTTCCGCCAATCGTCTCGACCTGCGCCTCGCCGCCGAGAACAGCGTCCTCGACGGGAACTTCGATCTCGGTCGTTAGATCGTCGCCTTTACGTTGGAAGCGGGAGTGCGGCTGCACCTTGACGACGACGTAGAGGTCGCCGGGCGGTCCGCCGCCCACGCCGCCGCTGCCCTTACCTTTCAGGCGGACGCGCGTGCCGTCACGGGCACCGGGCGGTATCTTCACTTCCATGCGGGACGGCTGCACGACCGTGCCCTGTCCCTGGCAGAAGTGGCAGACCGCGTTGGCGATCTGGCCGCTGCCGCCGCAGGTAGGGCAGGGTCCATGGCTCCGCATCTCCAGCGTGCGCTTCGTCCCCGCGTACGCCTCCTCCAGCGTCACCTCGGTGGTGTACTCGGAGTTCTGACCGCGCATGGGACCCCGCCGTGTTCCTCCACCTCCGAAGAGGTTACCGAGGATGTCTTCGAAGCCGCCGCCTCGGCCCTGTCGGAACAGGCTGCCGAGATCGTTCACGTCGAACTGGAACTGCTGGGAATTTCCGGCAGCGCCGGCTTGAGCGCGGGCCTTCTCGAACGCCTCGGCATGCTCCCACTTGTTGCCCCACCGGTCGTACCGGGCGCGTTTCTCCGCGTCAGAGAGCACGTCGTGGGCGTTGTTTATCTCCTTGAAACGCTCCTCGGCCTTCTTGTTGTCTGGGTTGACGTCAGGGTGGAACTCGCGCGCCAACTTACGGTACGCCTGTTTGATCTCCTTCGTGGAGGCGCCGCGCTTGACACCCAATATCTGATAGAAGTTTTTAGCCATGTAAATACGCCGGTTTGTATACTCATTGTATTGGCTTCAAGTATAGTTGTCAAAGCGGTACACTAAGAAGACTTGATAAGACTACTATCAAGACTATTGACAAGTAAGCAGGCGTGTTTTACTATAAAGCTTGAAATGATCCGGTGAGAGGGACTCACCTGATTCGAGATCCTAAAGGAGGACAAGAAGATGAGAAGCATTACTAGATGGGAGCCGTTCGCAGAGTTCACCGGCCTTCGAAGGGCGATGGATCGAGCGTTCGTTGGCCCGACCATACGCACGTTGTATCGGCCGGACACCACCGATCTGACGTTTCCGATCGACCTGTACGAAACAGGCGATTCGGTAGTCGTCAGGGCGGTTTTGCCGGGCCTGACGCCGGACGACGTGGATATCTCCGTACACGACGGCAACCTCACGATCAAGGGTGAGACGAAGCAAGACGAAGAGACCAAGGACGACGGCTGGTACAGGCATGAGATCCGCTACGGCTCGTTCTCACGGGTGATCCCGCTGCCGGCCCGTGTCAGCCACGACAAGGCCGACGCTCAGTTCAAGGACGGCGTTCTCACCGTGACCCTACCGAAGACCGAGGACGCTGCGTCCAAGACGATCAAGGCAACCGCCGCGTAATCAATCAACCTTGTCCGGGCCGGACGCCCTTCCCTCCGGTCCGGACACCAAACCTGCCCCTCTTACGCAAATCCAGGCCTTTCGGCCTGGATTTCTTCTGTGTCATCCCGACCGAAGCAAAGCGAAGCGGAGGGATCTGTCCCTGGGAAGCTGCGGACGACCGAACATGGCTCGGGACACAGGAATCAGCGCCACCCTTCAAGTGCCTGATCACTCGATCTCTGAACTGAGATCGAGCAACCTCGGATTCATACGCCGAATCAACGTCAGTTTCTTCTCGCGCCTCCATGGTTTGATCTGCTTCTCACGGGTGATCGCGGACGTGACATCAGAAGTTGTTTCGTAGTAAACCAGCCTCGTTATTCTGTATCGGTGAGTGAACTTGCTCAGCCCTCGTTTGTGCTCGGCCATCCGTCGCTCAAGATTATTCGTCATGCCCGTATAGAACATTCCGGATCGATTGGTCATCACGTAGACGTAGTATTGGCGACTCTGCATGTGTCAGATGATCGCTTATCGTGGACGGAATCTCGAACGCACGCATGTCACCCTGTAGAACAGAGTCGCGGTCCACCTCCGAGTTCAGACGCTTCGCAACCGACAGACCCCTCCACTACAGTCGGGGTGACAATGAACGCTTTGCCCCATCCCGCGTGCTATCATCGCCACCACTATGACCGATCTCCCGCTCGACGACCCCGTCGTTAAGTCCCTTCTCGAAGGCCCGAATCTCGCTCGGCTCTCCTACATCGATGTCGACGGACGCCCCAAAGTTGTGCCGATCTGGTTCACCTACGACGACGGCGACATCATCATGATCACGGGTCCGAAGGCGGCCAAACTACGTGGGATCGGCGCTAACGGCGCCGTCGCGCTGACCATCGATTCCAGCACGCCGCCGTACAAGGTACTCCTTGTCGATGGCGATGCTTCACTCGAGCCGGTTGAAGGCTTGGCGCCCGAGTATCGGGGGATCGTCGAGCGCTACCTCGGCCCCGCCGCGGACGCTTATCTGGGTCAGCTACGGGTCAAGCGCCAGGTCCGAATTCGCGTGAAGGTGCGATCGTACCGGATCTTCGACTTCGTGAAGCGTTACCCGAAGAGCCTGAGCTAGATCCGGTACCAGAGTGCGATAACGCGCATTACGGCGTCGCGAAAGATCGAACTAACCTTGAAGCTGTCGCCTGGCTCCGCGAAAATACCACGAGGGTCTATCTCCTTCAGCTCGCCGGCGGAAATCGATGCAGTATCCGATTGGCTGAACGGTGCGGCTAGCGTCTTCACCAAGTTGTTGTGCAGGTACTCGCCCGTCAGAATCCGTTCCTCATCTACGAGCTGGTTACGCACCTCGTTCAGCCCCGGCACCTCAGCCGTTCCCTCAACAGCCTCGGTTATTCGCCTGTTCAACTCGAACTGGCCCACGTTCGTCGCTTCGACCACTTCCGGGTCCGGATTCTGGACTAGGTCAATGATGTCGTCCAGCTCCGCCAGCGCATCCTTGTCGCTGAGCGGCTCTAGGAAAAACGATGGCGTCTGAGTCGGCGTGCCGTCGGTGTCGGGTGAGTCGTCGCCATCGCCGCCACAGGCCGCTGCGAAGGCCGCGAGCACAAGCGTTGCGCAAGCGGCGAGGACCGCGCATCCAACGTGTTTTCGAGCGCTTGGGGCCGTCACGATTAGCCTTTCGGCAGGCCTAGCCCGCGAATCGCAACGACGCCGCGCATGATCTCGCTGGTGCCGCCGGCGATCGTCTCCGACACGCTCATCTGATAGTAGCGCTCGATTCCGCCATTGAGGTACGCATACTTGCTCTTCGGATGTAGCTGACCGTATATGCCGAGCAGGTCCATCCCCGTTCGCGCCAGCCGTTGGCCCAACTCGGACGAGAACAGCTTCGCGATCGTCGCCTCGTAGTTCGGGATCTGGCCGGCCTGTTGCAGCGATGCCACGCGATACGACAGGTACTTTCCGATGTCAACTTCGATTCCTATTTCCGCGAGGCGGTGGCGCACCTTCGGATTGGCGCTTACGAACTGCGGGTGCTCGTTCGAAAAGCCGATCAGTTTCTCCCACCAGCGGCGGGCGCGGGCCGAACCGGCGATCGACGAGCGTTCGAAGTCGAGAGCTACCGCCAGCTGGTACCAGCCCTGGTTCTCCTGTCCGACCAGGTAGTTGGCCGGGATACGCACGTCCTCGAAGAAGACTTCGTTGAACCCGTGCTCGCCCGCCATGTTCACCAGCGGCTGCATCGAGAGTCCCGGCGCGTCCATCGGCACGAGGAACATGCTGATGCCCTTATGCTTCGGCGCCTCGGGGTCCGTTCGCGCCGCAAGCCAGCCCCAGTTGGACCGGTGCGCGCCTGAAGTCCAGATCTTCTGGCCGTTTATTACCCACTCATCGCCGTCCTTGACCGCGCGCGTCTGCAGCGACGCCAGGTCCGAGCCGGATTCCGGCTCCGAGTACAGCGTGCACCAGGTGTGCTCAAGGTTCGTGATCTTCGGCAGGAACTCTTCCTTCTGTTCCGGCGTTCCGTAGATCATCAAGGAAGGACCGACCCAGGCGACTCCCATGTTGAATCCGGTCGGCGCTCCTTTGTAGGCCATCTCTTCGTTGTAGATGACCTGCTGCATTACGTTCGCGCCGAGACCGCCGTACTCCTCCGGCCATGGCAACGCCAGCCAGTGACGCTCCGCGAGCTTCATCTGGAACTGCTTGGCGAAGTCGCCTTGCTCCATCGCGCCCAGTTCCGTTTCGGTGTCGAACTGATCGTCCCAGCCGGGCGTCAGCTCCGCCTTCAGGAACTCTTGGACCTCAGTCCGGAATGCATCTTCCTCGTTCGAAAATCGAAAGTCCATAGGGGGCCCTGAATTCGTGTTACACGCTATCTTCTGATTTGAGGGCTCCGCGTGCAATCCTCGCCGCGAGGTCGCTGAACACCGTGTAGTCCTGTGCCCCAACCAGTGCGAACTTCTCGTTGAAGATATACGTCGGCACTCCCGTCACGCCGGCCGCACGTCCCCATTCGATCTGCTCCTCGACCATCGATGCGTAGCGCCCGTCTTCTAGCGCCGCTCGAAGCATTTCTGCATCGAGGCCGTTCCCGGCGCCGATGTCGCATAGGACATCGATATCGCCGATGTTTCGCTCCTCCTCGAAGTAGGCGTGGAACATCGCTCGGTGGAACTGTTGCAACTGACCGTTCTCGCGGGCGAACTCTGTCGCTTCGTGCGCCTTACGGGTGTTAGGGATCAGCGGCGGCCGTTTCATCTCGATTCCGGCGTCGTTTGCGGTCTGGATCAGGTTGTCGATGTAGCCTGGCGGGTACGATCGGCCAGGGGACGCGTCCTTCCGTGAGATGCCCTCCGGAGGCAGGCCGGGCTTCAGGTCGTACGCGAAGATGTCCAGTTCGAGTTCGACCTCTTCCTGTAGCCGCTCGACCCGCACGAGGCCGATGTAGCACCACGGTCAGATGTAGTCGGATACCGCTCGTATGCGGACTTCAGGGCGGGTCACCGTTTCCGAATCAACCACTCCCGCGTGCCGCTCAACATCGCTGTCGCCATCGAAGCCTACGCTCCACGATTCCATAATGTAAGGCTATCACGGCGAGGCACCTACCCAGTCTTAGCCAGCTTCGTTCCGCCCAAACAGTGCAGGTGCACGTGAAGGACGGTCTGATTCGCGTCCTCCCCCGTATTCATCACGAATCGATACCCCGATTCCGAGATCCCTTTCTCCTTCGCGAGTCGTGACGCAACCGTCATCATCCGGCCGAGCGTCGATTCGTGTCGTTCTCCCACGTCACGGGCGGAGGCGATATGTTCCCGCGGTATCACCAAAAAGTGGACCGGTGCGCGCTTTTCCGGATGGGAGTCGGGGACATCGAAAGCAACTACGACGTCGTCCTCAAAGAGAAGTGACCCGGCGACAGCGCCGGAGGCTACTTGGCAGAACAGACAGTCAGACATCCATCTGTGTCCGGACCTCGGAGATGATGGCACGCGGACGATTACCCATCTCGGCTATACTACTCCCCTATGGCTGACTCACTTGACGGGCAACGACGGCTCTCAAGCTGGAGCATAACCTTCGGCCCCCTCTAGCAACGGACGTTTCTTTCCCAGGATTCTCGTAAGCGTCGTGCGCGCAGCTTGATACTCGCTCACTCCCCATCCATCTTCGTTGGCCTTCCCTATCGCCTCGATGCTGGTACCCCCGGCAAAGCGAGACCTGCCCGCCTTCATATACTGCGTCACGTATTCGTCCGCGTTCAGTTCCGCGAGTCGCGCGCCAAACGCCTCAATGTTGCGAATAGGCAGCATCGGGCTAATCGAAACACCAACCGGCACTCCGGCCGCTGCCAGAGTCGCCAATGCCTTCAGACGCACGCTGATCGAAGGACAGTGCGGTTCATACCGAAGCCGAACCTCTTCCGAATCTGTCGTGACAGTAACATTGACGCGGATCCTCTCGAACTGCCGGAACAGATCGATGTCATGAACGACCAAAGGGCTTCTTGTCTGAATCGTGAGTCGCGGTTGAACTCCACACGCGAGGATCGCTTGAAGAATGCTCCTGGTTAGGCCAAGTTTGTGCTCAATCGGCTGATATGGGTCTGTGACACTAGACATGTAAACCTTGTCGCCCGATTTCAACGTCCCAGACCGGCACGCCTCGATGATCAAATCCACGGCGTTCGCCTTCACAAAAATCCAACGTCCCCAGGTCTCCTGGTGCTCGGCCGACGGCGCAAAGAACTTCGCGTAACAGTACTCACATCCGAAGCCACATCCGCTATACGGGTTCAGCGTGAACTCGTACCGGCTCATGAACCCCGAAGTCGGTGTGAGAATCGACTTCGAGTTGACGTGTTGGACCGACGCCCCGCCAAAGACAGGTGGCTCGGTCAAGAAGGAGATACGGCCGGAACAAGTTGGGCGCTCATGCACCGACGTTACGTCACCAGCGCAGGCGTCGGCTAGGGGTAAGTGACACTCACCGGCTGCCGCTACTGGCCGGTGGGATTCTAAACCACGGCTCCAGCATCAAAAGTCCGGAGCTCTAACCGCTGACTTACAGACCCCAACCGACAGAATCGTTTGAGCGAGCGAGGCCGTGGGCGCAGCGAAAAAAAGTTGGTAGAGCCACTGCCACTTCCCCCTTCCACCTCTCTTTCCCGCCTCGTAACCTGAAACCACACCATCCACCGGCTTGCCCGCCGAAGGCGCGGCCTGCCCGCCGCAGGAGGGGTTCGTCCGCCGAAGGAGCGACCGCCCATGCCCACCTCAAACATCCACCTCATCCCCCTCAGCGCCCCCGCCCACACGCGACCCACAACCCCTGACCCTCTGACCCGCTCCCCAATCCAATCAAAGCGAATCCAATCTGGAAATCCGGCCCTTCCCCCATACGGAAACCCCCGAATTTCATGAAAACACGAAATCCAATCAAACTTTCGACGTCCAAAACGCAATCTAATCAATCCCCCGGTCTGGCACGGACGCCCCTGAGTCCGCTCGTGGCATACTATCCCCACTATGGTTGATGCACTCGAAGGCAAAGTCGCAATCGTCACCGGCGCTGGCCGCCACAACGGTATCGGACGCCACATCGCACTGTCGCTCGCTCGCGCTGGGGCCGACGTAGTCGTCACCGGCTCCGGGCGCCCGCCCGACCAATACCCCGACGACGAGAAAGAGATGGGCTGGCGCGATATCGAGTCGGTCGCCGACGAGATTCGTGAACTGGGCCGCAAGGCGCTGCCGCTTGTCGTAGACATCCGCGAGGCGGATCAGGCGCAGAAGCTCGCCGCCGACACGGTCAGCGAGTTGGGACGCATCGACATTCTCGTGAACAACGCCGCCTCCAGCCGCGGCAACGACCGTGTGCCGCTGGTCCAGCTCGATGAGAGCGAGTGGCGGCGGGTCCTGGACGTAAATCTGACCGGCACCTTCCTCGTGACCAAGGCCGTCGGCAGCAAACTTATCGAGCAGGGCGAAGGCGGGCGCATCATCAACATCGGTTCCATTGCCGGTCGCCAAGGGATGCCAAACTTCGGCGCCTACGCCACGACGAAGGCCGGCCTCGTGCTATTCACGCAGGTTCTGGCGCTGGAGATGGCTCAACACAAAGTGAACGTGAACTGCGTCTGTCCCGGTCTCATCGACACCCATCGAATGAAGGACATAACTCGACCGGGACCGGTCCGCGACGCCGTCGTCACCGGCATTCCGCTCGGCCGTCCCGGCGACCCCGCCGAGATCGGCGATTTCGTCACGTTCCTCTGCGGCCCAGGCGGTAGCTACGTCCACGGCCAGACGATCCACGTCGACGGCGGTCGGGTGATGTCGTAGGTGAGTCCTTCGGAATCGAGATCGCCGTCGACCAATTCGGGCCGAGCGGGCCTTTACCGATAGACGGAGATCGAGGTGTCTCCATGAGTGATCGTCTAAGCGAATCCATTCTAGGAATGGCGCAACGATGACCTCAGCGCTCGATGGCCTCCGCGTCCTCGAGATCGTCGACAGCATCGCCGGTCAGTACCTCGGCCAACTCCTCGCCGACCAGGGTGCGGACGTCCTTAAGGCCGAACCACCTGCGGGCGATTCTTGGCGGGGCCGTCCCCAGTTCTCGGTCTGGAACCGTGGCAAACGATCCGTCGTCGCCGATCTCACGGACGAAGCCGGCCTCGCCTTCGTGATCGACCTTGCGAGTCGTTCTGACGTGGTGATCACGGACCTCGGCCCGCGTGCTTCTGAAGAGAGCCGGCTGCGCTACGAGGACCTCTCTGCCGCCAATCCGACCGTGATCCACGCCTGGCTTCCGCCCTACGGTATCGAAGGCCAGTTGGCCGATCTACCTCCAGACGATGCTCTGGCCGAGGCGATCGGCGGTACTCTGGCGAGCCAGGTCACCGCTGACGGCGATCCGGTGCTTCTCACCCTCCCGCTTGCCTCGTACGCCACTGCGATGCTCGCGGCGTCAGCCGTCTGCGCTGCCATCTTCGCACGTGAACGAGACGGCCAGGGGCAACAGGTGGCAGTCTCTTGGCTGGCGGGAGCCTTGGCCCTGCACACGGGCGCTCTGGTGCAGACTCCCGGCGGCACATCAATCCTCGGCGGTGCTGCGCGCGTACGGCAGCCGCAAGGGGCTCTGGGAGCGTACAAGCTCTACAAAGCAGCAGATGATTGGCTCTTCTTGCCGTGCGGTAACAACACCTTCTACAACAAACTTTTGGTCGCCCTGGATCGAGCCGACCTTCTCGGTGAGGAGCGTTTTCAGCAGGGGCCTTGGGGACTGAAGGCTGATGTCAACAGAGAGCTGCGAGAGATCATCGCCCCGATCATCGCGGCGCAACCGCGCGAACATTGGCTCCGGTTCTTCGATGAGCAAGACGTACCGGTCGCGCCCGTCCTCTCCCGCGAGAACTTCATCAGCGATCCCCAGGTCATCCACAATGGCTTGCGTTTGGAACTAAACGATCCTGACCTCGGCCGTGTCGCGATGGCCGGAATCCCCGTCGAATTCGAGGACACGCCCGGGGTTGTGCGCGGCCCCGCGCCATCGCTCGGCGGCGGTACGGCGACTGCCCTCGATGCGTGGCCGCAACGTCCGAGGGAGCGTCCTTCGACGGAGCCCACCGGCAGTGCACGGCCGCCTCTCGATGGCGTCCGTGTTATCGATCTCACTTCATACATCGCCGGCTCGCTCTGCCCGATGATCCTGGCCGACTACGGCGCTGACGTCATCAAAGTGGAGTCGCTCGAAGGTGACGCTTTCCGTGCCTTTGGGCTCGGATTTCTCGGTTGGAATCGCGGCAAGCGCGGCATCGCGCTCGACCTCAAGGCCCCCGAGGCTCGCGAAGTTCTGCACGAGCTCGTCCGGGGTGCTGACGTGCTCGTCGAGAACTTTCGGGTCGGCGTTTCGGCGCGACTCGGCGTGGACTACGAATCGCTGCGGGAGGTGAACCGCGATATCATCTATTGTTCGATCCCGGGTTGGGGCGAGAGCGGTCCGTACACCGGTAAGCCCGTCTTCGACCCCATCTTCCAGGCCCGGTCGGGGGCGCAGAGGGCGCAGGGCGGGGACGGTCCGCCGGTGTTCTTGACCGTGGCGATCACCGACTACTCCGCGGCGCACCTAACGGCCTACGCCGCCACCGCTGGTCTGCTCGCCAGAAAACGCACCGGCCACGGTCAGAAGGTGTCTGTCACCCTGGCTGGCGCGACGATGGCGATCCAGGCCGGTGAGTTCGTCTTCCCCGAAGGCGGCGGCAGCTTTGGTCACGCCGTACAAGGTGGCGCGGACTCCCCCGGCCTCTCAGCAGCCTATCGTGGCTATCACTGTTCCGACGCCTGGCTCTTTATCGCTTGCACTACCGAGGTTCACTGGCAGGCGATGGCGAAGGCGATCGGCCGCCCTGAGTTCGCCTACCCGAACTCCTGGCCGGCTGTGATCGAGACAGAGGCCCGTGGCGGCGTGGCGGCCGAGATCGAGTCCGTGCTCGCCGAAGACACCGTCGGTTCCTGGATGGACCGACTCTCGGTGCGCGGCGTCCCTTGCGCCCCCATCGTGCCTCTAGCGGAGTGCCTCGATCACCCTCAGGTGGTCGCCAATGGCTACGAAGCCAAGCACGAACACCAGAAGTGGGGCAAGCTCCGCCAGACCGGCGTCCTCGCCAAGTTCTCCCGGACCCCCGGCGTCGCACAGCGCCCCGGTCCGATGCTCGGCGAGCACACCGATGAGGTGCTGAAGGAGTTAGGCTACGACGCCGTTCGGGTCGCCGAACTCAGGGAGAACCGGGTCGTCCTGTAGAATTGCCTTCGTAGCAACTGCACAACTAGAAACCGAGGCAACATGGATTACGAACTGACCGACGCACATAAACTGATCCGCGACACGGCGAAACGCATCGCAAAGGAGAAGGTCGCACCGCGCGCGGCTGAAATGGACGAGTCGGGCGAGTACCCGCACGACATCTTCGACGCCTTCGCCGAGGCCGGACTCTTGGGCCTGACGATTCCGGAGCAGTACGGTGGGTCCGGCGCCGGTTTCATGGCGCTCGCACTTGCCGTTGAGGAGACCGCAAAGTACTGCAACTCTTCGGCGCTGATCCTCCTTCTCTCCGCCCTCTCGACCCAGCCGATCAACCTCGGCGGCTCCGAGGAACAGAAGCACGAATGGCTCTCCAAGTCCGCGACCGGCGCCATCAAGGGTGCGTTCTGCCTGACGGAACCGAACAGCGGCTCGGACGCCGCCGCCCTCGAGTCGCGCGCCGTGCGCGACGGCGACGACTACATCATCGACGGCGAGAAGATGTACATCTCTGGCGGCTCCGTCGCTCACTACGTCTGCTATTTCGCGAAGAGCGGGCAGAATGGCTCGAAGTCGATCTCGGGCTTCATCATACCGACTGACTCACCTGGTTTCTCGGTTCCTGCATGCGACCGGAAGATGGGGGTCATCGGCATCCCCACCGCGAACATCCTCCTCCAGGACTGCCGCGTCTCTGCCGCCAACCGCATCGGTGAGGAAGGCCGCGCCTTCAAAACCGCGATGCTCACGCTCAACACCTGCCGTCCCGTCGTGGGCGCCCGCGGTCTCGGCCTCGCAGAGGGAGCTATTGCCTACGCGCTCGACTTCGCACGCGAGCGAAAGACGTTCGGGCAGCCGCTCGTCGAGCATCAAGCGATCCAGTTCATGCTCGCAGACGCGGCGATCGACATCGAGGCCTCGCGTCAGCTCGTCTACCACGCCGCTTGGCTCGTCGACCAGGGTAAATATGATCGTGAGCACGCGCCGTATCTTTCGATCGCCAAGGCGTACGCTACTGAGACCGGGAACAGAGTCGCCTCGGATGCCATCCAGATCCTGGGTGCGCAGGGATACATGAAGGACCATCCGTTGGAGCGTCACTACCGGGACGCACGTCAGCTGATGATCGTCGAGGGGACGTCCCAGATCCAGCGCCTCGTCATCGCTCGCGCCATGATCAACGGCGACATCACTTACTGGTAGGCGTCCGCTCCGGTCGATTTAACGCCCACGTAATCGCCCGGAAACGCGACCGAAACATTCATCCGTCATCATGGAATCAGAACGCGCCGGATGACGCTCGTCCACCCTCTCTCGACCGGGGTGAGGTGGCAGATTCCTCACCCCGGTCGTAACCTCGGGACAGGTTTGGTAAACCGCTTGTGAAAAACGAAACAATCGCGACCACGTCACGTCTGATTACTCGATGCCAACGACTCAGAGGACTATGAAGGAGATTGCTTGATGAGGACTCTCGTGCTTCTTTCGCTCGGTGGGCCAGGACTTATGGCCGGCTACTTTTTGCTAACCGGCTACCTGCTCGGGCGCATTCGCCCCATCCCTATCACCTTCATCCCAGAATCTATCGCCAGTTAGAGCGAGCGAAGCGCGCGCCTAGTCCGGCGCATTATCGGTGTCTGACATCTTCGCGCCGGCCGGAGGTTCCGGCCCAATCTGAGGCGGAGACCGTCCTCCCGGCGGCCCGAACCGGCTTGAGAACGTCAAATAGGACGCCATTCCGACAGCGCCGATCGACGCCGCTAGTAGCGTCGCTCGCACCCCAACTACATCCGCCACAACGCCCACCAGTAGCAAAGGCAGCAGCGCCACGAAATCACCGAGTGCCATCTGGACGGCGAAGACTCGTCCCTGAGCTTCCTGCGGGGCCTGCTCATTCATGACCACTCTCCCCGCCACAGACACCAGCGTAAACGCGAACCCAACAGGCATGGCCAGGAGCATCGTCACGGTCACGACCGAATCCAGGCCGGCCTCTTTGTCGAGGAAGGTCAGCCCGAAGTCGAAGTTGCTTTCTATGAAATCTCGAACGTAGACGACCAACCCGAGTCCCATCAGACCCTGCACCCACGCCCACCCGCCAGACCGAGTCCGCTTTCCAGCCCCAGGGACCGATGACGATCGACGTCCGCCGCGTGCTCAACCCGGAGCTGCTCCCCAAATCTCCGCTTTCGGAAACGTTGGTACCGGTCGTGGAAAACCTTCAA
>JACZRQ010000131.1 GCA_022574655.1 Chloroflexota bacterium
CGGGCCTGCTGGACGATGCGGTCCACCAGCTCAGCGCCGCCGACGCCCTCCGGGAAGCCAGGATAGTTATCGATGCGCTCCGTCACGCCGGCCTGGCCGCCGAGGGCGCTCTTCTCGATCACGAGACACTCGATGCCCTCTCGCGCGGCGTAGATCGATGCCGTCAGGCCGGCGGGGCCGCCGCCGACGATGATCAGGTCGTAGTAGGTGCTCTCGGCCTTGACCGTCAGCCCCAGCTTGCCTGCCAGCTCGTCGTTGCCCGGCTCGGCCAGTAACGAGCCGTCCTTGAAGATGATCGTGGGGATGGTCTGCTTGCCGTTGTTCTTCTCCCGCACGAACTGGGCCGCCGCCGGGTCCTGGCTGATATCGATCCAGTCGTACGGGACCCGCATCTCCCCGAGGAAGCGCTTGGAGCGCTGGCAGTCGGGGCACCACGGCGCGCCATAAACCTTCACGTCGGCCATGTCATTCCTCCCTCTCTCCGGTCTTCTCCTCCAGCGGCCGCCGCGACCTGTCGATCGTCGCGGAAGCGTATCCTGCCGTCAGCGTGGCCCGAGCTCCTCGGCGGTCAATGCCAGCAGCCCGGCAATGCCCTCGATCGTGATGTCAGCGTCAGGGAAGTCGTGGTGCGCTGGATCGTGGGCGTACTTTCCCTGACAGACCATCACGCCCGTAAGCTGTTCGCCCATGGCAGCCTTCATGGCCGCGTGGATGCGTGGCTTATCATCGACGATGGCGTAGTGCGAGGCGGGAAAGCGCCTCCGAATGTCCCCGACCTCCTGCTCCTTGTGAACGTAGACCAGTACGTTCCCGGACACGGCATCCTCCAGTCCGGAGGCCCGGATCTTGTGGCGCTGGAACAGCTGATCGCCGTCCGAGAGGATGACAGGCGTAGCGAACGACGCGACGCGCTGCACCGCGGCGAGGCTCTCAGGATAGAGGAATTCCGAGAACCGGAAGTCGTAGAGGGCAGCGCTCACCTTCCCCACGCAGGCGGCGTCCGAGCACTCACGCGCGAAGCGCTCGATCGTGGCGGGAAAGTTGACGAAATCGAACTCGGCGCGGACCTGCTCGTAGATCGCCCAGAAGCGCTCCGAATGCTCAGCTCCCAGCACGTCTGCCAAGTCGTTCTCGAGCGCCGCGAGGATGCGATCGTTGTCCAGCAAGGTGTTGTCCACGTCCAGCAGCACTACCAACTCAGTCGGGCCCATCTGGGTCATCCCTGTCTCCGATAGCGGCATCTACTACCATATTCGAGGCTCCGGCCGAAGAGCGACGGTGATCTATAGTACCAACTTGGCATGTGGCGCGAGGAGCTCACGACACTCCGGACCGCCGAACGCCTCGCCCTGGGCGGCGCGGACGCGAAAGGCACCCCCCCCCACAATCAAGACCGGCGACGAACGAGGACCCACAGTCCGCCACCGATGACCGGGCCGATGATTGCCGCAGCGATCAGGACGGCGATGACTGGCACACCGCCCCCGCCGGCGGCGACGACGGGCTGCCAGTCGAGTCCGAACCCCAGAGCACCCGCTAGGCGCCTCGGTCTGCCGCCATCAGCATCTATCACGTAGATCCCAAGGTCCTGACTCGTGTAGGCGATCTGTGAGCTATCCGGCGACCAAACCGGCGGGTCGAAAGAGGCATGAATCGTTAGCTCGTCTGTCAGGAGAGTCTGCGTTGTTCCGTCAGCGTTCATCACGTACGCATCAGCAAGGCACTCCTGCCTGCTGTCGAACCTGTCGGTTCGCGCGGTAGTGGCGGCACCAACGAGATTCGCCCGTTCGAGCCCAGCGATGCAGACCCGGTTGCTGACGAAGAAAATCCGAGACCCATCCGTGGACCACACCGGAAAGAAGTCGAAGGCCGGGTTATCGCTCAGGTTCGTGACCCCGCTCCCGTCCGCATTCATGACGTAGATATCAAAATCTCCGCCGCGGTCGCTGGTAAAGGCGAGCTGGGACCCGTCTGGTGACCATGTAGGAAACTGATCGTACGCCGGATTGCTACTTAGATTCACTTCGTCGCTGCCGTCGGCATTCACAACGTAGATCTCGACCGTTCCGTCCTCCTCGCTTTCAAACGCAATCTGCGAGCCGTTCGGTGACCAGGCAAATGCGTGGAAGTTTGGCGTCCCGAGATACTCCGTCACTTGAGTCACGTTGCTCCCGTTTGCGTCCATCACGTAAAGCCCCGGACTTGCGCCGCGCTGACGCTCAAACAAGATACGAGAACCGTCTGGAGACCAGCGCGGCGTGCTTTCGTCCTCCGGACCATTGCTCAGGTTTGTCTGACCGGCTCCATCCGCGTCCATTACGTAGATCTCACCGTTTCCGTCCCGGTCGCTAACGAACGCGATCCGCGACCCGTCCGGCGACCACTGAGCCCCGGTGTCGTCGCCCGGGCCGTTACTCAGATTCGTTTTTCCACTCCCATCCGGATTGATGCTGAATATCTGGAAGGTGCCGTCGAAATCACCAAAGACGATCCTGCCGTTTTCGCCAGGGAACGCAGCGCCGGCCTCGCCGGCACCATCTATAGGTAGTATGAAGAGAGACGTAGCCGAGAGAACAGCCAGCAATAACATGCGGAGGATGTGCATACCGTATTGCCTTCGCTTCACCACGTGCACCGTGACATTGTACAATCATCGCGACCGCCGCCAAACGGGTTGACGAACAGATGCCCTCGAGATGGAACGCCGGCACGGCGTCACGGAGGAGAAACCTTGGCGCAACGCTTCAGCCTGGATGGGGAGCGCGAAGCGGAGATCCCACCATAGTGCTCGCCGTCGGAGCTGCGCCGAGGGCTGCTTGGGGCCGTGACAGAGCGGGCCGGCGCATGTATGCTTGTGCCAACAAGGAGAGCGTCCGGAATACAGAAAGGATTTCGCCCATGCCACTCTACATGCTCGAGGTCGCCTACACGCCCGAAGCCTGGGCCACCATGGTGAAGAAGCCGCAGGACAGGGTAGAGGCCGTCCGGCCGGTCGTGCGAAAGCTTGGCGGCAAGATCGACTCTGCTTACTTCGCCTTTGGAGATTATGACCTGATCGCGATCGTAAACATGCCGGACAACGTGTCGGTCGCGGCCTTCTCCATCGCTGCGTCTGCCGGAGGCTCCATCAAGGCGATCAAAACGACGCCACTGATGACGGTCCGTGAAGGTATTCAGGCGATGCGGAAGGCGAAGAGATCGACGTACGAACCGCCGAGCGCCTAGCCAAGCGTCCGGTCCCGAACAGGAAGCCTAGCTATCCCGCCACCCCGGCGGGATAGCTTTATCTAGCCTCGGCCGCCGTAGCTAGTGTTGACACACGTGTATCCGAAGCCGTATCTTGCCTCTAGCTGGTGGCGAACCGTGTGCCACCCTACGCCCCGCCATAGCTCGTGAGGTGACCAATGAAAGCGAACCTACAGAGGACGCTGGCGGCCACGCTGACCCTGGCGCTGATCGCAACAGCCGTCGTTGCGCTATCGCTGAGCGGAGATAACGGCCGCCCCCGGCCCATCGAGGCAGGGGCACCGCCACCGACAGTGACGCCCACCCCCACTAACACAGCTACCCCTACGCCGACGCCGACGAAGGCGCCGGAGTTCAACGCCGTCGCCAAGGTCATCGCCGACGCCGAGGACCTGATCGAAGGGCCGATGAGCCGAGGCCGGCTGGGCGACTATCTGCTCGCCAACAGCGAGATCCAGGTCGTGATCCAGGACATCGAGAGGAACATCTTCAGCGTTGGCCAGTTCGGAGGGCAGATACTCGATGCCGATCTCGTCCGCGAAGTGAGCGACCCAGAGCGCGACAACTTTGAGGAGTGGGCCGTCGGCATCAACCTGGAGAACACCGGCCACTACACGAAGGTGAACATCATTAACGATGGCTCCAACGGGCAGCCGGCGGTGATCCGAGTGACCGGTGTGGACGACCTGCTCGACTTCATCAACCCGAGCTCACAGGTTGCGGGATTTGGTTTGGAGCTACCGGCAGGGTTTGACGATGTAGACCTTCCGGTCGAAGTGACGACCGACTACACGCTCGCGCCCAACGACAACTTCGTCCAAGTAGACACCACGTTCAAGAACACAAGCGGCACGCTAATAGAGACGTTCATTACGGACTTCCTGAGCGGTTCCGGCGAGGTGGAGCACTTCGTGCCGGGCTACGGCTTCGGCGAGCCGCTGGCAACGTCCAGCTGCGCTCTCTGCAACTTCGTGGCCTGGAGTGGCTACGGGCTGGGAGAGGGCGTCTCCTACGGGTACATCCACGGCATCCCAGATTCGACCGTCTTCTCCACCAGCGGCGTCACCATCCCCGCCCTCGGCGTGTCGGCCGCGCTGGCCCTGATCGGTGGCGAAGAGACGACCCCGATCGAGCCGAATGGCGGGGAGCTCACCGTCACGCGCTACTTTGCCGTCGGCGACGGTGATGTGGGCTCGATCGTCGACATCCGCAACACAATCCTCGGTCTCGCCACGGGCACCATCACGGGAACGATCACCCGGGCGGGGCAGCCCGTGGAAGGGGCCGACGTGGTGGTGCTGGGCGACCAAGCCGACGGTCCGTCGGAGCTGACGACGAACGTCGTGTCCCACTACCGCACCGACGCCAACGGACAGTACGAAGGGACATTACCCCCAGGCGACTACACCTTGCAGGCTCACTTGGACGGCCACCTCGCCGCCAGCCCGGACCCGGCGAACGTGACAGTCATAGACAGTAGCACGACCACGCAGGACTTCACCATCCCCGAAGCTGGGCGCGTGAGGGTGACCATCGTCGATGAGAGCAACGCAGCCATCGCCGGAAAGGTCTCCCTCGTCGGCTTCGACCAATATCCAGACCCGGAGAACACAGGGACGCTCCTCGGCTTCGTTCAGATCAGGACCGCGCTCTTCGGCGAGGTCTCCAAGGACCGGCTGCCGTTCGGACTGGCCAAGGTGGTCTTCGTCGATAACATGGGGGACTCCGGCGAGTTCTTCATCGAGCCGGGCAGCTACCGGGTGGTCGTTTCGCACGGCACCGAGTACTCCATCTTCGAAGAAGACATCGTGGTGACCGCGGGAGCGCTCAACACCGTCAGCGCGCAGATCGCCCGGGTCATCGATACCACCGGTTTCGTGTCGGGCGACTTCCACATCCACCAGTTGAATAGTCCGGATAGTGCGGTCACGTTCGAGCAGCGAGTCGTCTCTGCGCTGGCGGAAGGCCTGGAGTTTTTCACCCCCTCCGACCACCAGTTCCGGTCAGACCTGGCGCCGACGATCGCCAGCCTCGGTGTGGGAAGCCTAGTTTCCGTTGCCCCAAACAGCGAGAACACCACGCCTGACTACGGCCACTTCAACGCCTGGCCCGTGCCCATCGACCCGAATCAGGTGAACGGCGGCGCCCTGGACTGGGCGGTGGAGGCGCCGGCCGGCCAGGACTTCCCCAGCTTCGGCAATTACGTCATGCCGCCGGCAGAAATCTTCGCCAACCTCCTGGACGACGAAGGCGTGAACACCGTGCATATCAACCACATGGACTCGTTCTTTGGCCCGGGCGGGTTGGCCATTGACACTTCGTTCATCCCGCCGCAAGACTTCGCGGACAATGCCGCGAAGCGCCTCGACCCCTCGATCCCCAATCTGTTCGACGATGGCTTCACGGCGCTCGAAGTGTGGCAGGGGACTGGTCTAGGCGACATCGATAGCTTCATCAACCGAAACCTCGGCGACTGGTTCAACATGA
>JACZRQ010000132.1:0-5255 GCA_022574655.1 Chloroflexota bacterium
GCGGCGCGACCCAGTGCTGCGCTGGAGAGGATGCCTCTCACCGTGAACAACTCGTCGACGCCGCTGAGCTTTAGCTGGTCGTCCACATTGATGTCGTGGCGGTTGGCCAGATTGCTTGTGAGCACAACGTCAAATTCGTCCTGGATCAGCTCCCACAGCCCTTGGCCTCCGGAGCTCACCTCCCCGTAGTAGGGGAAGACGTTATACTCCAGAAACAGGGGAGAATAAAACGCCGTGACGGCGTCCTTGTCAGTCCTACCCACAACGGTCAGCTTGAATTTCGCGAAGTCGGCGAAGTCCGACGTGGTGCCCAGGACCGTGAAGCCGTCGATCAGGCCCTCGTCTTCCAACGCTTGGACCGCGGCGAGTTCTCCGGTCGTGAACCCCGGACTGGCCCTATTCTTGGTCACTGCCAGGTCGCCGCGCAGCAGCGTGCGTACGTTGGACGTCAACGAACTCTCGAGAACGTCAGCAGTGAGCTGCAGGCCTACGATGGCCGCCACGCCTACGACAACGGTGAATATAGCGAAGACGGCCCGCCGTCGCTCACGCAGCAACGAGAGGGCCGCGTTCCTAAAGTAGAAGAGAAGCTGATCCAATTAGGCGGACTCCAAGGTCAGGAGATTTTCAAAGCTTCCCGAGAAGAACGCTTTGACCGTAACTCAAAAAGGAATGGCGTGCAAAGGTAAGCTGCACGACGTACTGGTCTGCCCAATCGAGGCTGGTAATCTGGGATGCACATTGGTCTTCCTTTCTTTGCTCGCCTGGTGGCCTACGCATTAGGACGCAGGAAGAGCCCGTAATGTTCCGCCATCGCCGACTTCCGTACTGGCTCACGTTCTCTTTGCGCGTCACCTGCGCCGCGATCCCCGCGTGGCCCTGAGCATCGCGAACCAGGAGAACGCGTATGCCTGGGCGGCGATCCGCGGTCGCGTGGTGGAGCTTTCGAAGGAGCGGGCCGACGAGCACATCGACAAGCTGGGAAAGAAGTATCTAGGCTAAGATCGCTACCCCGAACCGCCAGCCGGATGAGCAGCGCCTGATCGTGAGATCGAGCCGGAGCACGTCACCGCGATGGGAGTCGACGAGGAGTAGTCGCAGCGCTAGCGCGTGCGCGGGTCGAGCGCGTCACGCAGGCCGTCGCCGAGGAAGGTGAAGCAGAGCATGAGTAGGGCGATCGTCGCGGCGGGGAACGCCACCACCCACGCGTTCAGCTCGACGAAGCTGTAGCCGTCTGCGACGAGTCGGCCAAGGCTCGCCGTTGGGATCGGCACGCCGAGCCCGATGAAACCGAGCACCGCCTCGGCAAAGATCGCCGTCGGGATGCCGAACGTGACGGCCACGATGACGGGTCCGAGCGTGTTCGGCAGCATGTGGCGAAAGACCACTCGGGCTTCGCTCGCCCCGAGCGCGCGCGCCGCGACGATGTAGTCTCGCTGCGCCAGTGAGAGCATCTGTCCGCGCACCAGCCGCGCGATCGTCACCCAGGAGGTGAAGGCGATCGCGAGCGTCACCTGCAGAAGCGGGCCCTCGAGGTAGGGAATCTGTGGGTCGCCCGTCCCGATCACCGGCCAGTCGCGGCCGGCAACGACCGCGCGCAGGAGAATAATGAACAGCAGGTCGGGGAAGGCGTAGGTGAGGTCGGTGAAGCGCATCAGGATGCTGTCCGTGAAACGCCCGCCGACAGCGGCCGCCCCGCCGATGAGCAGCCCTATCGCCAGCGCAACGATCTGCGTCCCGATGCCGATCTGCAGCGAGATGCGCGTCCCCTGGAGCACGCGGCTCCAGGTGTCGCGCCCCAGGTTATCCGTGCCGAAGGGATGCTCCGCTGTCGGCCCCAGGTGGATGGAGTTGAGCTCTCCGTTCGCGTCTCGCGCATAGTCCTGGAAGAACGGGTCGTGTCGCTGGACGAACGGGAAGAGCTCGCTCGTGACGACGAGCAGGATGATGAGCGAGAGGACGATCAGCGCCACCATCGCCGGGCGGTTCTTCCGCAGCCGGCGAAAGGCGTCCGACCAGAGGCCTCGGTTGCTGACCAGCCGATCTTCGACGGCCGCCTCGCCACTCTGCATCTGCGCAACGCTAGCCATGAGCGTCGCTACCGGTACCTGATCCTGGGATCGACGACGGCGTATGCGATGTCGACGAGGAGGTTCGCGGTGATCACAACGGTGGCGTAGAAGAGCGTCGTTCCCATGATCACGCCGTAGTCACGCGCCTGCACCGACGTGACGAACTGCCTGCCGATCCCGGGGATGGCGAACAGGTGCTCGACGATGAACGAGCCGGTGATGAGCACTGCGAAGATGGGCCCAAGCACGGTGAGGATGGGTATCAGCGCGTTCCGTAGGGTGTGGCGCACGACGATGACCTGGTCGCGCAGTCCTTTCGCCCGTGCCGTACGGACGTAATCCTGGCTGAGCGCCTCCAGCATGCTCGCGCGCGTCACGCGGGCGATGTAGGCCATCGGTAGCACGCTGAGCGAAACGATAGGGAGCACCATCTTGCGGTAGTTGCCAAACTCCCAGCCGAGGACGTCGAACCAGCCGAGGTGGACGGCGAAGATGATCGTCAGGAACGTCGCCAGCACGAAGCTGGGCAGCGCCGCCCCGATCGTCGCGATGAAGACGCCCGCATAGTCCATCGGCCTGTTCCGGTTCAGCGCGGAGAGGATCCCGAGTCCCATCCCCAACCCGGCCGCGACGAGGAATGACATAACGCCGAGCTGAGCCGAGACGACGAAGCCGTCCTTGAGGATCGTCAGCACGTCCTGATCGCCGCGAAACGAGAGCCCGAGGTCCAGGTGCGCGAGGTCCCAGAAGTAGAGCCCGTACTGCTCAAAGATCGACTGGTCGAGGTGATAGCGCGCATTGATCGCGCGTTGCACCGTTTCCGGGACAGGCTTCTCTGAAGCGAACGGCCCTCCGGGTACCGCGTGCATCAGGAAGAACGTGACGGTCGCGATGGCCCAGAGGAGCGGGATCATCCAGAGGATGCGGCGGATGATGTACCCGGTCATGTATCAGCGTCCTGCTTCGGAACGACGGGACGGGGATCGATTGACCCCCGTCCGCGCCATTCCGTCATCCGTATTCCTTAGTCTGCAGCCAAGCCCCACATCTCCGGGAACTGGGGCAGGAAGTGATCCGCCAGCGTGGGCTGCACGCCCAGCAGATCAGGATTGATCAGATAGAAGTTGCCCTCGTGATAGAGCGGCGCGTATCCGCAGAGCGTCGTGACCGCCAGCCGCTCCGCCTCTTGCAGCAGCGCGAACCGGATCGCCTGATCCTGCTCGAACTGCGCAGCGTCTATGGCAGCGTCGATCTCGGCATTGCTACAGCCCTGGAAGTTGATCGGCGCGCCGGTGTTGAAGAGGCCGTTCAGCCAGTTCTCGGCGTCCGGATAGTCGTGCACCCAACCGCTGAGCGCAAGCTGGAAGTCGCCTTCGAAGAGACGCCCGCCGAACGTGCGACCGTCGACCAGGTCGATGGCGATATCGATGCCGAGGTTCTCGCGGAACGCATTCTGCAGAAACTCCGCTTCGGTTCGGGTCGTGGCGTTGTCTACGGCAAGAAGAGTGACGCCGGGGAAGCCATCGCCGTCCGGGTAGCCCGCTTCCTCCAGCGCAGCTTTGGCTGCCGCAAGGTCGAACCCGATCACGCCGTCGAAGATGCCGGGGATGTTGGCGCCCGGCTCTGCGGCGGGTATCCAGTTCGTCGTGGGGATCACGCCGTCGTTGAAGACGACCTCCGCGTAGAGGATGCGGTCGATGGCGCGTGAAAGCGCGAGCCGCAGGCTGTCGTTCGCGAGCAGGTCGTCGGCGAGGTTGTAGACCAGACCGATGGTGCTGGGGAGCTGCTGGCTGTGAAAATCGCTCCGGTCACGCACCAGCGGCAGGTCTTGCTCGCCAACGCGGACGAGGTCGAGCTCGCCGCTCTGATACGCCCGCAGCGCGACCGAGAAGTCGTCGATGAAGCGGAGCGTGATCGTGTCGAGCGATGCGGCGGGCCCCAGCGCCCAGTTGGGGTTGCGCCCCAGCGTGAGGTGGTCGCCGCTCACGAGCTCGGTCACGCAGAACGGGCCGTTGCAGGGTGTATCCGCTCCTGAGGGCCATGCCGCGTCGACCGAGGCCAGCGTTTCGTCCGGGGCCGGGTATGTCGGCCAGAGGGCGAGCAGCGTGGAGAACGTGGGCTGCGGGTTGGCCAGCCTGAGCTCTAGCGTCAGGTTGTCCGCCGCGCTGACGGTGACCAGGTTCAGCAGGTCCGCCTTCTCGTCTGCGCTGGCCTCCGTCGCGAAGTAGTAGTCGTCGCAACCGCCGATGTTCGTCAGGATGTATTGGAAGAACCCCGCGACGTCCGGGTTACACGTGCGCTGGATGCCGAAGACGAAGTCGCGCGCGTCCAGCACCTCGCCGTTGCCCCACTGCATGCCGCTCTTGACGCGGATCGTGTAGACGAGGCCATCGTCGGAGATCTGCGGCAGACCGTCGGCGTAGGCCGGACGCAGCGTGCCGTCAGGCAGCAGATCGTACAGGCCGCGATAGATCATCTGCTCGATCGTGAGGTCTATCTCCGCCGCGGAGAAGTGTGGATCGAGAGACTGAGGTTCGCCGGCGTGCACGACAATGTCGCCACCGTCTCGCGCTGATTGCGGCGGCGAAGAGCCTCCGTCACCGCTCGTGCAGGCCGCCAGAACGAGTAAGGTCGTCAAGGCTCCGGCCAGTAGGACCGGCCATCTGCGTAGAATCGGCCATTGCGACACAGCTAACTCCTTTCGAGCTATCCGCCGGCAGTCCGTGTGCGGTACGTGCCGGGCATGCTCCTGAACGAGGGTTCCATTTCGACTTCTGCCGGCATGGGCGCCGGAGAGCTTGGCGCACGGAAGCGGCGAAGCTCAAGCCTGTGTTTCTTATCGGTGCGCTGGTGGTTGATCTGACACTCTAGGGGAGGCGGCGTCAAGAGATAGGGGAACACCGTAGCCAGTAGGGGCTGCGTTCGCTGACTGTGGTTGGTCCGCGATTGACCGCAACGCGGGGCCCGCATACGCTCGCAGTAACCGTGCGAAGACCAGCCGCCCACGCTGCATGACGATTGAGTGACTTCGGGAGCCTGCGCGAGGTGCAGCCGTAGCCAACGGCCTCTCGCGGCAGATCAGGCCGATGCTGGCGCGCCTTCGAGCTGAACCGTTCGATTCGCCGGACCATCTCTTCGAAGTGAAGTGGGGCGGCGTTCGGACGATCACGCGGGTCGATAGCG
>JACZRQ010000132.1:5265-5594 GCA_022574655.1 Chloroflexota bacterium
TATCCGGAGCTGGCCGTGCTGCCGGAGATCCTCGACGCGCGCAGCGCCGTCCTAGACGGCGAGATCACGGCGTGCGGATCGGATGAGGCGCCGGCCCTTGAACTCCTGCGGCCGCGGCTGCTCGGCGCTGACGGAAGCGCCCCGAACGGGCAGGCGGTGGCGAGTCGGCGCGGGACGCGTGTCGTCTACCACGTGTTCGATCTACTGGAGCTGGACGGTCGCAGTCTGCTGGACTGTCCGCTCGTCGAGCGGCGTCAGCTTCTCTTCGAGCGGCTACAGCACCACCGCGCCGTCCAGGTCGCGGACTTCGTCAACAACGAGGGTGTCGA
>JACZRQ010000133.1 GCA_022574655.1 Chloroflexota bacterium
CGACGACGCCGGGGCCCGCGTCCTCGCCCGCGCCTCGTGCACCGAGGAGGTCCTCGACGTCTGGCGCACCCCCGACACCGCCTTTCCCCGACAGTGGGAGGAGCGCTTCGGTGCCAGCGTGATGCTGCCCTTGCTCAAGGGCACCTTGGCGCACGCCCTCGAAGACGCGGGCGTGACCCCGGAGGCGATCAAGACCCTGATCGTGGACAGCACCAACCCGCGGGTGAATCGGACCCTTCCCGCGGCCGCCGGATTTCAGAAAGAGCAGGTCGCCGACGATCTCAGCAGCAGTGTGGGCCGTGCCGGAGTCGCCCATGCAGGTCTGCTCCTGGCTTCGGTACTCGATACGGCCGAGCCTGGCGATCTCATCGCGATCGTGGTTGGCGCCGACGGACGGAATTCGATGGTCCGCAAATGGGGCGGGTTCGTGCCGGTGCATGACCCTGACCGGCTTCTAATCGCCGGAGTGTTACTGGACGGGGTTGAGGCAGACACCGATACGATGCTTCTCACGAACTACCCAATGATCAACAGCAGGGCTCTTCTCTTCCCACAGCGGGACGGGCGCGCACGGTCCTACATCGTGCGTCACGTTGACGACGATCAAAGATACGACGGCGAGGCGGATCTCGCTGACTACTTCGAAGACGTCATCAAGACGGGTGCCTCGCCAGACATCTACGCTAAGGCAACAGCGAGCGGCCCGTTGGCGACCTTCAACGGCGCGGACTCCTGGGTGCCACACCCGTTCAAGGACGGGGTAGCGCTTATCGGAGACGCGGCGGCGATAAGCGACCCATCGTGGGGCCAGGGCCTCTCTTTGACCTTGCACGATGTGCGGCTCCTTCGCGACACCCTGCTCGAGAGCGACGACTGGGACGCTGCCGGGCACGCCTACGCTCAGGCTCACGACCGCGATTTCGCGATCACCCATGAGACCGAAGACTGGTTCGCGCGGATCCTCGCGGAATCCGGGCCCGAGGCACAGGAGTTGCAAGCAAGAGTGCTCCCACTCATGATGCAAGACCCAGACTACCTCCCGGACACGTTCCAGAGCGGTCCGGAGCACGTAACGCTGGACGAAGAGCGCAAGCGGGAGATCTTTGGCGACTGACCCGGGCCCGGCGCCGCTGATCAGGCAGGTCGACTGCATACAGATTCCGGTATCCGATTTGGATGCCGGGCTCGCCTTCTACCGGGACAAGCTCGGCCACGAACTCATCTGGCGCACAGACACGGCCGCTGGCCTGCGATTGCCGGAAAGCAAAGCGGAGATCGTACTTCAGACGGAGCGCCCGCAGCTCGAACCGAACCTGAAAGTCGATTCCGCCGACGAAGCAAGCCAGCGCTTCGTGATGGCAGGCGGCTCGGTCGTCGTACCGCCGTTCGATGTAGCAATCGGGCGCTGTGTGGTGGTTCAGGACCCGTTCGGAAACCGCCTTGTGCTGCTGGATATGACGAAAGGCAGATTCGTCACGGACGAGTTTGGCAACGTCACAGGCAACGCGTAGTCACAAGTTAGACAGCGCAGACCGTTTCTACTCGCGTATATGACGCGAATTTCCTTATTTGCCCGCCCGCAACACTTGGACGCGCAGCAACGTCACCAGATTGAGGCGAGATTTTGGTGAGAACTAATGACGACAATGGCATTAAGGGTGACTAACCCTAAGGAGGAGCCCGTTTATGCCCTTGCTCGTCAACCCGTTTAAGCGCGCGCGACGCGAAGAAGAGGATCGCGCTATCGATCCACCAATAGCCGAAGATAAGATTGTTGAACCATCCTTAACCACCCATCGGCTAGTGTTGCTACGCCTGGCTACGGGAAGTATGTCATACAGGCTCCACCTGTTCTCAAACATCGAGGGCGCGGCCGCGTTCACCAGGGAGAACCTCTGGCCGACCTCACAGCCCGGAGCGGTGATCGCGTTCTGGGCCCTTCACTGCCGGCCGGAAACGCCAGCCTCATCTGACCCAGCGGAAGCCGTGGTCATCATCCACGACCCTCAGCATCCCGAAGTGATCCAACTCTACTCGTTTGTCGACATGGAGTCGGCCCAAGGGTTCGTGCGCGACGAATTTAGGAACGGCATCGGCCTCGGCCTCGTCTTCGTCTTCTGGGCGTTGTCCGTTGATCTCTCGTCGGCGACCAAGGCGGAGGCTCCCGAGGCGTCCGGGGCCCCCGAACGTACGTACTTCGCGATGCCGACTCTCACCCGAACCGCGTCAGCCGTTCCAGCGGAGCTACGGCAACAGGCTGCAGCGCCGCCCGCGACACCTGCGAGCGTGAAAGAGTCGCCAAAGGCGCCGGAGGAAGAACCGGGGACCGAAGACCCGACGGAGGACGAACCCTCATCGCTGTCGGGCCTCCAGAAGCGCGTCGCCGTCGTCATGGACCAGATCAAGACATGGCCGGGCTGGATCGGACTGGCGCCACGGATGGTGGACGCGGCGATCCTGAAAGAAGAGACCTACGAGGACGCGTACAAGGACCCGCACGCGTTAGGGCGGGCACGGTTGATCATCTCGCTGGCAATCCTGGCGTCCGGTATCAGCGCCAGCCGGGGCGGCATCGACTCGTTCGCCCTGTACACCATCGCCGCAGCGTTTGGTTGGGCGGCATACGCCGGTGTGATCTACATGCTCGGCTCGCTCGGTTTCGGCGGCCGCGGCGGCTCCCGCACCTTCCAACAGCTAGTCCAGACGTTGGGGCTGGCCGCCACTCCCGCGCTGCTTCTCGTCTTCGGTGCAATCCCAACCTACGGCCCGATTCCCGTGCTGGTCGCGTACTTCTGGTTGTTCATAACGACCGTGCACGCCACCTATCCGCCAATGAACATCGACCGCCAATCGGCTATCGTAACCGCGGCGGTCGGCTGTCTAACCTTGTTCGCTGTCTCCCGCGTCGGGCCGATCCTGCTCTCCTGACGTCGGGCCCGCTGGCTATCAAGCCACGAACCTAGGTCCTGTAGCATAACCCTCATGGCGTTTGCGCTATAATGCGTAATCACATCGCTCTGCCTGCAGCATGCGCCGTTCCGAGAGGAGACACCCATGACAACCGCCGATGGTCTGTCCGCTGACGTAATCGTAGTCGGCGCCGGATTCGCCGGGCTGACGGCCGCACGCGAACTCGTAAAGCGAGACGTGTCAACGATCCTTCTCGAGGCGCGTGACCGGGTCGGCGGACGCGTCCTGAACCACCCTATCGGTGACGGTCAGGCACTCGACGTCGGCGCGCAGTGGGTCGGCCCAGGACAGGACCACATGATCGCGCTTGCCGATGAGATGGGCGTTAAGCGGTTTCCCACTCCAGGCGCAGGCATGAAGAACGTCGACTATATGGATGGCGCCCGTACCGTTCACGACGGCGACGTGCCGGACGGAGGCGACCCGGCCACGCTGATCGAGACGCTGAACGCGTTTCGCACGCTCACGCAGATGTCGGAAGAGGTACCGACCGACGATCCATGGAACGCGGAGCACGCCCGAGAGTGGGACGCCCAGACGTTCCAGGTCTGGATGGACGCGAATATCCAGGACGCGACAGCTAAGACGCGTGTCCAGACCGCGATCGAGGCGGTGTACGCAGTCGAGCCGCACGATCTCTCACTTCTGTTCATGCTGTGGTACGCGAAGGCGGGCCAGGGGATCATGAACCTCGTCTCGACCGAGGGCGGCGCACAGGCTGAGCAATACGACGGCGGAACACAGCTCGTCGCGATTCGGACAGCGGAGCTGCTCGGAGATCGAGTCCACCTTTCGCATCCCGTGCGACGCATCACTCAGAACGGAGAGCGGCTGACTGTCGAGGGCGACCGTTTCAAGGTGCAGGGGAAACGGGTCATCGTGACCCTGCCTCCGCCGCTCGCCGGACGTATCGACTACGACCCGGCGATGCCGGCGATCCGAGACCAACTCACGCAGCGCGCGCCGATGGGCTGCGTGATCAAGGTTCACGTACTCTACGATGAGCCGTTCTGGCGTGACGAGGGCCTATCTGGTCGAGTCGTGAGCGATACCGGACCAGTACGAGTTTCCTTCGACAACACACCGCTCAGCGGCTCCCCCGGCGTACTCGTCACGTTCATCGAGGGCGGCGACGGACGCCGATTCGCCAACGCCAGCGAAGAGGAACGGCGCGACGCTGTCGTGCAATGCATGGAGCGCTACTTCGGCCCGAAGGCGGCGAAGCCCTCGGGCTACGTCGAGAAGGACTGGCCAGCCGACCAGTGGAGCCGCGGTTGCTACGGGTCGGTATTTCCAGCCGGGACACTCGTGTCCTGTGGCTCAGCGCTGCGCGAACCTGTCGGCTCGATCCACTGGGCCGGCACCGAAACGGCAACGATGTTCCCGGGCTACATGGACGGCGCCGTACGCTCCGGCGAACGAGCGGCCGCCGAGGTACTAGAGCTGTTAGCCTGATCTAAGACTGAATGCAGACCGCCCCACGACATCAAATGCCTCGATCAGGCCGTGATCGTATAGAGCACGACGCCAAATTTCATCAATCGAAGAACCCAGGGAGGAAGTTTCATGAGCAGTAAGAATCGAGGAGTTGCGGTCGTAACCGGAGCGTCATCGGGAATCGGCGCGGAGTTCGCACGTCAACTCGCGGCGCGCGGCTTCGATCTCGTGCTTGTCGCTCGCAGGAAGGACCGTCTGGACGCGATCGCAGAGGAAGTATCGTCGGCGAACGACGTTCAGACCGAGGTAATCGAGGCTGACCTTTCGAAGAAGGCAGGCGTAGCGTCCGTGGCGGAGCGGCTTAAGCAGGACGACATCACGATGTTGGTGAACAACGCCGGGTTCGGCACAGCGGGTGACTTCGCCGAACTTCCGATCGGCCGGGAGATGGAAGAGATCGACCTCAACATCGGGGCGCTGACGAAGCTTTCTCATGCGGCGCTCGGGCGGATGATCGCGAAGAAGCACGGCACGATCATCAACGTCGGCTCCGTCGGTGCGTTCCAGCCGGTACCGCACATGGCATCGTACGCGGCCACGAAGGCGTACGTACTCAGCTTCACAGAAGCGCTGCATGAGGAGGCCAAGCCCCACGGCGTGAACGTGACTTGCCTCTGCCCCGGCGTCGTGATGACGGAGTTCCAGCAAGTGGCCAAGGTCGATGCGGAGAAGATGCCGTCGATTGGCGTGATGACGGCGGACAAGGTCGTTTTAGCGGCCCTCAGGGGCGCCGCACGAGGGAGGGCGATCGTTGTGCCCGGTCCCACGAATCAGGCCGCCGTGGGCCTGGCGAAGTTCGCACCGCGCTTTCTGATCCGCAAGGTGTCTGGATCGATGTTCAAGGACGTAGGCGCTTAGAGCGCCCTTTCGAGTGCTACCAGCGTAGTACGGAATACGAACGTAGGCGCACGGTCTGTCGCCGCTACCGCAGCGCCCAGACGCGGTACTCGACGGCGCCAGGCGTTATCTTGCCGCGTCCGACTGCCACGATGCCGTTGAGCCAAGCGTACTTCTCGTGACCCGTCTGAAACATCGGATTCGTGTAGAAGTAGTACTCGT
>JACZRQ010000134.1 GCA_022574655.1 Chloroflexota bacterium
GATGGAAAACCTGATCACAATTTATCCTGGAGCGAGGAGCATTGAATTCGATGCAGACTTTACGGGTCCGATTAGGATTACTTCACTAGTGCAGACCAGTTCGAATGCGTGGGGTGAGACTGACTTCTCCACACTGGATGATGGAAGTATGCAACCGGACGGGGCCGACGCGATCTCAACGAACTCATTCTCGGCAAGACTTTCGGCGTCCTTGCTCGTCAGGAACGCCCCATTGACGTCGTGCTGGCGTGACTTGAACGCGGTGAGCAGCGACGAGTTCTCCGTGATGATGATGTAGGTGATTCCATCGAGGTAGGGGCGGTCGGGAATAAAGTACTCGGGATGCTTCTTGAGAACGATTCGCTCGGAGCCGCGGAACTCGTCCAGCATGAACGGACCGCTTCCGAACGCGACCTGACTGAGGCTGAGGAACTGATCGATGATCTTCGCGGGCACCATCGCCCACGTCGGGTTCGCCATCTCGCGGATCGCCGGCACGAACGGCTCGCTCATCGTGAACGTAAAGTGCTGAGGGTCCGGCGTCTCAATCGCCGCCGCCAACAACTCCTTATCGATAGCACCCGCGATGAACTTCGCGAAGCGCTTGTCCGGCGCCGAGATGGATGTCCCCCTGCGAACGATGCTCTGCTTGCAGTCTTCGGAGTTCATCTCTTCGAGGGCGCCGACTGGAGCATTCGGGTGTATCTTCACACCCCGCTTCAGTGTGAAGTTGAAGGTGACGTTATCGATCACTTCCATCGACTCTGCCAGGTTGTTGAAGACCTGCTCTTCGGCGTCCGGAGCCCAGCCGTAGAGGTAGCTGTAAAGGAGTTGGTCTATATCCAGCGCCGTCAGATCGACGTGAGGGTCGATCCCGAGTGCGTTGATGCTTCGCCCCTGGGTGATCGTCCCGCCCGGGATCGGCGTGGCGTCCGGACCAAGGATCTCGAAGTCATCCCCCCCATCTCCCGTTCCACCTCCGCAGCCGACTACCAGCGCAGCGGCGCCACCGGCAGCCACAGTCGCCGTACCACCTAACAGAGCACGTCGTGTCACACGATTCGTGCGCAAACGCTTCCAGTAGTTGGAGTCTTCCATGCGACCTCCCATTTTGGGGCTCAGGGGCTTTGGCGAGAACCCTTCCGGCAAAGGCTCATCTTTTCTGCTTAATTGTACGTCGTTTATAGCGATCCGCGACGCCTTCTGTCAACAGTTTTAGGCCCGCGATGCTTAACTTAGCGACCGCTAAGTATGTGAACGCCTACGCCCCTACCGGTTGCCTCCAGATGTCGACCCCGAACGGGTTCCCCAGGTTGTCTTCCGGTGCCTGGAACGGGAACACCTCGAACGGGAAGTTGACGTACCCCCAGCGAGCCTGGAAGGCGAATCCACCCGTTAGCGTGATCTGGGGACCGTGCTCATCGAGAATCATCCGCTGTGCGTCGATGATGATCTTTTGGCGCTTGTCGACATCGAACTCCCGAGCCTGTGCGTCGATCAGCTTGTCCAGCTCGGGGTTCGAGTAGTTCGTCCAGTTGCCGGTCCCAGTTATGCCTAGCGAGTGATAGAAGCTCAACGGACGGTCGGGCTCGTCCCACGGCAGGTTCGGAAAGAACGTCATGTCGAAGTTGCCGGACAAGATTACGCTGCTGATGTAGGCGCCAAGCTCAACTTCATCGATGGTGATGTTGATGTTGATCCGCCCGAGCTGCTCCTTGATGAGCAGCGCGAAGTCGGTGACGAAGCTGATGCCTGGGATGCTCGGGATCTTCATCTTCACGTCGAAGCCGTCCGGGAAACCGGCGGTGTCTAGTAGCGCCTTCGCCTCATCCGGCCGGTACTGGTAGAACTCTCGTAGCTCCTCCTGCGGCAGCGTCCACCGCTCTTGCACCCACTGGATCGGGCCGTTGTAATTGCCCCGGCCGTCCTGCAGACCATCGATGAACTCGTCGCGGTCCAATGCAAGGTCGATCGCCTTGCGCACCCGAATGTCGTCGAAAGGCGGCTTCATCTTCATCTGGATCACGGGATAGAACCCGGACGGCGTCGACGCCACGATCATCCGCGGGTCCTCCATCAGGTCTTCGGCGTCACGCCGCGTTAAAAAGGCGCCGCTAACATCGTGCTGACCCGACCGAAACGCTGCCAGCAACGAAGAGTTCTCCGTAATCACGATGTAGGTGAGTTCATCGAGGTACGGGCGGTTCGGAATGAAGTACTCCGGGTGCTTCTTGAGCACGATCCGCTCCGACCCCCGGAACTCATCAAGCATGAACGGCCCGCTGCCATACGCAACTTGGCTCAGGCTGAGAAACTTGTCTATGATCTTCGCCGGCACAATCGCCCAGGTGGGGTTCGCCATCTCCCGTATCGCGGGAACGAACGGCTCCTTCATCTTGAACTGGAAAGTGTAGTCGTCCGGCGTCTCCAACGCTGCCGACAACAGGTCCCTATCAAGCGCGCCTGCGATGAACTTCGCGAAACGCTTGTCCGGAGCGCTGATCGATGTCCCCCTGCGAATGAAGCTCTGCTTGACGTCCTCGGAAATGATGTCTTCGCCGGCGCCAACGGGCGCGGTCGGGTGCACTTTTACGCCCCTGTTGAGCGTGAAGATGAACTCGGTCTCGTCGATCACCTCCATGTCCTTCGCCAGGTTGTTCAAGACGGCTTCTTCCGCCTTGGGCGCCCAGCCGTACATGTAGCTATATATCAGCGTATCGATGTCAAGGCCCGTAAGGTCGACGTGCGGGTCGATACCAAGCGTCGCCAGGATGCGGCCCCACGTGATGCTCCCGCCTGGCGCCGGTGTCGCGTCCGCTGGCCACGGCGTGAAATCAGGTCCCGACAGTCCCCCGCTGCCGCAGCCAACTGTGAGCGCCGCGGCGCCGCCCGCCGCCGTAATCGCAGCGCTTCCCAGCAGGGCACGACGAGTGATTCGATTTCGTTGAAGCCGTTTCCAGTAGTTCGAGTCTGCCATTCCGCCTCCAATAGACACCGCGCTTGCCGATTGACTGATCGCCGCGTTCTTAGTACGACCCTTATAGCCAGTCAAGACATCTTCGGTCAACGCTCTGAGACTATATCACTCGTCTGAAGCCGATCACTCCCACCACTCCAGGACTGGCCTGAGCGTTGTGCTATGTTGGAACCAATGCGCCCAACCCGAAATTTCGAAAGTTAGATGAACGCCTTCAAGATCGCACGAATCGCCGGGATCGACATCAAGATCCATTGGAGCTGGTTTGCGATCTTCTTCCTCCTGACGTGGTTCTTAGCCACCGGCTTTTACAGCGAAGTCTACGAAACCTGGAGCAGTACCGAGGCGTGGGTCGCCTCTATCGTGACGACCATACTTTTCTTCAGCTCGATCTTGTTGCACGAGCTCTCTCACTCGATCGTTGCACGACGCCTGGGGCTCCCCGTCAAGGACATTACGCTCTTTATCTTCGGTGGTGTATCTTCACTCGGCGCCGAGCCGAGCGACGCCAAGCAAGAGTTCAAGGTCGCGATCGTAGGCCCTCTCACCAGCTTCGCTATCGGCATCATCGCCGGCGTCATCGCTCTCATAGGCTTGCTCAACGACCTTGAGGACACCTTACCGTTCGCAATCGCGGAGTATCTGTTCGTCATCAACATCGCCGTCGGCATCTTCAACATGCTTCCGGGATTCCCGCTTGACGGGGGAAGGGTGCTTCGGGCCGCACTTTGGGCGCGCAGCGGTAACATGATCAAGGCGACCCGCTGGGCGTCTACGGCCGGTACCGTGATTTCCTTCGGCCTCATAGCAATAGGAGTCGTCTCGATTCTAGTCGGATCGTTCATCGGCGGTGTCTGGTTCATCGTCATCGGCTGGTTCCTTCGCAACTCGGCTGAGTCCTCGTACCAGCAGCTTGTCCTCCGCCGCGCTCTAGAGGGCATAAAGGTCAGTGAGATGCTCAACCGTGGCTTCTACCCAGCGCCCCCTGACATGCCGCTCGACGAGGTCGTCACCAGTTTGATGTTCGGACACAGCCAGCGCTGTGTTCCGATCGTCGTATCGGATGATCTACTGGGCTTGCTCTCGATGAGCGATCTGCAGAAAGTCGCCACCGAACAATGGCCTGACACCAGCGCTTTTCGAGCTATGACACCCAGGGAACAGCTCCAAATGGTCGGGCTGGACGACGATCTAACGCATGCGTTGGAGATCATGGTGTCCAAAGACATTCATCAATTACCGGTCATCGACGCCCGTTCGTTCGTCGGTTTCGTGACGCGAGCGGACGTCCTTCGGTTGATCCAGATTCGAAGCCAGTTGGGCGCCGATCCAAATCCGCGGCCCTAGATCAAGATCACCAATCTCAGCAAAGCTCCACAATTGACAGTGCATCCCGAATGTGAAATGAATAGCACGCTCTTCGCTTAGCACGCCCTAAATTGGAGGTCGCCAAATGACTGATATTCGATTCGACGGAAGGGTCGCCATCGTCACCGGCGCAGGCGGCGGACTTGGCCGCTCCCATGCGCTGCTGCTAGCTGCCCACGGAGCCAAGGTCGTCGTTAACGACCTCGGCGGCGCGCGAGACGGGACCGGCGAAGGCGGCTCCGCAATGGCGGATCAGGTCGTACAGGAGATCAAAGACGCCGGCGGTGAAGCAACCGCGAACTACGATGGCGTCGACACCCTGGCGGGCGGCGAGGCGATAGTCAAGACGGCGCTCGATGCCTATGGCAAGGTTGATATCCTCGTCAACAACGCTGGCATCCTGCGCGACCGCGCCTTCCACAATCTAGAAGAGGCCGACTGGGACGCCGTTGTCACGGTGCACATGAAGGGTGGCTTCAACGTCACTCAACCGGCCCTTCGCGTGATGCGCCAGAACTCCTACGGCCGCATTATCTTCACGACCTCCGCTGCCGGTCTTTACGGCAACTTCGGGCAGACGAACTACGCGGCCGCGAAGATGGCCGTAGTCGGTATGATGAACGTGCTCAAGCTGGAAGGCGCCAAGTACAACATTATCGTCAACACCATCGCCCCGATCGCCGCTTCCCGTCTCACTGAAGACGTGCTCCCACCTCAGGCCTTAGAAATGCTGAAGCCCGAACTGGTATCACCGATCGTCGCCTATCTCTGCTCGGAAGAGTGTACGGAAAGTGGCGGAATCTACTCCGTTGGCGGCGGCTACTTCTCTCGCGCGGCGATGTACGAGGCCCAGGGCACCTTCATCGATGGCGACGTCACGCCGGAGCAGGTTCGAGACAACATTGCGAAAATCACCGACATGGCGGGCGCGGAGGAGTTCGCAAACATCAACGGCCAAACCATGGGCCGAATATTCCCCCACCTCCAGAAGGGAGCCCCAACCCAGTGAGCGACCGACCTCAGCTAGGCCCCGACATCGTCGGGCAAGAACTTCAGGAGACAACCTACACCTACGATGACCGCGACGTCATGCTCTACGCTCTGGGCATTGGCGCGACGGAACTTGACTTCGTATTCGAACGCAACCTTAAAGT
>JACZRQ010000031.1:0-4308 GCA_022574655.1 Chloroflexota bacterium
GCGGCGCAGCGCGGCGCGGACGTAGCTGCGGCCGGAGAGTTCGAGTGTGAAGGTGAACGTGGACTCGACCTGGTCGAGCGGGATGATATCGATGGGATTGCCGTCGACGACGATCCAGAGTCGGCGGTCCATTCCTCCGTAGATGTCGACGCGGAAGCGGACGCGCTTACCCTCAGGGGCGGTGACGGAGTCGCCCGGGAGCTTGTTGTACTCGCCGTCGCCGTCCTCGTCAGCGCGAAGGGTTAGCTGCGGGCCGTCGGGCGCGTCTGAGATGGTGACGTGTCCTTTGCGGATGCCATCAAGGATCGTGGACTCGGACGCTCCGCCTTCGGCGTAGACCCATGTCGTGGGGTTGGCGATGCCGTGCGGATGACGGGTCGGCGCGGGTGGTATGGAGTGCGTGTCCGAGCCGCCGACGGCAACGACGCGCTCTCCGCGCTGGAGGAGTCCGTCCCAACGCTGTAGTGACTCCCAGTTGTAGAATCGCCAGGGGGCCTGCCAGACCTCCATGCATGGGTAGCCTTCCCAGCCCTTAAACCGCCAGGGTGGCCCGATGGACTTGGGATGGTTGATGGAGATGAGGGCGTCTTGCCGTAGTACGTACTTGCGGACGGTGGCCATCGATTCCTCATCGACGCAGCGATACTCGATCCATTCACGGAGGCCCCAGGTGTTGGCGTGACCCCAGTAGGTGGTCACTTCCTCGCCGGGGATGAGGATGATCGGGAGGTGCGAGAGGCGTACGAGTTCCTGGTGATGGGTGGTCGTGTTGTGGTCCGTGATAGCGAGGAAGTCGAGGCCCTTCTCGACCGCATTCCTGACGATCTCCTCGACGGAGTTGAGGCCGTCGGAGTGGAGCGTGTGGCAGTGAAGGTCGCCCTTCAGCCAGCGGCTTGGTCCGGATGGCTGATTTGTCGGGCGATCATCGGGCGGAGAGGGCTCTTCGTCAGGCGCTTTCGTGCCGTCGCCGATGTCCAGCTTCACTTCGACGTCGTAGCGGAGGCCGTGCAGTTCGATGCGTTCGACGCCGAGCAGGATGTTCCATTCGCCGGGGAAGAGCGGGCCGGGGATGTAACCGGGGGTCGCTTCGCGCCAGCCGATGTGGAACTCACGCTTGGAGGCGCCGCTCCAGCCGCGGAAGCCGGGGGCGGTGATGAAGTCGTGGCCTCTGGAATCGAAGATGCCGATGTCGACGGTGTTGCCCGGGCCCAAGCCGAACGGGGCGGTGGCAGGCTCCGAGTGGGAGTAGGAGACGTTTACCCGCGTGGCGCCGGTGGGTACTTCGAACGGGAGGTAGACGTAGGGGCTTTTCTGTACCTGTTCCGGCGTTATCTCCCCTTGAAGCCGGATCGTTTGCTCCACCGAGCGATCTCCTCCCGTGAGTTAGTGGCGACAGTGTAACACGGTCGCCGCGGGTTTCTTGTAGTCGGAGCTGCGCGTCGTTGGTGGGGAGCATACCGCACACTGAAGTGCGGGGCTTCGAGTCAGAGCCGTCGACTTCAGTCGGCGGGGCCGGTCACCCGGGCCCCACCGGGCGAGGCTTTCCTCGCCCCTACGCGGCTGGCGTTTGGTAGGCGGGACAAGCGGGGAGGTTAGGGCCGTATGATGATGGCAGATGGAACCTGGGACTGTCCTTCGCGCTGATCGCGTCATTACGCCGGATAGGGAGTTGTCGCCGGGTTGGGTGGTGGTGGAGGACGGTGGGATCAGCGATCTCGGTGAGGGCGATGGCCCCGATGCGGGAGAATCGATCGATCTCAAGGGATTGACACTTGTACCTGGGTTTGTCGATCTGCACGTGCACGGGGGTGGCGGCTTCTCGTTCGATACGGGGAGGGCAGATGACGTTCGTGGCTTCCGGCGGTGGGTTCCGAGCACGGGCGTAACGTCGTTCCTGGGGACGGTGATCGGCCTGAGCATCGAGGACGGTAGGCTATCCGTGGAGGCGTTGGCATCTGCGGAAGAGTCCGAGGGCGGAGCGGAGCTGATCGGGATCAACCTCGAGGGCCCGTTTCTTAGCCTGGAGCGGCCGGGTGCGATCCCTCCGTCGTGGATCACACCACCAGACGTGGGCGTGTTCGAGGCGCTACACGACGCGAGCGATGGCTCGCTCAGGCTGATGACGGTGGCGCCGGAGGTGCAGGGGGCGAACGAGGTGATTGTGGCGGCTCAGGCGCGGGGCGTGACGATTTCCGTAGGTCATTCGGCGGCGAGCTACGACGTGGCGCTGCGGACGTTTGGCGGCGGCGCGAGGCATGTGACGCACGCCTTCAACGGAATGAGTCCGTTTCACCACCGCGATCCGGGGATCGTGGGCGCGGCGCTTGACTCTGCGGGAGTGACGATCGAGGTGATCGCGGACGGAGTGCATCTGCATCCCGCGACCGTATCGATGCTGGTGCAGGCGTTCGGAACGGAGCGCGTGGCTCTGATTACAGACGCAGTGCCGATGGCCGGAAGGCGGGAAGGTTCGCTTCGCTTGGGGGACCAAGTAGCGACGCTCAAGGACGGACGAGTGACGCTTCCCGACGGCACGATCGCCGGGAGCGCCTCGACGATGGATAGTGTGGTGCGGAACGTGGTTCGGTGGGGCGTCTGCGATCTGGCTGGCGTCGTCCGTATGGCATCGACGGTTCCAGCGGCTGCGGTTGCGGCCGGCAATCGTAAAGGGCGCATCGAGCAGGGATACGACGCTGATCTTGTAGCGTTAGACAGTGACCTGAGGGTCGTCGCGACCTGGGTGGGTGGAGAACTCGCCTTCGAAGTGAAGAAGCGGTATAAGAAACCGTTAACGCGTGCCCGCGGGCGCCGATTCCTGTAACCCGTGACATAACTTTCACGTCTGGGTTATCGGACGGACTGAGTTCCGAAGCCATGGAATCGTAGGTGTAAATGCAGGGCGAGCGTACCGAGTTTCCTTCGCGGCGTGATGTAGTTGATTCAGCCGGCGAGGTGGCACGAGAAGAAGATCAGATTAACCGCGTAGCCTGGTTCGGCGGCGCGGCTGTGAGCGTTGTGACGATAGGCGTGCTGGTGTTGTTGATGGCAACAGCAAATCACGCGTGGCAATATGCCGCGTATCTCTTGGCCGCTATCGTACCTTTGACGTACGGTCTCTTTACGAATGTGGTGACTCGCCGGATGCAGGTGGAGGTGCTCAGGAAGTTCCAGTCACATTTGATGGACCGCATGACGGAGCTCGAGGAGTTGGCTTCGCGCGATGAGTTGACGGCCCTGTACAACCGGCGCCACTTCTACGAGAGCTTGCGCGGTGAGGTGGAAAAGTCGCAGGTCTCCAAGGAGTCTCTAGCGATCCTTCTGATGGACATAGACGGTCTCAAGGGGATCAACGACGAGTATGGCCACTCGGTTGGGGATGTCGTGATTGCGAACGTGGCGAATGCTATCGCCAAGCACACTCGTGACACGGATCTGGCCGCTAGACTCGGTGGAGACGAGTTCGGAGTGTTGTTGAGGTCTACCGACAAGCGGGGCGCCTTCGGGATGGCGAAGAGGTTGTGGGAAGAGCTGGAGCAGGTTCCGATGTACAAAGAAGGCTTGACGGAGATTATGGTGACAGTCTCGATCGGCGTGGCCGGCTATCCGTGGGGTGGCGAGAGCGTTGGAGAGATGATCCAGTGGGCGGATACCGACATGTACGCGAACAAAGTGTCGAGCAAGTTAGGGCAACAAATGGCGCCAGAGGACCGTCGCTTTGATATGGAGACCTTGCCTGATGATCATGTCATCGGAATCTAAGATTTCCGTACGCAGGCTGGAGAAGCGGGCGAGGGAGGCGATTAAGCACGATGTCGCGGGTTAGGAAGAAACAACGTTGGATGCTGCCCTTGGCGCTCGCAATGTTGGCGGGCGGAGTGGTCTCAGCGATTGCGCTATTCCTCTCGGTTTCGGCAGCGCTAATCGCGTGGAGCATAGTCCTGGTGCCGTTGTGCTGGATGCTGGCGACGCGATACGGGCGCCTTTACCGTGATGCGCCGACTTCTGTCGAGTCGATGGGGTCTAACTATGAGGCGATCATCTCACTGCTCAGCGGAGCGCTGGGCCTGCAGGACAACATTACGCTCTCGAACTCCATTAGGGTTTCGAAGCTCTCGGCGGTGGTCGCCTTGCAGATGGGGTTGCGCGGCGATGAGGTTCGCCTGATCGAACAGGCAGCGATCCTGCACGACATTGGCAAGCTGGGGATTGCGGAAGACGTCTTGGCTGGCAGCGGCGCACTTAGCGATCGGGACTGGGTCGAGATGAAACGACATCCTCAGACGGGGTTCGAGATTCTCAGCTCGATCG
>JACZRQ010000031.1:4318-24126 GCA_022574655.1 Chloroflexota bacterium
TCACGAGCGGTTCGATGGACAGGGCTACCCGCGCGCCCTCAAAGGTGATGACATACCGATTGGCGCACGCATCTTCGCGGTGGTCGACGCTTACGTAGCGATGACTAGCGGCCGGCCGTACCGGAAGACGATGAGCCACGCGATGGCGATCAAAGAGATCGTTCGGAATTCGCTCACGCAATTCGATCCACAGGTCGTGGACGCCTTCTCTACCGCGGATGGACTCGGTCTGTTCAACGGCGCCGCCGCCTCCGCAGAACCGCAGCGGGTGTTTGCGAAGCCAATAGCCGCAGAGGCCTAGAAGGCCCGCACCGTCTGGTGTACCTGCCGTGAATCTGAGCGGCGTTTCTGTACAGAGTGCCCGAGCAGGCTAGACGTCGTCCGCTAGTTCCTGACCCGCCGTGCGCGCGAAACGCTCGATTCCACCGAAACGTACGCGACGGAACTCCTCTGCGTAGGCGAACCCGTCCTCACGCCCGGTGCTGGCAGCCCAGGCCCTGATCTGGGCGTCGATTAGTGGTCGGTAGTCTCTCCGGTCGGCGTCTTTGAGCTGGGGGAGGTCGAGGCCCGAGGCGGCGAGCTGGACCTGCAGGTCCGTTACGGTCATTTCCATCTGGCAGACGTGCTCGCAGAGGGCGTCGATCTTGCGGTCTATGGTGGCGGTGATATCGACGGTCTTGTTGACGTCCCGTGGGGATTTCGCGAAGAAGTAGCGCTCGCCGACGTAGTGAGGTTCGAGGCCGTCGTCGCGGTGCTCGGGGTGGTATAGGGGGAAGTGGGAGAAGGAGGCGGCCTCCGTGGCGGCGAGGCCGATAGAGCGGTGGTCCTGGTGGTCTTCGTAGGGGGTGAACGGGTCCCAGGTGAAGATGATGTTGGGTTTGTGGGTGCGGATCGCGCGCATGCAGCGCTCGCGAAGTTCATTGAGGGGGGTCTCGCTGAGGCGACCGTCCTCGTAGCCGAGGAACTCGACGTCCGGGTTAACGCCGAGGACCTTGGCGCCGCGACGGGCCTCCTCGCGGCGGGTGTCGGCGGTGAAGCGGGGGCTCCAGTCGGAGTCCAGGGTGCCGCGCTCGTTGTTGGTGGCGATGATCTCGCGGGCTTCGTAGCCCATGTCAGTCATGCGGGCGATGGTGCCGGCGGCCATGAACTCCATGTCGTCGGCGTGAGCGACAATGATGAGAACGCGCTTGGTCATTTCCGTTCCTCCTCGATCGACGAGAGCAATGCACGCGCGCGTTCGCAGAAAGTCGCGACCTCGTCGTCGTTCGGTGGTTCGCCGCTGCGGAACATGGTCTCCTGCATGAACGGGCCGGGGCGCTCGTGTGCATCCTGCTGGCTGTTCCAGGCGGGCTGCAGCACGAAGTGGATGTGGCTCGGCGTCCATTCGGCGTGCGACCAGAGGCAGACGTAGACCTGGTCGCAGTTCGTGAGTTCGGTGATTGCGTGGGACGTTAGGCTGAGGAGCGGTCCAAGCTGGTCGGCTTCGTCAGGCTGGAGGTCCGAGATCGACAGGCAGTGGCGAAACGGCTTGACGATGAGCGTGCCGACGGGAAGCGGTCCGATGCAGGGCTCGACAACCCAGGCGCTGGTCTCGTAGACTCTGCCGCCGGGCAGGGGGCGAACGCCTGAGGTGAGGTCGCACGCAAGGCAGTTCTCTTCGGAATCGTGTCTCACGTCGCTAAAGGCTCGCGAGGAGGGTAGTCGCAGCGTCGGCAATCATGCGCTCGGCGTTCTCCGCGCAGAACGTGGCACCGGACTCGTAGCCGCCTTGTGCGTAAGCGTCTTCGGGGATGACGTAGCCGACGTAGTCGTTGGCGTAGCAGGCGACGAGGAGGTCGTCTATGCCAGATGCGGCGCGGAGGGCGGTTGCGGTCTCGACGAAGAACTCGCCTGGCAGCCCGACGATGGCGAGGCCTTCGCCGAGGCGGAGCGCTTGAATCTCCGTTCGTTGGCTCGATGGATTGTCCTGCTGGCGCGCCCACAAAGCGGCCCATCGCTCCGTCTGCGCGCATGTGAGTTGTGCCATGACATCCCGACGCTCGGTGCTGCGCTCGTCAGTGGAAGACAGTTCGTTCTCGAGCGAGGTGATCTTCTCGGCGTACGTGGCGTCGTCGTCGAAGGGGCGGAGCGGCAGTTCGATCTCCTGGCGGGTCGCTCGCAATGCGGGTTCGACGATGCGGCCGGGGACGGGCTTCTCGGGGAACTCGTCCCAGCGGATGTTGTGCGCGCGTTGCCCGGCGCCGAGAGTACGCAGCTCGCCAACAGTTCGGAGGGCCTGACCGCCGATGATCTGGCCGACGCGCGCGACGCTATCGAAGTCCTGCTTGATCCAGACGGGATTGACGTTGCCGCAAGCGCCGTTGAGGTAGACGCATGGCGCCTCCGTGTGTTCTTGAACGATCCTGCAAGCAGCGCCGGGGAACTCGGCTGACAACAGGAGGTTGGAGCCGTTCGTGATCGTGGCGTGGCAGGCGAAGTTGAGTAGCGTGGCGACCGGCGGAGCGTCGATGCCGTCGATCAGGAGTACGCGGAGGATGGGATCGCTCGGCCAGTCGGGATGGCGGCGGTTCATGCTGACGGTGTCGAGGTGCGCTTGGCCGAGCTTGAGGATCGCCGGGCGGCGAGCTTCGTAGGCGGCGACGATCGCGTTCGATACCTTTTCAGCGATTTCGGCCGCTAACGGCTCGTCGAGCCGTGAGAACATGCCGCCCCGAAGTCCGCGCGGGCCGGCGTGGCTGTGTGTGGCGGCGACCAGCACGGCTTCCGGGGCGATTCCAGTGGCGCTGGTGACGCGGTCGCGGACTTCGGCGGTGATCCCAGGGTGCATGCCGAGCAGGTCGCAGCCGACGATGGCGCAGGGCGACGCGCCGTCGTCGAGCACGAGGATTCGGGCGAAGAGGGGGTCGTGGACGCCAGTCGACGGCTGCGTGCGGTTGCCGTAGCCGTCCATCTGGCCGCCCGGAGGCGGTGTGATGTCGACTGTCGCGGCGCCGGCGAGGAGGGCCATGCGTTGTCTAACCCGAGTTGAGGATTCGGCGCAGGGCGTCCAGCGTCAGGTTACCGCCGCTGGCGATCAGCACGACCTTCTTGCCTTTGAGGCTGTCGCGTATCTGCATCGCGGCGGCGGTCGAGGTGGCGCCGGCTTGCTCGGCGACGACGTGTGTTGTGCGAATCAGCGTTCGGATCGCTTCGTCGATCTCGTCCTCGGTGACGAGGACCATGTCGTCGAGGTGATCGATGAAGGTTTTGACGGCGACGTAATAGGCGCGGCCGGTGGCGAGGCCCTCGGCGGCGGTGTCGATGCCCGCTTCCTGAATGCGACGCTCTTTCCACGAACGGTAAAAGGCGGGCGCCCCAGCAGCCTGGACGCCGATGACCTCAACCTCGGGGCGGAGGGCCTTGGCGACTATGCAATGGCTGACGGCGCTGCTGCCGCCGCCGACGGGGGCGATGATGACGTCGACGTCCGGGAGGTCTTCGATGATCTCGATGCTGATGGTGGCGACGCCGGCGACAAGCTCCGGCGAGTTCACGTGGTGGACATACCTCATGCCCGTCTCGCGGGCGTGGCCCTCGGCCCATTCACGCGCGAGTTCGAAGTCGGTGCCGTGAAACTCGACCTGGGCGCCAAGGGCACGCATCGATTCGACCTTCATTGGGTTGGCCTCTTCGGGCATCGCGATGAGGCAGGGTATGCCGAGGAGGTTGGCGGCGTAAGCCAGCGACTGTCCGTGGTTGCCGGTAGAGGCGCCGATGATGCCGCGCAAGCGCTCTTCTTCGTCCAGTGTGGATGCGAGGTTGATGCCGCCGCGGACTTTGAATGCGCCGATGGGCTGCAACATCTCCATCTTGACGTGGATATCGCAGTCCAGCTCGCGGGAGAGCTTAGGGTTGTGGATGAGGGGTGTTCTTTGAAGGTGTGGTGCGATCGCGGTTCGAGCCGCGTAGACGTCTGCCAGCGTTGGCATTCGCTCGATGAGACGGTCGTAGATCATGCCGGTGGCGCCGGGGCGGAGGGTCTCGCAGGCGGTGGTGCGTTTCGTTTCTAGCTCGGGCGGGAGGATGTCGGTGCAGATGAAGCCGAGGCGCTCCCAGTATTCGACCACGTCGGTGACGACGTAGACCTCGTCCTGCGGGAAGCGGCGGATCAACTCCCGCGAGATCGCTTCGCCGAGGCCGTGGCCTCGTTCTTCTTCAACGACTGCGAGGGTCGCCAGCTCGTATGTCTCGTTGTACGGCCGGATGCGTCCGAAGCCGATGATGTTGCCGTCGCGGCGGACGGTGATGAACTGCTCAGGCGCGAGATCGTCCGTGTCCAGAATCATCCTGTCGGCTGTTTCGCGGATGAGTGGCAGGTCTTCGGCGGTCGCGGGTTCGAACTCGACGTCAGGGGCTGTTTCGGTGGTCATGGGGTCATTCTAGCGCAGGGGGTCCACGGCTATCGCCGCCAGAGGGTTACTGGGAGTTTGGCGTTGGTTTCGAATGGGAGCTTGACGCGTTTGCCGGTGCGGGCGGATGCGTAGGCGGCGGAGATGATCTCGAGTATGGCGCGGCCATCTTCGCCGGTGAGCATGGGTTGCTTCTCCTGTTCGATGCATTCGGTGAAGTGGGCCATCTCCTGCGGGAAGCCGTACGACCAGCCTTCGCTGTGAGTGGTGAGTGTCCAGCCCTTAGTGTGCTGGGCCTTTTCGCCGGCGTAGCCGTAGCCTTCGGCGCTGTACGTCTTGAGTGCATCGTCGCGGGACATGTCGGCGACGGTGAGGCCCTTCGATCCGTAGATTTCGGCGCGGTTGTCGAAGCCGCCGGTGCGCGCCCAGGAGTTCTCGGCGACGCCGATGCCGCCGTTCGGGTGGTTCTCGGTCGCGGCGAAGCGCATGGTGACGATGGCGTGGTCGTCGCCCTTCGTCTTCTCGCCGTGGACGAAGGTACCGAGTTCGGCGGAGACGCTCTCGACGGGGGCGTTGCCGAAGACCCAGCGGCAATAGGCGATGGAGTGGCAGCCCATGTCCATCAGGACGCCGCCACCGGAGCGCTTGACGTCCCAGAACCAGTCGGAGTGCGGGCCGTAATGGCACTCGACCTGCCGGACGTAGTAGACGTCGCCGAACGCGCCCTCGTCCGCGAGCTGCTTCGCACGGACGTATTTGGGGGCGAAGCAGAGGTTTTCGCCGTACATCAGGAGCACGCCCGCATCCTTGCAGGCCTGGATCATCTGGTCACACTCGTCGAGGCTGAGAGCGAGGGGTTTGTCGACGAAGACGTGCTTCTTGTTGGCGGCCGCGACCAGGGTCGCTTCGCAGTGGAGGTCGTTGGGGCAGGCAAGCGTGACGGCGTCGATGAGGTCGCTGGCGATCATGTCCTTGTAGTCGCCGAAGGCGTGCGGGATGTCGTACTTCTGGTGGAAGTCCCAGACGTGCTCCGGGTCGGGCGAGGCGGCGGCGGCGATCTCAGCGCCGGGGACCTGCTGCAACGCCTCCGCGTGGAGCGAGGCTACGAATCCCGAGCCGACGATGCCAAATCGGACTGTCATTTCACACTAGATACTAGCGGATCGGCGATGACGGGGCGGACAACGAGATGAGGCGTGCTGTGAGCGGTCATTCAGAACCGAGCTTACGGAGCGCGGATACAACCTTCTTTATCGCTTGTACGACGTCGTCCAGATCTGAATTCGTGATGGTGGGATGGACGAGGAGCGTGAATAGTTCGTTGGCGAGGTGGTCGGCAGTTGGGCAGGGAGCCGCTTCGACGTCGCGGAAGACTGGCTGCTCGGAGAGTGGCGTGGGATAGCGGCGTGAGATCGGGATGCCTTCGGCGGCGACAGCGCGGACGAAGTCGGCGATGTCGATTCCGGCTTCGGGGCGCAGACGGCAGATGTACTTGTAGTAGCTGTGTACGGTGAACTCGTCGACGAACGGTGGGTCGATGCCCGCGATGTCTCCGAGGCGCTCCGTCAGGTAGGCGGCGTTGCGTCGGCGGGCCTCGAGGTAGTCGTCGAGCTGGCGCAGTTGGACGAGACCGGTGGCCGCTTGCATCGACGTCATGCGGTAGTTGTATCCGAGTTCGAGGTGGTAGTAGGCACGCTCGCCTTCGATCGGTCCCTCGCCGTGGTGGCGGACGCGGCGCATGCGCTGGGCGAGGGCGTCGTCTTCGGTGATCACGCAGCCGCCTTCGCCGCCGGTGGTCATGATCTTGTCCTCCCAGAAGCTGAAGCAGCCGGCAGCCCCGACCGTGCCCACCTTGTGGTCTCTGTACAGCGCTCCGTGCGCCTGTGCAGCGTCCTCGATCAAGGCGATGCCACGTGGCTCCGCGATCTCTTGAAGCGCTTTCAGGTGTGCGGGATGGCCGTTGAGGTGGACGGCGATGATGGCTTTCGTCCGCGAGGTGACGCGCTCTTCGACGCTCTCTGGCGAGATGCAGAAGGTGTGCTCGTCGACGTCGGCGAAGACCGGGGTCGCGTTCTGGTGGAGGACCGGGGTAGCGGAGGCGATGAAGGTGTGAGCGGGGACGATGACCTCGTCGCCGGTGCCGATGTCGAGGGCGGCGAGCGCGATGTGGATGGCGGTGGTGCCGGAACTGGTGGCGATGGCGTGTTTTGCCCCGTGCCAGGATGCGAACTCGTTTTCGAACTCGGCGACGGTGCCTGCGGTGAGCTGTGTGAGACCGCCCGACCTGAGGACGGCGGAGACGGCGTCGACATCCCGGTCGTCGAGGGCTGGCCAGGGCGGGAACGCTGTCTCCCTTATCTTCTGTCCACCGTTGATCGCGAGGGTATCCGCCATCATGAGTGGCCGTATTATCGCACGCGGGGTGAGGCTGGCAAGGGCCGAGCGCCTATACTACTCGCGCAACGATTCGGAAGCAGGAGGAAGAGGTCATGGACCTGGGAATTGAGGGTCGAGTCGCGCTGGTTACGGGCGCGGGACGAGGGATTGGCCGGGAGATCTGTCTGACGCTGGCGGCTGAAGGCGTGAGGATCGCGGTGAACGATCTGTTTCAGGACCGTGCGGACGAGGCGGCGGCCGAGATGAGAGACGAGGGGCATGAGGCGATCGGCGTCGCGGCTGACGTCACGGACTTTGAGTCGATTCGTGGAGCGGTGGAGGTTGTGACGAAGGAGTTTGGCGCGGTTGACATCCTCGTGAACAACGCTGGGATCCCAGCGGCTACGGCCGGCCAGGATGCGCTTCCTTCGATGGGCACGTTGTTCGCGGCAAGCGATCGCGAGCAGTGGGACCGCACGATGGAGCTTATTTCGTATGGGGTGCTGAACTGCAGCCGTGCGGTGATCGAGGGTATGTCCGAGCGCCGTTGGGGGCGGATCGTGAGCATCATCTCGGACGCGGGAAGAGTGGGCGAGCCGCGGTTGGTGCCGTACTCGATGGCGAAGGCGGGGGTCATCGGCTTCAGCAAGGCGTTGGCGAAGGAGGTCGGGCGTTTCTGCGTGACCGTAAACTGCGTTTCGCCGGCAACGACGGTGACCGATGCGACGCGAGAGTGGATTGAGGCGGAGGGGGAGCAGATCATGCGGGCGTACCCGCTGGGCAGGGGGCTGCAGCGGCTGGGTCAGCCCTCGGATATCGCGAACGCGGCGGCGTTTCTAGCGTCGGAGCGGGCTGAGTGGATCACGGGTCAGGTACTGAGCGTCAACGGTGGGTATTCGATGGTCGGTTAGGTGCAATTCCTAAACCGATTCTCAACTTTCGGCTGCCCTGCGCAACATAACCTGTAACGCGGACTTCGGGATGCCGTCTCAGGTAATGAACGACGGAATCATCCGTATTTAGACAGGACACTGGCCCTTTGTTCGCTGCTTCGAGGATCGGCTCTACTCTCGTGGTGCTGTGCGCCTTCCTGGCCACTTTCATCATCGGCGGACTCGTTGTCGTCGATGGCATGATCCCCAGCGTCTTCACGACGCTTTTCTTCCTGCCGATCATCGTCGTCGCCTATCGCTTTCCGCTGACCGTTTCGGTCGGGATTGCCGTTATCGCCTCCTTCTTCAGCAGTCCGGCTCTTGAGTTGGCTGGCGTGCAAATGGATTCTGCGGTGATGCCGGTGCTCTGGCTGGGCTGGCCGGCGGTGTATCTCTTCCTGGCCGTCAGCCTCAATCAGTGGGGGAGCATTCAGGAGCAACGCAGGCAACTTGAGTTGACTGAAGAGCATCTCTTGGAGGTCAGCGAACGCAACGACAGGCGGCAGCAGGAGCTGGAGACGCTGTCCGCGATTCACACGACCATCCTATCGGGAAGCGATGAAACGACGGTTGTCGAGGAGACGACGCGGCGCATCGCCGAGGCTTGTGGCGCGAAGATATGCATGATCTCTGTGCCAGTGGGGACGACGGCCCAGAGGCCGTTCCTGCCCGTCGGCTTCAACGAGGAAGTCTTCGAGCGGTTCTTCCCGGACGGGGCGCCTTTCGGAGAGGGAGTAGAAGGCTGGGCGATGCTCCACGGGCGGCTGGCGGCATCTGAGAACATCTTCGATGACCCGCGCTACGACGGCCTGCGCAACTTCGCGGCGCTGGTCGGCTACGTATCGGCGGCAGCGGCGCCGATCGAGCTGGACGCGGACGTAGTCGGCGCGCTGGTGATCTGTTACCCGGAGGAGCGGAAGTTCACGGCGGAGGACCTGAGCAGGCTGGAGCGGTTGGCGCACCAGACCGAACTGGCGATCCGGACTGTGAAGCAGCGGGAATCGCTGTCGAGGTTCGCGTTTGACACGGCGCTGGCTCTGACGGAGGCGATCGAGAGCCGTGATCCGTACACCGGTGGGCATTGTCGCCGCCTGGCGGATCAGGCGGGCGCGGTGGCGTCCAAGTTGGTCTTGCCGCCGAAGGAGATCGAGATCGTGCGATTGGGCGCGGCCCTGCACGACATGGGCAAGATCGTGGTCCCGGATGCCATTCTCAAGAAGCCGGACCGATTGACGCCAGAGGAGTACGCAATCGTCAAGCAGCATTGCTACTCAGGCGGGCAGATCTGCAAGCGAGTGGGATTCCTGATGAACGCATACCCGATCGTCTACCATCATCACGAGCGATGGGACGGTGAGGGTTACCCGGATGGGCTGAAAGGCGAGAAGATTCCGTTGGGAGCACGCATCGTTGCGGTCATGGACGCCTTCGATGCGATGACGACGGACCGGCCGTACCGTGCAGGGATGCCGGTCGAGGAAGCAGTGTCGATCCTCAAAGATGGGGCTGGCCGTCAGTGGGACCAGCAGGTTGTGAACGCCATGCTGGACACTATCAACTCCGACTCTGCAAACGAGGATGGCCACAGACACGAGTCCCCGAACTGGATCGTCCTCCCCGATGAGATCGGGAGCCCGGGACCTTCAAGCTAAGTTCCGTCGCCCGCTTCTTCCCAGAGACGGAGCTGCGGACCGCTTTCCTCCGCAAGGTTGGTGCAGTGTATACCGAGTAAGCGGAAGCGGTCGTGTTCCTGAACCACGGCGTCCAGCAGCGCGTTAGCTGCTGACTCGATCGCCTGCGCGTCGTCCGTTGCTTCGTCGCTTGTGCTCTGGCGGGTGATTGTCTTGAAGTTCGAGTATCTAAGCTTGAGCACGACCGTCCTGCCGCTCGCTTGGGAGCTAACGAGCCGTCTGGCCACGCCGTCCGCTAGCAGGGCAAGCTCTTCCCTCAGCTTCGGCCCGTCCGGTAGATCCTGGGAGAACGTGGTCTCGGCACCGACCGACTTACGCTCGCGTTCCGTTTCGACGTCGCGGTCGTCGAGGCCGCGTGACATCTGTTGCAGGGAAACGGCCCTCGATCCCAGTAGCGCTTCCAGAGCGGCGAGATCCGAACTCGCAATCTGACCGATCGTCTCGATGCCTATAGCCTGAAGTGCCTGCTCTCCCTTGGGTCCGATCCCCGAAAGAGCGCGGACAGGGAGCGGCGCAAGAAATTCGCGCTCGTTTCCCTGAGGAACAACGACGAGCCCGTCCGGTTTGTCCATATCGGAGGCGATCTTGGCGACAGTCTTGTTGGCGCCGATTCCTATGGAGACGACAAGACCGGTGTCGCTCTTGACCCGGGTTTTGAGCCAGCGTCCGAAACGTTCGGGTCCGCTGTGACCGGTGACGTGCTTCGTTATATCAAGGAACGCCTCATCAAGAGAGAGGGGCTCGACGAGGGGCGTCACCTCGCGGAAGATCGACATCACCTGGCGGGAGACCTCTCCGTAGCGGTCGAACCGCGGCGATATCCGGATCGCTTTCGGGCAGAAGCGTAGCGCACGACTCATTGGCGTAGCGGAGTGGATGCCGAACTTACGAGCCTCATAGGAGGCGGCGGCGACGACCCCGCGGTGTTCCGGTGGTTCGCCGACGACGACGGGCTTGCCTACGAGGTCTGGGTTGTCGAGTTGTTCGACGGAGGCGTAGAAGGCATCGAGATCGGCGTGGACAATGGTTCGCTGCACAGAAGCATCTTACGCTGCGACGGGGAAACCTCACGGCTGATCCGGCACAGCGTACGTACGGATCGCTCATGGTAGACTCGAAGGGATGGCACGCGATTCGAAGTCCCGCGTGCGGCGTCCGTACAAGACGGGCGACGAGGCGATTGACGCCAGTATCGGGGAGCTGGTCCAGGCGATTGAGCTGGAACACGACTCCGATCTCCTCCGCGAGATGATGACGGCCGTGGTTCGTATGGCCCGAAACGAGGCCAACCGCGGGGAGCTGAAGCTTGTTAGCGCAGCGCTCAAAGAGTTCGCGTACTCGTTCAAGATATTCAAGCAGTACAGGGGCCGTCGCAAGGTCGGCATTTTTGGCTCGGCACGTTCACTTCCCAACGACCCGGATTACGAGTGCACACGGAGGTTCGCATCGGCGATTGTGAAAGAGGGTTGGATGGTGATTACGGGCGCGGGGCCGGGGATCATGGCCGCCGGGCACGAGGGGGCGGGTGCAGAGCACAGCTTTGGTGCGGCGATCCGGCTGCCGATGGAGGGGGAAGCCAACGAGTTTATCGAAGGTGATCCGAAACTTATCAACTTCAAGTACTTCTTCACGCGCAAGGTGACGTTCCTAAAGGAGTCGGACGCGTTCGTGCTGGTTCCGGGCGGGTTCGGAACGATGGACGAGGCGTTCGAGTTGCTGACGCTGATGCAGACGGGGAAGAGCGATCTGAAGCCGGTGGTGTTGCTGGAGGACAGGGACAACCGCTACTGGGACGACTGGCTGGCGTTCGTGCGGGAGCACATGATAGGCCGCGGCCTGATATCGCCCGACGATTTGTTCATGCTCAAGGCTACGAAGGACGTTGGGGAGGCGGTGGAACACATTGCGCGGTTCTACAGCAACTACCAGTCGCAGCGCTACGTGAAGGGTACATTGGTGCTTCGCGTGTTGAGAGTTCCGCCTGAAAGCGACCTCGCAAGCCTCAACGAGTCGTTCGCGGACATACTGCAATCGGACGGTCTCCGACAGGTTGAGGCGTCGGCGCAGGAGGTACGGGATGAGGACGCTCTGGACTGTGAGAGGTTGGCGGTGGACTTCGGTAGGACGAACTTTGGGCGGCTCCGCCAGCTAATAGACGAGCTAAACGCCTATTAGCACCATGCAGGGGCGATAATCGGCTGCCGATAGTTATAAAAGGCTCGTAACCAATGGCGGCAGGCGAGGATTTGCTTCCTTATACGCTCGTGAGCTATGACAAATGTAAAGAAATAGGCCCTCAGGCACCTTGACTTAGCCGTCACGCACAGTATGCTATCGGGAAGAACAGCCCGGTATATAGGTGAATAGCCTGAAAGGAGCTCGTCGGAATGGAAGGTTACTGCTTGAAGTGCCGCGCCAAGCGGGAGATTCAGAACGCAGTCCAGGTCACTCTTAAGAACGGCCGCCCCGCCACTCAGGGCACGTGCCCGGAATGTAGCACCAAGATCACTCGCATCGGTAAGGCAACCTAGCCTGCCCTCAAGCCGAGATTTAGGCTTGCCGTCCAGCATCGGCTGGACTTCCTAAGACCATGTTAGAGCGCGTCGACCGGATGCAGCTCGCAGTCCGTGACGGCGCCGAGGCTGCTCGCAGCTTCGGCGCCGTTTTGGGCGCAGAGAAGGTCCGCGAAGACGAACTGGCTCTTTACGCCGCCAAGAGGACCGTGGTCCAGGCCGGCGATAGTGAGTTCGAACTCCTGGAGCCAACCGGTCCCGGCCCCGTCGCCGACCATATCGAGCAGTGGCGAGAGGGGATATTCGCGGCCGGATTCTCGACGAACGACCTCGCAGGTGTCAGCAAGAGCATGTCTGATGCGGGAGTTGCATACCGCGACGAGGGCGGCCAACTGTTCATCGAAGCCGATCAGACGCGCGGAATGCGGATGGTCATCTCGGAGCACCACGAACGACCGCCCGTTGGTTTGATCAGCTACGTGTACGAAGCGACGAACATCGTCGACGACTGGCAGGAAGCGGCTGGGTTCTACGCGGAGGCGTTCGGCCTCGACGAGTCGCGCTTCAGTCCGCTCACGAGCGATCAGTACGGGTACACGGGAACACTGACGCTGTTTGACCCGCCCGCGCGGCTGGACCGGATTGAGTTGACGCAGATCACGGAGACGTCCGGGGCGATGGGGCGATTTCACGGACGGCGCGGCCTGTCGATTTACATGTGCTACGTCGAGACGGACAACGTACGTGCGATCCAGGATCGTCTAGAGGCCAGAGAGGCGCGATACTCCGGCCGCAGCGGCGACCCGAATCCGGAAGGTATCTTCATCCACCCGACGGCGCTGCACGGCGTGCTGATGGGTGTGAGCCGGACGAATCTGGCCTGGAACTGGTCGGGCCGGCCCGACCTCGCTCGCGCTTAAGTCGCCGCGGGTAGCTCGACAGAGACGGTCGTACCTTCTCCCTGACGGCTATCGATGTCGATGTGGCCCTTGTGGCTGTCGACGATCCACTTGGCGATCGCCAAACCCAACCCCGTTCCGCCTATCTCGCGAGACCGGGCTTTATCGGCGCGGTAGAAGCGGTCGAAGATGCGCGGAAGCGCGTCCGTCGGTATGCCACGCCCGTTATCGGAGATGGTGAGGTGGGCCCGATCACCGGCCTTTTCGACGCTGACTTTGACGGACGAGCCCTCGTCGCTGTACTTGATCGCGTTGTCGATCAGGATCGTGATCATTTCGCGCAAACGGGTGTCATCACCTTCGACGGTGACGGGTCCGTTGGTGTCGCTCTCGACGGCGATCTGCTTACGTTCCGCGAGAAGACGCATCTGGCGCGCAGTGTCTGCGGCTATCTCGGCGAGGTCGATGCGGTCCATGCGGAACGCGGAGTGATCGGCGTCGGCTCGGGCGAGGGTAAGGAGCTGGCTGACGAGGTTGTTGAGGCGATCGGTCTCGGAGATGATCTCGGCCGCGATGTCGCCCGTCTCTTCGGCGGTGGCAGATGGCCGCTGCAGGAGTTCGGCGTTGGCGCGAATGAGCGTGAGCGGCGTGCGTAGTTCGTGCGAAGCGTCGGCGACGAATCCCCGCTGGCGGCCCATCGCGGTCTTGATCGGACGTAGCGCCAGTCCAGATAGGACGAAGCCGCCCGCGACGGCCAGCGCTACGCCGACGCCACCGCCGCCGGCAAGGATCAGCGTTATCTGGCGCAACGCCTGCCGCTCGGGTTCGGTGCTGCGGCCGACTTCTAGGATGAAGATGCGGTCAGTGGCGCGTTCCTGGAGAGGTACCACGTAGACCCTGAGGTCTTCGCCTTCTGAGCTCTTGGTGTCTACGAAGAGCGGGCCTTCTAAGATGGCTCTCTCCAGATCATCTACTTCGGCTAGGCCGTCAAGGTCGACGTTGCTGGTGTGCTCTCGCACTTCGCCGTCGGGCGAGACGAACGCGTAGAAGTAGCCACCGGCGGTGGCGAGCTCATCGAGCGCCTCCTCGATCGCCTGTATGTTCGGGAAGGTGCGACCGGAGGTACGATCCCGCTGTATACCGACGAGCGAAGCCAACGCTCCCCTGTTCACGCGGTCTTCGAGGTCGCTGTTGACTTGGTCGAATAGCGATGCACGGGTCGTGAACAGCACGGCTACGCCGATCACTGCGAGGATGACGATTACGGCGGCAGCGAACCAGATGGTGAGGCGCCATCGCGCGCGGCCGAACACTCTTATCTAATCTCCGAGGGCGTAACCGACGCCGCGGACCGTCCGCACGAGCTTGTGCTCGTGTCCCTTGTCGATCTTGCGGCGCAGGTAGGCGATGTACACGTCGACGAGGTTCGAATCGGTGGCGTAGTCGTAGCCCCAGAGGTGGTCCAGTATCTGTGTGCGGGTGACGACGCGGCCCTCGTTTCGCATCAGGAACTCGAGCAGGCTGAACTCCTTGGGGCTGAGTTCAATCGTCTTGCCGGCGCGTTCAGCGCGGCGGCGGCGAAGGTCCAGCTTGAGGTCTTCGAGCGAGAGCTGGTCGGGCTCCCGTGCCTGCACCTTGCGGCGGCCCAGCGCGCGGATGCGGGCGAGCAGCTCCTGGAACGCGAACGGCTTCGGCAGATAGTCGTCGGCGCCGGCGTCGAGGCCCTTGACGCGATCGTCGACGCTGTCGAGGGCCGTGAGCATGAGGACGGGGGTGTCGAGCTTGTTGCGGCGAAGGGACTGGCAGACGTCGATGCCGGTCATGCCCGGCATCAGGACGTCGAGGACAATCACGTCGTGGGTGCCGTCCATCGCCATCGCCAGTGCCTCATCGCCGTCGTAGGCCGCATCAACGGTGTGTCCTTCTTCCTCGAGGATGCGCTGGACGACCTTGTTCAGTCTTCGTTCATCTTCCGCTATCAAGACATACATATGTTGGTTGCTCCTTCGGAAATGATAGACGGAAATCATTAAGGAATTGTTAAAGCGGGAGTCTTTGTATTAAGGAACTCTAATTGTGCTCTCACTAAGGCTTAACGACTGTCTCCTATTGTGAAACCAGGCCAAGAGAGGCCGAGCAAGAAACAAAGCGAAAAACTTTTCACACAGGAGGAGTAGTCATGAAGAAGAAAGTGATGATGGTGCTGGGAACGGTGGGGGCGCTGGCGATCGGCTTGTTCGCGGTCGGCGCCGTCGGCGCCCAGGAGGCAGACGACCTAACGCGGCCGCTCGACAATCTGGTCTCACGGGTCGCCGACAAGCTCGGCATTAGTGAGGACGAGTTCGTCGACGTCTGGAATGACTCGGCAAGCGAGTTGGTGACCGAGGGCATTGAGGCCGGCGACATCGACCCCGAGCGTGGCGCAGCACTGCTGGAGCGCATCGAGGAGAGCGACGGGATCTTCACGGGGCCGAGGCACGAGCGCGGGCAAAAGCGCGGCGGCCACATGGTGATCGGCGATGCCGCGACCACGGTACTTGGTCTTGAAGAGGGTGAACTGTGCGAGCTGCGCAAGGACGGTCAGAGTCTACTCGACGTAGCGCTGGCGAACGGGTTCACCGAGGAGCAGTTCACAACCGACCTGCTGGCCGAAGTTCAGTCAACCCTCGACGAGAAGGTTGCGGCTGAAGACATCGACCAGGTGAAGGCGGATGAGATCTACACTCGTATCTCCGACAACATCGACGAGATCATCAACCACACGAAAGGCGACGAGACGGATCGTCCCGTAGGCTTCGGCCCGCGCGGCTTCGGCCCGCGCCACGATGCTCCGGAGACGGACGTAGCGACGACAGACATCTAGACTCGCGAGAGATCCCCCCTCGGGCGAGCGATGGGGCCGGCCTTCGGGCCGGCCCCATTCTGATGGGGAGAAGGGCGACTGCACCTTCGAGAGAAAGGTGGCCGCTGTGTCTTCTCCTCGATAAGTCTGATCGCCACACGCAAGTATAATGCGGCTAAGTGCATATCCTGGGCTGAACCGCGATGCGAGAAAACCACCTGAAGCGACTCTGGGAGCAGGGCCAACCGGCCCTCGGCGGCTGGTTGACTTTGCCGTCGAGCTTTTCCGCGGAGATTTTTGCGAACGCGGGGTTCGACTGGGTGTGCATCGACACCCAGCACGGGCTCATCGACTATCAGACATCGGTGACGATGTTGCAGGCGATCTCGACTACTGAGGTGGTGCCGATCGTGCGGGTGCCGTGGAACGAGCCCGGCATCATCATGAAATCGCTTGACGCAGGCGCCTACGGGATCATCGTACCGATGGTGAACTCCAGGGCGGAAGCCGAGGCGGCGGTGGCGGCTTGCCGGTACGCGCCGGACGGTATACGCAGCCACGGGCCGCTGCGGGCATCTATCTACGGCGGGCGCGACTACTCGGCGAAGGCGAACGAGACGCTGCTATGCATCACGATGATCGAGACGGTGCAGGCGATCGAAAACCTGGACGAGATCCTCAGTGTGCCGGGCGTCGACGCCGCCTACATCGGTCCGTCGGACCTCGGGGTGTCGCTGGGGATCGGTCCCGGCGCCGACCACGAGGAGCAGGCGTTCGTCGACGCGGTCCAGGCGGTGCTGGACGCGTGCGGACGGCACGGAGTCGTGCCGGGAGTACACGGCGGGAACGTTACTACGGCCCGTAAGCGGGTCGAGCAGGGGTTCCGGTTTGTGGAGATGTGTGCGGACTCGGATGCGCTATTCCGCACGGCGATTGGCGATCTGAAGGCCGTTCGCGGTGCGTCAGTTACGGACGAGGCGTCGGCGGAAGTCTAGTCGGGGGAAGTACCTGCTTGGGAGGCAGATGCTCTCGCTCAGCCCCTTGCGCTGGGACTACGTGAAACGGTTCTTAGCCAGATGTTAAGTCCGCGACCAGTACGCTGGAACCGATCTCCGGACAGTTCGGTTGCTGGTTCACCGAGAATGCCGCGATCTTACGGAGGATCGCAAGCGCATCTACCGAATCGAGGTCACCATCGCAGTCGACGTCGCCCCATATCCGTTCGGTCGCACTCGCGAGCTGGATATCTACGCTCTCTCCGAGCCCGAAGCAGGGGTCGGTCTGAGAGTAGGGGAGTCCGGCTACCTCTTGGAGGTTCTTCAGCGCGTCAACGGCCGCCACGGCGCCGTTGCAGTCGTCGTCACCCCAGAGCACGGCTCCCGGTGGTGTGGCACCCAACGCGATCCCGACCGGTGCGAAGAGCCCGGTGGTGACCAGATCCTCCACACTGCCGCCGTCCAGGTTGGCCCGCTGAATCTTGTCGGCGCCTGAGTCGGTCCAGTACATCTTGCCGCCGGTAACATCGAGGGCGATCCCTTCGACGAAGGAGAGCCCGGTGGTGACGAGATCCTCTACGCCGCTGCCGTCCAGGTTGGCCTGCTGGATCTTGCCGGTGCCCGCGTCGGTCCAGTACATATTGCCACCGGCGACATCCAACGCGATGTCTCGGGGGTTCCGGGGCCGTCGGTCATGACCAGGTCCTCCACGCCGCTTCCGTCCAGGTTGGCCCGTTGGATCTTGTCGGCCTCGAACTCGGCCCAGTACATCTTGCCGGCCGCCAAATCCAGCGCGATGCCTCCGGGGCCGTCGGTCATGACCAGGTCCTCCACGCCGCTGCCGTCCAGGTTAGCTCGCTGGATCTTGTCAGTGATCACGTCGCCCCAATACATCTTGCCGCCGGCCACATCCAGCGCGATCCCATTCGGCGCAGAGAGCCCGGTGGTGACGAGATCCTCTACACCGCTGCCGTCCAGGTTGGCCCGCTGGATTTTGTTGGTGCCTTGGTCGGTCCAGTACATCTCGCCGCCAGCTTCATCCAGCGCGATGTGTCTGGGGCGATCGACGGTCACTAGATCCTCCACACCGCTGCCGTCAAGGTTGGCCCGCTGGATCTTCTTCATGCTGAGGTCGGTCCAGTACATCTTGTCTGGTTCGGCCTGGGCCTCGGAACCCAGCCACATCCCCACCAGCAGCGCAACGAGCAGGGCGAGGGCGACGGCCAGAGAAAAACCTACGATCGGCGAGCGACGACGAGCCATATTGTTCCTCCTTGTGGCTTAAGATATTCGCAGGGACAGTACCATAGCGCTCACGGTTGGTCAAAGGCGCTCCCAATTGGATGGGATCGTCTTGTTCGGTCAGCGACGACGGGCTAGATGAGATATCCGATAACTAGCGCGTTTCGGCTCTACCTCTGAGATACTACCGTTCCGTGTTATAGTCGATTACAGACTATGACCGACGGGAGTGTGGGAATGTCACTCCGGTCCGGGAACCTCTCTGCCGACAAGTTGGTCGGCTAATTGTTGGCAATCGGTACCGGGGGAAGACGCTTGGGCACAAGGCTTGCCACTCTTCTCACGGATCGACAGAAGCCCCGGGACGCCCAACGAGTGTTGTATCGGTTTTGGCAGTCCGCAATCCCAGCTTGTGCGGCGCTGACAGGCGTCTGACAAGCCCTTCGGACCGTGGCTATTGTGACTCCATAATGTCCGTGAGCGCCTACCAGGTCTGGCCGTCCGCCGGCAGCCATTCGTTCCAGGAGAGCTCGTTCCAGATGTCCGCCACGGTGAGGACGCCGACGAAGCGCATCGGTCGCTCGCCGCGATAGCGCCAGCGCACGTCGTATCGATGACGGATCTTGTGGGGGATGGGAGGCGTCTTCTCCCAGAGGTCGAGCACGCGTGTCACGTAGGCCGGGTCGCCCTCGAGGAAGCGACGGATAGTGTCCTGAAGCCAGGGCGCGGGCGACTCCAGGTTCTGCTCGAGACGCGGGTCGCCCTTCATGAGCCCGATCATGAGCGCGACCAGCTCGTGCCAGTTCTCCATCTGCCGGACGAAACGCGGGATAGTCGCTCCGCTGAAGAGGTTGCGGCCGCCGGGTTCGAGGAACTCGCTGCTGAGGTCGACGTCCCACACCTTCTCGAAGGCGCGGTTCGCGCAGATGAGGTCGATGCGCTGGTTGGTGACAAAGACCGGCCAGGGGTACTGCTGGACCTGCTCCCCCAGCTTCTCAGGCTCTGAGAGGTACCGCTGGTTCAGGATGGCGTTCCAGTCGATGGCGTAGCCCGCGCCCGCGCGGATGGGGTTCGCCTCCTCGTGGGTCAGTCCAAGAGCCTCGATGACACAACTCAGCGCCTCCTGACTGGGGTGACGCGAGCCGCTCTCGTAGGCCTTGACGGCCGACAGGGAGAGGCCGGAGCGGCGCGCTAGCTCCGTCTGCGAGATGCGGCGCTGCCTGCGCGCCTCGCGCAGGGCCCGCTTCCAGTCCAGCAAATTCGTGAGCTCTTGCATCGGCACAAGTATAGCTGAGGGGATACATCCTGTAGCCCGACCAGGCACAAGATGTGTCCGGTTTCGCCTTGCAACGATGACACGAGGGCTCGACAGTGATAGCGAGGATGCTGGTTCCCGCCCTTTCCGGTGGCGGGGGTGGTCTGGATGAACGCTATGAACACTATGAGACGGCACTGGAAGTGGGGGCTGCTGTTGGTCCTGGCGCTGGTGGCGGTCGCCCTGCTCTCGCCGCTACCCGGCCCGGCGACGGCGACCGGGCACCACAGCATCACCTCGCCCGACACGGCGGGCGTTGTCGGCCTCCACACCTCGCTGGCGCTGGACGCCTCGGGCAACCCGGTGGTCAGCTACTATGACTTGGGCCTCAGCAACCTGAAGCTGCTCCACTGCAACGACCCGAACTGCGCGGGCGGCGACGAGAGCATCACCCCGCCTGAAGCGGTGAGCGTCGCGTGGACCTCGCTAGCGCTGGACGCCCTGGGCAACCCGGTCGTCAGCTACTGCGTGCTGGTTTCGTTCGCTTGCGGCGACCTGAAGCTGCTGCACTGCAGCGACCCCAACTGCGCCGCCGAGGCGCCGACGCCGACTCCGACACCCACGCCCACACCAACGTCCACGACTACACCAACGCCCACACCCACGCCCGTCGGA
>JACZRQ010000032.1 GCA_022574655.1 Chloroflexota bacterium
TATCTGCGCTCACCACGACCGTCTCAAGGAGCGCTCGCTCAGCGAGCCCGGTGGCCGGTAACCGATGGCGGCAGAGGCGGAAACTGCTGGCCGCTTCCTGCGCCTTGAACAATCGGTGGGCCGTGGTGCGCGGACTGGCGCAAGTGCGCGGGTTTCTTGAGGGCGAAACCCGTGCTAGCTATCTACGGGGTGAGCGAGCCAGGCGGTGACGCGGGTGCGTTGGGCGGTAGTGGCCGGGATAGATAGGGCTCCCTTCCTCCGCGCGGGCTAACACTAATCGCTGTTTGTCTCTATGGGTGTTACACGGTAACAGGCTTCTCTACGCCGCATCGCTCTCCCCCAGGAGCAACCCTCGCTGTCGGGAGGGTTAGGGGGAGTGGACACCAGAGGGGATCGGAGGGGTCGACTAGCGACACCTCACCGCCCACGGTGGAGCGTAAGGAGAGAATCGCGCCTCTCGCCGACCCCTCTGACCCGCTGTCGGTCGTGTAGTGCGCCTAATTGTCGCCTCGGCGCTACCTGGCCGATAGGGACCAATGCGCCCGCTTCTATCTGAGCCACGAGTGCCCGTGTGCGCCTAATAGACCATTAGTGCATCGTGAGGCGACACGCCGTGACGATCTACATCAAGTCTGGTTCCGGTCCGTCGCTGGCCGCTCCCAACCACACTGAGCGGCAGCGCGCCTACCGCGAACGGGTCAGCGAAGATCACGAGAGCATCCTATGCCAAGTCATCGGGAGGGGCGGCACCATGACCGATCGAGGGGCCAGACCCCGTTTGGGGCTTTGGTGTCTATAGGTGCCGTGGTTCGGGAAAATTTCAGCGGCCAGGCGTCAATTTCCGCATCGTCAACCAGCGACCCCATAATGTGCCGGCGGTTACAGCATCTGCCTTCCAAGCATCCCGGCCCAAGCGGTGTGGCTAACGTAGCTGGACCGTGAGCGAAACCGCCACAGTTATCGGCTGTCGGGTCGTCCCACCGAATCTCGAATAGGCGGACCGGGTCCTCAAACCCACGCAGCGAGGTTTCGCCCCGATCGTTGAACAGGAATTTCTTGCCCCTCGTCAACTGCCTGACGACGTCTGCAACGAGGATCTCGCCGCCGTCAGCGATGGAAGTGATCCTTGCCGCCTCGTTGACTGCTGTTCCAAACAAGTCTTCGTCTTCTTCTATCGGCTCGCCCGCATTGAGGCCGACCCGCACCTTGATGGCTTCATCAGCCGACTCGTTGCGCTCGGCGAAAGCCCGCTGCATCGCGATCGCACATTCGACGGCTCTGCTGGTGGACTTGAATGAGGCCATGAAGCCATCGCCCAGTGTCTTGACCTCGGTGCCGTCGTGCGCTGTCAGTGCCTCCCGCACTAGGCGTTCGTGCTCACGAAGAAGGTCGCGGGCCGTTAGCTGCATCCTCGGCGGCGAGCTGGGAGGCGCCGAACTCCTTCTCTTTGCGGACTTTGCGCTGGCGTTTTGCGATACGAAGGAGGAGCTGGTGGGCTTCCGGTGTCTCGAGGAGGGCCTCGGCGAGCTGTTTGTAGACCTTGGAGTGGCGGCCGGTCTTGAGGCCGTTGAGGTTGCCCTTGGGCGCGCCGGCGCCGGCGCGGCGGCCCCCATGCTTGCGGCGCAGAGGGTCGGGTGCAGGGGTCTCTTTATCACGGAGTTCGTCGAGGATGGGTATGAAGTGGGTGTCAGAACAAGGCACGGGCGGACCTCCGCGGTGGTGAGTATGGTTGTGGTAGGAGCGTACGTGGGGAAGGGGGTTAGGTGGAAGGGGGAAGTGGCACGGGGGGGCTGAAGTCTTGCCAGATAGTAATGCGTACAGGCCATTGATCATTTGTTTGATTCCACGTACTATGTGATGTAGGTGATCCTCGTCCGGATCAAGACTTGGTCGGCGATATCGTAGCGCAGGGAGGCAAATGATGAGCGGACTCCTAGAGCAGCATCAAGCGTTGGAACATGAGGTCTTCGACCGTCCGGACAGGGTTGTCGAACGGGACGAGTCGATCAAGTACCGAGCGATCAGTCTCATCGCCAACCTCGCGGGATCTCTGGATGACGCAGCGACGCCGGCCGAACGTACGGTGGTTTTCCATGCGATCCAGTTGTGGACGGAGTTCCTGCGTGTCCACTACGAAATTTTCGATGTAGATCCGCCACCGGTCGCATCAGCGACGGAGCCTCGGGATGAGGACGCCGTTGAACAGGCTCTTGAGTCCTCCGAACCAGCCCCGGCCGTCGCATCGAAGCTGGAAGCTGAGGATGAGGTGTCGGGCGAGGACGATCGAGAGTCCTCCGTGCTACTACCACCGGTTGCATCGACGCTGGAAGCTGAGGATGAGGTTTCGGACGGCGACGATCGAGAGTCCTCCGTGCTACTGCCACCGGTCGCATCGGCGCCGGAACTTCGGGATGAAGGATCCGTCGAGCAAGATCGCGAGTCCTCCGCACCAGCGTTTGCGTCGTTGGCACGAGACGCGTATATCGTCTGGCGCGCTTCGAACGAGATGGGTTTCGAAGTGGCGAAATCGGCCATCGACATCGGGCGCCAGGTTCGGCAGGAGATGATTGATTCGATTGAAGCCAGTTTGAGCGAAAACCTGGGGCTACTGCGCTCATGGCTGCGTGAGCCGACTCGAATCGATCGGATCGGCTCAGAGCTCGCGGGTAGCGTGACACGGGGCGAAGATCGGACTATGGATGCCGTCCATCGGGTCATGACCACGCTTGAGGACGCTATCGAGGGCAGGGGTCAAGCGAGAGCAGCCAGCGTGAGAGCGGCTGAACGTGAGGCGGGTTCCAGGCCAGAACCAGTGACGCTGCGCCTCCAAGGTACGGGCGGCGACGCGTCCAGCTCGCCTAGCCTGGCTGACTGAAGAAGCGTAGCGTCAGCGCGTGAGGCTCCGCCACGGGCGGGCAGGCAATCGAGGTCGCCCCTTAGGGAAGCTCAGGACAGGCTTTGGAGGTGAGGTCGGCGTGTGTGGGAAGTGGCTTTACGAGCCCTGACGGGTCGTGACGCCTTCGTCGCGCGGGGGCATGAAGTGCGCGAGAGGGTGGCGTTGGGCGGTGGACTCGTCGAAGTTGGCGGGATCGAGCCAGCTTTCGAGAGCGGCGCGAATCGCAGGCCATTCGCCATCGATGATCGAGAACCAAGCGTTGTCGCGGTTGCGACCTTTCTGGATCGTGTTCTGCCGGAAGATGCCCTCGTATCGGAATCCAAGTCGCTCGGCGGCGCTCCAGGAGGGAGCGTTGTAGGCGTTGCACTTCCACTCGCAGCGGCGGTATCCGAGTTCGTCGAAGGTGCGGAGCAGCATGAGGTATGTCGCCTCGGTCGAGGCTGGCGTGCGTTGGATGAGCGGTGAGTAGGCAAGGTGCCCGATTTCGAGGCAGCCGATCGATGTATCGATGCGCAGGAAGCTGGTCCAGCCGACGGCGCGCGTTGTCGCGAGGTCGACGATCGCGAAGAACTGCGGGTCTTCGCTTGTTTGGACGGACTCGATCCAAGCGGCGATCTCATCGGGTGATGCGAACGGACCGTAAGGGAGGTAGGTCCAGTTGCGGCCTTCCTTGTCAAGGGCGTGGGATTCGTAGAGATCGTTGGCGTGGGTGGCGGAGTCGATGGGCTCGAGGCGGCAGAGGCGACCGGCCATCGGCGTGCGGGGCGGCGGGTCGCGCGTCGTCCAGCCGTCGACAGTAGCGCCGACGGGTTGGCCGAGGTGGTTCGTGTGGCCGGATGGCGGGAGTTCGGATGGGGTCATACGGTCAGTCTAACGCTCAATGGGATGTGAGACGCGCGGGCACGAGCACCAAAGGGGGAAGGTGTGGTGCCGCCGGCGCGCCGCCGGGCGGGTTACGCACGTCGCTCAGGAATCGGGGGCGACGAATCGCCCGCACACGGGGCTTTGACATCTGAGCCGAGACGGCTTAGGGTGGCGCCAACAGGCCGGTGGACGGCCGACCGTCTGACGCGTGTACGGAAGAGGGGAAACCGATGAGCAGATTAGCGCTTCTGGCAGCGGTGGCGGTGTTCTTGGCGTTCATCGGAACGCTGGCTGATGGAGGCTCACTGCGGCCTACCGCGGTGCATGCGCATACCTGCGGCCCGGCGGGCTATTTCGTCTCATCCTTGCCGGAGGTTAACGTCTATACGATCTCCGCTGGCGGAGAAACGACAGACTATGTGGTCAGCTCGCAACCTAATCCGGGAGTTGCGAGTATCACACCACAGACCATCGAGGGCGGAACGGACGGGGTTTTTACCGTTACGATAGACGGGTCTCAATTTCCATTGCTTGTTACCACCACCATCGAAATTACCTGGACGGTGCCGGAAGACAATGAATCAGGCAAATGTGTGATTGACATCCATATCACGGCCCCGACGCCTTCACCGACACCGACGCCTACACCCACAGGGACGCCCACGCCTACGCCGACCGCTACCCCGAAATCGATCGTCAAGCACGGTGAAACGTATTCAGAATGGCAACTAGGCGTCGGTGTCGCCGGCATTCTGGGAGGAGACGCGCTGGTCGCGAATGATCTCGGTGACACGCCCACTGCTTCGCTTCTCCACCAAATCAGTATCTTCAAGCTAGGGTTGGGAAGCATAGCCGGCGATGCGGCTGCGCTCGCTGACGAATTCGATCCGGACGTGTTACCTCCGGAACCGGCGGCGCGAGATGGAACTGCTGTCGTACTTGGCGTCAACGGCGCACCGGCGATAAGCGACATCCAGAACTTCCTGACGGGCGAGAGTATCGAGTCAGCGCCGCCTGGCACACCGATCCTGCTCGTAGGTTCGGGGTTTGGCCTTGGCTTAACCAATGACGTAGTTATCGACGGTCAAGAAGTCGAGTCTGTCGGTCTCTCGGAGACGGAGCTGATGACGGGCGTGCCGATTCCGCTCGCAGCGGCGGCTCCCGCGTCCGGTCCCTTCGATCCTTTGCCGAAGGACGTTGAGATCATCGTCACGAACGATGGCGGCACCAGCTCCGCCGCTCCCTTTACGGTGTCGCCGCTTGCGACCCCGACGGGGCCTCCGGGCTCGTTGCTTGGTCCGATATTCGAGCTTGAACTTCAGCTTCACGAAGCGATGAAGACGTGGGACTGCACTGTTATCGGCAACACCAAGTTCGTGGTGGAGGGACGAGCGCAGTTCATCGCAGCGTGCGAGGAGTGGCTCGCTGGCATCCCCGAACTGCTCTCGGCGTTGGAAGAGCTTCTAGAGCTGCTGCCCGGCCTCGACGCTGAGTCGCTGGCACTCATCGAGTCCATGTTGACGCCAGTGGCTGGTATCCAGGCGGTACTCGAGGATGAGTTGATCCCGGGCTTCTCCGATCCCGACGGCGACGGCTTGCCCAACGACTGGGACAACTGCGACACGATCGCCAACCCGGATCAGGCCGACGCCGACGCAGACGTCATTGGCGACGCCTGCGAGTTTCTATCCGCACTGGTCCAGGGAGACGTCGACTGCGGCGGCGGCGTTACCGCCGTGGACGGTCTGATGGGGCTGCGGCACGTGGCCGGTCTCGGCGTGACGCAGGAACCGGGATGCTACGAGATCGGCAGCGAAGTCGCTTCGATTTTCGGCGACGTGGACTGCGACGATGACGTCGACGCCACGGACTCGCTGAAGGTCCTGCGCTTCGTGGCCGGGCTGTCTTTCAACCAGACGGAGCCGTGCCCGGATATTGGCAGCGATCTCGGAGCCGGCGGCAGTCCCGGTTCGGCGCTCTCGCGCGCCGCAACGATCGTCTCGGTCGTTATGGGGCTGTTCGTGTTGGTAGGTGTTGTGAGGGTTAGCACTCGCTCACGGCGGCGGTAGGCTGCGTGCCTGCAGCCACCATGGGCTTCCTTGACAACGCTTGGCGGCGGTCATACAGTGCAGCCTGATCGCGTCACGTCGCGGCGGGAGCGGTTGTTCGCGACGGATCATCAACGCGTGTTAGCACGGGAGGGACTACGTTGACTAAGTCATTGGCGGTTGCGGCGTTCGCAGGTTTGGTTTTGGCGCTGGTGGGCGCCGCGTTGTTGTACGCCCCGTCTGGCACTTCCGCTTCTCCGCCCCCTTCGGCCGATTTCGAGATGGTTTCGGTGAGTGTGTCCTATGAGGCCCTCGACGGAAATCCGATCACCGAGATCGCTGAAGACCAGGATTTCAGGGTGAGAGTCGACTTCATGTTTGACAACAACGGCCCTGATGCCGCAAAGGGCGACATCACGGTGGCGCTCACGACGGGGGGCATAGCGGCGTTTACGCTCACAGCGTCCAAGGGCTGCGAGAACGTGCCGCCGAGCGATGGTGTCGCCTGGTTCATTACCACCGACGTGATTCAGAGTGGCGGCTTTGGCAGCGGGTTCTCGACGCTGAAAGTCCGCTGTACGAGCGTTGGTCCCAAGCAGTTCGGGGCCACTGTTTCGGTGTTACCACTGTCGCCCGCCACAGACCCGAATGAGGATGACAATACCCTCCTAGCGGTGGGATCGATCATCAACGCAATCGCAGACCCATGCCCGCAGTCCGTGCCGCTCGGCCCTGGGTCGTGTCCGACGACGCCGACGCCAAGCCCGACACCAGTACCGACGCCAACGCCGGTTCCGACGACGAAACCGATTGTCAAGGACGGTCTAACTTATTCCAAATTCCAGCTGGGGATCGGCATCTCCAGCATAGTGGTGGGTATCGGGCTGGCCGCAACAGTGATCGGCGCACCCGCCGCCGGTCCTGTCTTCGGGTTCGGTCTCGGGAAGACGATTCTTGGGTACGTAGCCGCCGGAGTGACTGCGCTCACCGACAAGTTCGATCCGGACGTGTTGCCTCCTGAGCCGGCGGCGCGAGATGGAACTGCTGTCGTACTGGGCGTCAACGGCGCACCGGCGATAAGCGACATCCAGAACTTCCTGACCGGAGAGAGCATCGAGTCAGCTCCCCCGGGCACACCGATCCTGCTCGTCGGTTCGGGGTTTGACCTTGAGTTTGCCAACGAGGTAGTCATCGACGGTCAAGAAGTGATGTCTGTCGGTCTCTCGGAGACGGAGCTGATGACGGGCGTTCCGATCCCGCTGGCCGCGGCGGCTCCCGCGTCCGGTCCCTTCGATCCTTTGCCGAAGGACGTTGAGATAGTCGTCAGCAGCGGTGGTGGCACCAGCGCCGCGACTCCCTTTACTGTGTCAACGCTCGCTAGCCCGACTGGACCTCCCGGCTCGCTCGCAGGTCCGGTGTTCGAGCTTGAGATGGAACTCCACGCAGCGATGGGAACGTGGGACTGTACCCTCATCGGTAACACCAAATTCGTGGCGGAGGGTAGAGCGCAGTTTATCGAAGAGTGCGAGGAGTGGCTCGCCGGGATCCCTGACTTGCTCTCGGACCTGGAAGAGCTTCTGGATCTGCTGCCAGACCTCGATGCTGAGTCGCTTGCACTCCTCGAGTCGATGTTGACGCCAGTGGCCGCTATCCAGGCGGTACTCGAGGACGAGTTGATCCCGGGCTTCTCCGATCCCGACGGCGACGGCTTGCCTAACGGCTGGGACAACTGCGACACGATCGCCAACCCGGATCAGGCCGACGCCGACGCAGACGTCATTGGCGACGCCTGCGAGTTTCTATCCGCACTGGTCCAGGGAGACGTCGACTGCGGCGGTGGCGTGACCGCCGTGGATGCCCTGATGGGTCTGCGGCACGTGGCTGGTCTCTCGGTCACGCAGGCAGCGGGATGCTTCGAGATCGGCAGCGAAGTCGCTTCGATTTTCGGCGACGTGGACTGCGACGACGATGTCGACGCCACGGACTCGCTCAAGGTTCTGCGATTCGTGGCCGGTTTTTCCTTCAGCCAGACGGAGCCGTGCCCGGATATTGGCAGCGATCTCGGTGCGGGAGGCAGTCCCGGTTCGGCGGTCGCGCGCGCCGCGACGATCGTCTCCGTGGTTATGGGGTTGTTCGTGTTGGTAGGCGTCGTGAGAGTTGGCGCGCGGTCGCGGCGGCGGTAGGCTGCGTGCCTGCAGCCACCATGGGCTTTCTTGACAACGCTTGGCGGCGGTCATACAGTGCAGCCTGATCGTGGCACGAGGTGCGACTGGGAGCGGTGTTTGTGACGGGTCATTAGCGTGTTAGCAGAGAGAAGGACTACGTTGACGAATCAATTGGGCCTAGCGGCGTTCGCAAGTTTAATTATGGCGCTGGTGGCCGCCGCGTTGTTGTACGCCCCGTCTGGCACTTCCGCTTCTTCGCCCCCTTCGGCCGATTTCGAGATGGTAATGGCGAGTGTGTCCTATGAGGACCTCGACGGAAATCCGATCACCGAGATCCCTGAAGACCAGGACTTCAGGGTGAGAGTGGAGTTCATGTTCAATAACAACGGCCCTGATTCGGTAAAGGGCGATATCACGGTGGCGGTCGCGGCGGGGGGCAACACGGTGGCGCTCACGGCCGCCAAGGGCTGCGAGAATGTGCTGCCGAGCGATGGCGTCGCCTGGTTCATTACCCCCGACGTAATTCAGAGCGGCGGCTTTGGCAGCGGGTTCTCGACGCACAAAGTCCGCTGTATGAGCGTCGGTCCCAAGCAGTTCGGGGCCACTGTTTCGGTGTTACCATTGGCGCCCGCCACAGATCCGAATGAGGAAGACAACACCCTCCTAACGACGGGACCCATAATCAACGTAACTGCAGACCCCTGCCCACAGTCCGTGCCGCTCGGCGATGGGCCTTCTTGTCCGTCGACGCCAACGCCAACGCCCTCACCGACGCCAACACCGACGCCCGTACCAACGCCAACACCAACGCCGACGCCTGTCGGGCAGACGCCGTCACCGACGCCCGTACCAACGCCCCAGGGCGACAACGACTGCGACGGGGACGTTGATGCCGTGGATGGACTGAGGGGTCTGCAGCAAATCGCTGGGCTCGAAGTCCTTCAAGAGGCAGGTTGTCCCGAGCTCGGCACCCTTCTATCTCCGACACCGACACCAGTACCAACGCCGACACCAACACCGACATCGACGTCTGTTGGGCAGACGCCGTCACCAACGCCTGTATCAGAGCCCCAGGGCGACAATGACTGCGACGAAGACGTCGATGTCGTGGACCCACTCAAGGGCGTCCAGCACGTCAGTGCGATCGAATTCTCGCAGGAAGAGGGCTGTCCCCAGCTCGGCGTTGCCCTACCCGCGGCGGTACCCGCTGGCGATCCGCCAGTCATATTCGGCGACGTCGACTGCGATGCGGATGTAGACGCCGTTGACCAACTCAAGATCCTGCGCTTCCTCGTCGGCTTCTCCGTCAGCCAGACCGAGCCGTGCCCGGATATCGGGACCCCGCTCGGAATTAGTGGCCCTGGGTCGCCACTCACGCGCGCCGTACCGTTCGCCTCTGCGATGTTGGGGCTGTTCGTGTTGGCCGGCGTCGTGAGGGTTAGCACGCGGTCGCGGGGGCGGTAGGCCGCCGCGCCTGGCTGGCGCTCCCGGTGGGCGGGGTCGTCGCCACACCTGCCTGACTGGCCCGAAGTGACTTGTGCTGGCACCTGATGGTCACGCCTTGCGATTATATGCATTCCTTGGCAGCCGAGGCTGACGTGAGTAAAATCGTCTCACGTCACAGCCGCCGGTTTGGCTTGATCTCGTCTGACACGCGCGACCGGGGCTCCTGAAGGAGGGATCTGAATGAACGAGCGACGATTCCGCGGGTTGTCCGGAATGGTCGGGGGCGAGCGGAGGCGCTTCGTGCCGATACTGGTGGCGCTTCTGGCGCTGGCAGCTATCGCCGCGCTGGCGGCGTGCGGTGGAGGTGGAGACGAAGAGGAGCCGAAGGCGACGACGCCCGCCGTCGAAACCGCCGCGCCAGACGGTTCTACGCCAACGGCCGACACCACGCTGCCTGAAATCACTTCCCTGTGTGACCTTGTGACCCCGAAGGATGTAGAGGAGGCGCTGGGCGAGTCTGTCATCAGCTCATCAGAATTCAAGGACGTTTCCTGCGGGTACTCGACGGCCTCGGGGGGCCTTAACATCGAGCGAGGGTCTCAAGAGGATTTCGAAGTAGGCATCGCCCGCGGCGGTGATCTGGGCGATCCCGTGCCGGGCATTGGTGACCAAGCCGCCTGGTTCGGCTTCTCCGACTTCGGCAGCGACACCCTGGCCGTTGGCAAGGGTGATTTCTACTTCCAACTGAGGATGAATCTCCCCGAACTAGATAGCGCAACCCAATTGGAGATGGCGAAGGAGCTCGCCGTCAAGGCGGTTGAGCGAATCCCATGAAGATAGTCGTAGGATGGATCATCACGGTGGTGGCGGGGCTGGTTCTCTTTTCGGCCTGTGGCGGTGGTGGCGACGAGGAGCCGACGCCGAATAGTGGCACCCCTACGCCCGCGCCCGAAAGCGCCGACGTGTCTCCCGTGGCGTGTGGCCCGCTGCTCACCACTGAGGAGGTCGATGATGCGCTCGGTTGGAGCATCGGAGACGACAGGGGCGGCCCAATCCTGACCGCAAGAGGTGAGGTGTGCCTCCACAGACTGATCGGCGACGCGGACGTATTCGTCCAGATTCAGCCGGGAGATCCGGACGACTTCGAACCGGGCGCCTTCGTGATCGGCGTCCCGGGCGAGTCGCTAAGCGCCGTCGGCGAAGAGGCTCTTTGGTTCGGCGGCGAGGATTCCGAAGCCGGCGGTGATATCGGAGTCATCAGCGTTCGCCAGAATACGTCACTCGGCGCCCTTCACTTCCAGATCTTTCTCGGCCGTCCCGATCTCGACAGCGCTGCGCAGCGGGAGATCGCGAAGACCCTTGCCCTGGCTGCCCTGCCGCGATTCCCCGGAGTGGAGGTCGAGCAGCCGGAGCCGGAGCTGGTGACGTTCGAGCCAGAACCGTTCGATCGTGCGGTACTGAGCTTCGTCGAGAACCTCTTAGTGAAGGTGGAGGCGGGGGAATGGACGCTGGGCGAAGGTCTGGTGGCGACGCTCAAGCTCGCCACAGGCGAACTCGATGCGGAGAGCGTCCTTCGGCATGAGGAGCTACTCAACCACGAAGGCACGGGCGTCCTCAAGATGGCGAACGAATACCTGGATGACGGACCGGACGACGAGGCCAAGGCGGAGATCACACGCCTGCTGGACCTGCTGGTATTCTCCAACGAGCAGTTGGAGGCCATGGCTGGCATCGGTCAGGCGACAGCTGCGCTCGCAGGCGGGCTCGCCCTAGGCGCCGCCCGTGGACAAGAGGAGGACTGCTCGAAGCTCTTCCATAACTACACCGTCCCAGCGGGCGTGGGCCAGTGCCTCGAATTCGCCACGACCTTTTTCTCCGACGACTATCGCGTCTTTTTCCCCGCGCCGTCCCTGCCGACGGGTGGCTGGGATTTCGGCGACTACGAGCTGGCGATAGAGGCGCTGGAGGAGACGGTGCCGATCTACGAAGGACTGGGGAAAATACCACCCGTCAATATCGTGTTTTCCGTTTCGGCTGGAGGCTCTTCGGCGGAGGCAGCGCCGAAGGCTGGCAAGGCCTGCGGCGTCGCCATCCATACGTCGATGCAGAGCTTGTCCGATGACGACTTCAAGCAGATTATTGCTCATGAACTGGCGCACTGCTTCCAGGAGGAGACCTTCACCGGCCAGAACAAAGTGGATTACAGCGTCGTCAAGTGGCGGGAGGAGGGACTCGCGGATTACTTAAGCAACGTCGTGTATCCCGACAACAACCTGGAGTGGGATCCGCTTGGGACATTGGCTGTGTTTGAGTTGCAGACCACCTTGTTCGAGCGCGCGTATACGAACTCCGTGTTTTTCCAGTACCTGGAAAACACGATTGGAAGCGGCGGCATCTTTGCCCTCGTCAGAAGCCTACCGACATCCGGCGGCCAGGGGGATCAGGTAGACAAACTGGCGCAGTTCGGAGGTATCGAAGAGTTGTACCACGATTTCGTGAAGGCGATGACCGATGAAGCAGTTGTAGACACCGGCGGCGGGACGATCAAGTACGATGTTCGGGCCGATAAGATCCCCATCAGCGGGCGGACCGTGATCCTTGAGGACCCGAAGCGGTTTGGCGTGGTGCGGCTGCACCTGGTCGTTGATCCCAAATACGCATGCATCGAATACGACGAGAACGGGGAGCTTCGTTCGTCGTGGCGAGACGGGGAACCCGGGTCGCCGCCCGGTTCATGGTCGAACGATCTGCCAGATCCGCTGCAGGGCGAGGCCGTCTTCGTGGTGACGGCGACTGAAGATGGTGCCACGTTCACCATCGAGGTGACCGACGTCGACGACGACGACCCGGAGTGCGAAGAGGAAGAAGAAGACCCGGACGACTGCGAGATCGACTTCTGCGAACCTTCGGACTACTATACGAAGGCCTTCGGACTCTAACTGAGTGCGATGACCGAGCGGGACGACCACTAGCACCCCCCCCCCGACCCAAGGAGGTAGCTAGAGGTGACGGAACCGATAAAAGCTGACGACATCCCGGTCGCTTTCACGCCCGCAGGCGGATGGCGGGACGAGATGCCGCCGTCTGTCCTCGCGGGTTGCACCGAGCCACTATCGGCGGATGCGCCAGACCTGCGCGGCCTGTGGCAGGCGATCGCCGTGGAGAGCGAGGGACAGCCGCTGCCGGACCACCGGCTGAACAAGCACGTCGAGCGCGTGGAGCAGTGCGGAAATCGAGTGGTGGTTACGTCAGAGGGCATAGTTCACGATATGCGGGCGGACGGCACGCTCGAAAACGGTGTGGACGATGTGGCGGGACCGCCGAACTTCGATCAGCGGATACGTGTCGCCGCCGTGTTTAGCGACGGCCGGCTTGACCTGCACCCGCTCGGTGTTGTGCTAGGCCGCCCGCCAATGGATACGCGTGAGGTTGTGAACGGCGAGATGATCTGGCACTACGGGCCGTTCAAGGTTACGCTGCGGCGAATCGACGATCCGCAAGCGTGATCCGGGCGACGGCAGGCGCCTTGCGCGCTTCGAATTACGCACGAAAGTAGCGTGAACCGGGGGAGCCGTCAGACGAAGATCGTTGACGCGCCCTTGTCCCGCTCTCGCAGGATCAGCGCTCGTGGACGGACACGTGTCTGCTGCTGAAGGTGGTGACGGGTTCTCGATTCCACGAGCGCTCTACGCAACGGCTCCGGCGCTGGCGCAGTTCGTGATAGAGGCGAAGGCGGTGTGCCGACAGGTCGTGTACCTAAATTCAGTACCAAACTAGCTCGGATACCTCTTGACATGTTGTATTGTCGGCCCTACGCTGTGTGCGCCACAGCGGTCAATCGAAGGGGGTGCTGAGTGCTTGACGCATTACGTAGATACGGGCTGCGCTATCAGCTTTTCTTGCTCGCCGCGGCGACGCTGATTCTTCTCCTCGGTACGGGTGTGAAACCTAACACTGCTTCGGCCGTTGGGCCGGAAGCCTCCTCTACCGGGGGGTTAGGCACTACTGTAAGCGAATCCGCAGCCGCTGCGGCTAACCCCAAGACCGTCTACGTCTACAATACAAAGCCAAAGCCATCAGACGGCTTCAACAACAACTGTCACGGCTACATCTGGTCGCAGATGGGCTTTCTTGGAGCGAATGGGGAGCCACCAACTGAGGCTGGTGACAACGTCATGCAGGGCGCGAACGACGTCGGCGACGTCATCGGCAGAGACGGCAACAATAACGCCAACGCCCATAGGTCAGCGAATGGTGAAAGCGAGGCGTATGACCTCAGTAGCGGAGCCACCCTAGCCGATGCGTACGGTCGGCTCGACGACAGCGACCACCTGGTGATCTGCAAGCACGGCACGTCCCACACACACCCTCCGGTGGAGGAAGGCGGGGAGCGCGTGCGGCATGAAGGGGGCAATATCGTCCTGGACGGCGAGACAGACTATGCAGGCTTTGGTGACGCGGAAGGCGACGGGGGTACCGGTATTGGGGGCGATCCTTATCCGCTTCCAGGCCCGCCTGCCGGCGAGGGCAAGATTAAAGTCACCTTGTACTCGTGTTGGTCTGATACAGATCCCGACGGTGATGGCGACGAGAAATCCGTTGCCCAGTCGTTGAGAGATTTCCTCGGAGAAGAACGCGGTGAGGTGACTGGCTTCACTGGTCTGGTGATTGCCAAGATGAATTATAACTTGAGCGGTCCCGAAGCCTCGGTCCCGGCAGCCCTTGAAGCGCTGCGTAAGGCGGCAGGAAAAGCGGGATGGGCGAACGGAGATCCGGCCGAAGACGACGAGGACGGCGCGAAGACGCCGACTGATGCCGACGTTGGGAAATGGATCAGCAGCCTTCCACTCGCGGAGCAGAGAGCAAAGATATTACAGACGCTCGCCGCCGCGGGGATTAATGGTTTCACTGTCACTGTCACATACCCGGAGCCGGACCCACCGGCGCCAAGTACAACCGGGTCGGAGTGCCATGACGCGTGTACGACAGAAGCGGGGTGCATCTCGAGATTTGAGGATGCTTCCTTGGATATCCCGCCGGGCAGCCTGCCGGGCCTAACGATAATCGGCCTACACCAGCTCGACGCAACATCACTACCAGCGGGGCCGTACGCGCTTGACAGCATGGCCCTGAGCACTGGCGCCACCGACGATCTCCTTGTCCCAGCCAGGGTGACCCTGCCTTATTTCGACCCGTCAGCCACGTCTAACGTGTACCAACTGGGCTCAAACGGTTGGACAGTAATTGTGTCCGGCAAAGTAGTCAACCAGGCAGCCCAGACGATCACGGTAAACATCTCGAAGCTAGGCATCTTCGCGGCGTTCCGGCCCGCGGGTCCACCCGGCCCACCTGTCATCGGCGGCATCGCTGGACTGCTGGGCGCGGATGACGACGCTCGCTCTACCTCCACATCATCAGACGACAACCTTGGCTACCTAGCGGCGCTCGCAGGCGTCGTCGGAGCCACGCTCATCGCTGGCGGTTGGTACGCTCGGAGGCGCTTCCGCCACAGGCGGATCTGACGAGGCTGCGGTAGGCAGTATTTAGACGAGGGTGAGTGACACGCACTTCTTTTTAAGTGCGAACGTCTGTGCTATGGTCTGCGCAGCTTATGCTTGCGAAGGTCAACAGTTGCGCCGTAGTGGGCCTCGGCGGGGAGATCGTCGAAGTCGAGGTCGATGTCAGTCAGGGGCTGCCGGCGTTCTCGATCGTTGGCTTGCCGGACACGGCGGTGCAGGAGGCGAAGGAGCGGGTGCGGTCGGCGGTGAAGAACTCCGGCTACAGCTTCCCGAACCAACGGATCACGGTGAACCTGGCGCCTGCGGACCTGCGCAAGGAGGGTCCGTCGTACGACCTGCCGATCGCCGCCGGAATCCTGATAGCGTCGGGGCAGGTGCCGGAGATGAGCGAGGACGGGTTGTTCCTCGGCGAACTGTCGCTCGACGGCAACGTCCGTCACACGACTGGCATCCTGCCGATGGTTGGCCTTGGCCACGAGCGGGGGTTCACTCGTGTATACGTTCCGGAGATGGACTCGAAAGAGGCGTCGCTGGTCGAGGGCGTCGAGGTGATGCCGGTGCCGTCTCTGGCGCGGCTGGCGACGCACCTGCGGGACTTCGATCCGATCGAGCCGCTGACGGCGAGTGACGCCGATCCGCTAATGGACGCCCCGCTTCCGGAGGGCGTGGACTTCTGCGACGTCCGGGGGCAGGAGCACGTGAAGCGGGCGCTGGAGGTGGCGGCGTCCGGGGGGCACAACCTGCTGATGGTCGGGCCGCCGGGCTCGGGGAAGACACTGCTGGCGCGAGCGACGCCGACGATCCTGCCGCGAATGACCTCCGCCGAAGCGCTGGAGGTGACGAAGATCTATAGCGTGGCGGGGATGTTGCCTGCGAGTTCGCCGCTGTTGCGCAGCCGGCCGTTCCGGGCGCCACACCACACGGTGTCGCACGCCGGTCTTGTAGGCGGAGGGCGGATACCGAGGCCGGGTGAGATCACGTTGAGCCACCGGGGTGTGCTGTTTCTCGACGAGCTTCCGGAGTTCGCGCATTCGGTGCTGGAGTCGATCCGGCAGCCATTGGAGGATCGTGTGATCACGGTGAGCCGGGCGCAGGGGACCGTGACGTTCCCGGCGAACTTCATGCTTATGGCGGCGATGAACCCGTGCCCGTGCGGGTACCACGGCGACACCGGCCGGCATTGTACGTGCTCCGAGTCGACCGCTACCAGGTACCGGCATCGCATCTCCGGACCGTTGATGGACCGGATCGACATCTTCGTCGAGGTACCACGGGTCGAGTACGACAAGTTGGCGGGCGAAAGCACGGCGGAGAGCTCGGCGGAGGTGCGCGAGCGGGTGGAGTCGTGCCGCGAGCTAGGGCGCACGCGGTTTTCGGAGTCGCGCCTGTCGGCGAACGCGGAGATGGGGCCGGTGGAGGTGCGGGAGTCCTGCCAGCGCTTCCTCGATGATTCGGCGCAGTCCTTGTTGCGGATGGCGGTCAACCAGCTGGCGCTGTCGGCGAGGGCGTTCCACCGCGTGCTGAAGGTGGCGCGGACGATCGCGGACCTCGGTCGTTCGGAGACGATTACGGCGGCGCACCTGGCGGAGTCGCTGCAGTACCGCCAGCGCGGACAGGGATAGCCGGGCGGGTCTGCAATGCTCGGTAGACCAGCCGTCTCAGCTCTACATCTGGGCCGCGGAGCAAGTGCAGCTTCGCTTCGTTTTCCAATGCTCGGTTTGTAACTCTGTGAGTCGAAGAAGGTCTATATACTTAATAGGTGGTCCTTAAACTTCGCTGCGAGAGGCAGAAGAAGGAGCTCTTATGCGACAGACGTTAATCGCATTCGTCTCTGCCGCGGCCATACTGACGGCACTATTTGTCCCCCTGGGTGCCACAGCGCACGCCGCCCCTGACACCAACCCGTCGACAGCTGATTGTCTTGGCGCTGAGCGGGGCATCAGGAACCGGAACGGCGGCGACCGTGAGCACGGCGTATTCGGCCCTCCCCAGGTGGACATGGTGCAGGCCCAGCAGCCGTATGGACAGTGGCTGAAGACTTGGAAGGGCGAAAACTGCTAAGCCCTTAGGACGCGAAGGTGCTCGGTGTGGCCGTCATCTTCCCGGACGAGACGTCCTGAGAGCCGAAGGTGAGTGACGAGGGTGCCGATTGTTTCAGTGCGCTCCAACGGATGCCCGACTGGTGCTCGAACGGAGCATATTGGGAATGAAGGCGGCTGGTGACACAGACCCTGAGCCACTTTCGGTGCGGTTCCTGAGCAAGCTACGTGCGGCGAGTCCTGAATGCTCGCTACGGTTGCCAACCGTCGAATCGGCGCATAGAATTGGTTTATCCCACCTAAGAGGAGCGAGATGACAGACTAGAAACCGGGCTTAATCTGCGGCGGAAGCGACATTCGTTCGTTTCCGTCCTCCGCTCAAGCGCGTTTTCTTACTCAATCATCGTTCGCAGATAATCCCGGCCACGGACCGATCCGTGGCTGTTTTCATTTGGAGGTGGGTCTTGATCAAGGTCAATAACGTCTCGAAGCATTTCGGTGCCCGGACCGTACTCGATGGCGTATCGTTCACGGTCGCGGGACATGCTGGGATCGTCGGGCCGAACGGTAGCGGCAAGACGACTCTGTTGAACATCGTCGCGGGCGAGCTGAGCGCTGACGCCGGGAGCGTCGATGTCGGAAGTGACTTGCGTCTTGGGTACTTACAGCAGGGATACGCCCACGATCAGAAGCGGCCGGTTGGGGACGTCTTTCCGGGCGTATTCTCGGCCTTGTCGGCGGGACGACGGCTCGAAGAGCTTGCGCGGAAGATGGCCACCGAAGCGGATCCGGCTCAGCGTAGGGCAACTGAAGATGAGTATTCCGCGCTCGTCGTTCAGATGGAGGTAGCACCCGCAGAGGCGGAGGTCGATGAGCTGCGGCGGGCGCTCTCGCTGCGGCCCGTCGATGCCGGCGAGCTTGTTGGCGAACTGAGCGGTGGCGAACAAGCAAAGCTGGGCCTGATCGAGGTCGTGGTCTCGCACCCGAACGGACTGCTGCTCGATGAGCCGACCAACAATCTCGACCTGCCGGCGCTAGACTGGCTCGACCGCTACCTTGACGGCTTCGACGGCCCGGCCCTGATCGTCTCCCACGACCGGGCCTTACTCGATCGGCATGTCGAAGTGATCCTCGAGATCGATTCGTACTCTGGGAAGCTGGAAGCGTTTCCCGGCAACTACACGAACCACGCAGAGGAGAAGGCGCGTCGCGAGGCCAACGTCTGGGACCGCTACCGACAGCAGAGAAGGAGCGAGCGCGGAGTAAGACAGGAGATCAGAAGAATCAAGGCGAAGGCGCAGGTCACGGAGACCCGGACGATCAACGACCATTACCGACGAAAAGCGAAAAAAGTGGCGCGCCGGGCGCTGGTTCTGCAGCGACGGCTCGAACGGCAGTTGGAGTCGGGCGATCACGTGGAGAAGCCAAAAGCGTCCTACGGACTGAAGGCGGACATCAGCCCAGAGCAGCGTTCCGGCGACCGGATGTTGGCGGTCGCCGGGGTTACGATTGAGGTCCCGGACCGAACCCTGCTTGCGGACGTTGAGTTCGAGGTCGGCTGGGGGGAGTGCGTCGTCCTGTCCGGTCCGAACGGCTGCGGGAAGACGACGCTATTGAGAGCGATCCAAGGTTTGCATCAGCTGTCCTCTGGATCGGTCAAGACCAGCCCATCGGTCTGTGTGGGCTACCTTGCCCAGGAGGAAGAGGAGACGACCGCCGACGGATCGCTTACGCCTCTCGAGGCGATACGAGCCGTTAGTCCGATCTCGGAGACCGACGCCCGGCGATTCCTGCATCGCTTCCTGTTCACGGGCGACGAGCCGCTGACGCCGGTTGAGCGCCTGAGTTATGGTGAACGGAAGCGGTTGGCGCTCGCCTGCCTCGTCTTGAGTGGCGCCAATCTATTGTTGCTGGATGAACCGACGAATCATCTTGATATCCCGTCTCGAGAGGCGTTCGAGCTTGCGTTGGGCGAATACCGGGGCGCGATGATCGTCGTGACTCACGACCGTTACTTCATCGATCGCTTCGCAGACCGGATGCTGGTCATCGAGGCCGGTCGCGTGTTGACGGGAATCGAGGTAGCGCCGGATAAGGCTGCGGTGGGAGCGCTTGAGCGTGCTGACGATAGTTAGCGGAATGCCGCCAAACAACTTGGGCTACGGTGGTGCTTGCTGATCGGCGGGCGGGTGATTGCCTTCGCGGCTGGTGGCAGGCCAGCATCGCCGATGGTTAGGATCGTTGCCGCGGGCGCTGTTGTCATCTTGTTTCTACTCATGCCGATCGTGTGGGCGACTCTGGCCGGCGTGGCATTGATCGCCGTTGTGTTACTGCTGGAGCCAAGGATTGTCAACAGAGACACCTTGGTGACTCTGCTCTTATTCGTGCTCGACTTCCTGGCGATGGTTCCCGTCGTTTTTGCAATACTTTGGATCGGAGTTCATTCTTCCGGTCGCGACGTGTTCCTGCCGGTTCTCTTCGGCTCGGCGTTCATGGTATCAGGGCTCTTCTTGTTTTCTCTGAAGTCCTTGCGCCACTCAATGCCAGCGAGATTGTTGAGTTCGGCGCTGTTTGGAGCCTCAGCCTGCCTGCTGTTGGCCGGGATCCTGCTAGCGATTTTCTGGCATGATTCCATGGACTAACTCTCAGGCGTAAGTAAGGCGTGCCGCCGGGCCTGACGGCGGTGGTGCTTGGACTGGTCTCGGGTCGTTGTCGTACCGGCAGCGGGGGCAGTCGTAAACTGAACTATGTGGCGGACGAATTAACTTCCATAGACCTGATCAGCGATGTCGTTCGGGCGACGCCGCTGGCGCTCTTCAGTGATATAGACGGTACCCTGTCACCGATCGTGGACGATCCGTCAGCCGCTCGCGTGCCGGACGAGATCATCGACCACCTTCGCGCCCTGGCCGAGCGCGGCGCGATGGTCGCGCTAGTCACCGGCCGGTCATTGGAGGTTGCGCGACGGATGGTGGACTTGCCGGGCGTGGCTTACGCGGCAGCCCATGGTGTCGACCTGTGGGTTGATGGACGGAGTGTGCGTCCCCCGGTGGTTGAAGCGCTAGGCCGCGCGGCAAGCCGGGCGATCGCGGACCTGCGGTCGCTTGAGAAGCGGGCTGGGATTGCGATAGAGGACAAGGGGTTTGGACTCTCCGTTCACTACCGGCAGGCGGATGATCCGAACGAGGCGCACGCCGCGGTCCTGGCTGCGATCGCGGCATCTCGGGCGGCAGGCGAGTTCGAGTTGCACGAAGGGCGGATGCTGGTCGAGCTACGGCCGAAGCTGGGAATGAATAAGGGGACCGCCGTAGCCGAACTGGTCGAGCGGTTCGGCGCTGGGGCGATCATCTGTCTGGGCGACGACATTACGGACATCGACATGTTCCAGGCCGCCCGAAGACTGGGGAGCGACGCTCGGCCAGCGGTTTCCGTGGCAGCTCGGAGCGATGAGGCGGATCCGAGCGTACTGAATAGCGCCGACTACTGGGTCGACGGTGTGGACGGGATCCGGTGGCTGCTCGGCGAGATCGTCAGAGCGTTCCCTCGGCGGCGGCCTTGAGGTCGAGGAGTTGGGCCTCGAGCCAGCGGGTGATGTCGTCCTTCTGAATCGCGGCCTTTAGCGCCTCCGAGCGTTTCCGCCTCTCGTCCGGCGGCATTGCGAGCGCCTGCTGAAGCGCGCGGACGGTGCCCTCCAGGTCCGATGGTGCAACGGGAAGGACGTGGTCGCCCAACTGCTCGAACGAGCCCGCCTGCTCCGAGAGGATCATCACGCCGTCCTTTTCGTTGAGGAGTGGGCCTTCCTTGGAGACGAGGTTCATGCCGTCGATGATTGGGTTGACGAGCAGAACATCGTACAAGGTCATCGCCGCGATCGCCTGAGGCCAGTTCTCTTCGTAGAAGATGCGGACGGGCTGCCAGCCGATGTCGCCGAAATCGTCGTTGATGGCCTCCGCAAGCTCGAAGATCTCATCCGTGTAGGTCTGATAGACACCGAGGTCGCTGCGGGACGGCACCAGGAATTGAAGGAGATTCACCTTGCCCCGCAGCTCCGGCGACCGCTCCAGGAGCACCTCCCACGCCCGCAGCCCACGGATGATGTTCTTGCTGGGCTCGGATCGGTCGATTCGCACGACCGTCTGATAGCCGGTGTACCCCTTGAGTCGCTCCTTGTGCGCTCGCACCTCGTCGGAGCGGGCGAAGTCGAGGAGAAAGGCTGCGTCGACCGAAATCGGGTACTGCTTCACTTGAGTGGTACGTCCGTTGATGCGAACCCATTGCTCGTGGTAGTCGACTTCGCAGCCGTTGAGTATGGCCTCGCAACTGTGGATGAAGTCCTGGACGTCGCTGTTGGTCTGCAGGCCGACGATGTCGGACTGACACATGTCCTCGTGGATTCGGCGGCGCATAAATTCGGGCAGCATGCCCCAATAGCGTGGGCCAGGCCAGGGGATGTGCGTGAAGTGGAGGATTGTAGCGCCCGGGATGGCCTTGCGGACCATCGCGGGTGTGAGGTAGAGGTGGTAGTCATGCACGAGCACGAAAGGTGGTTCGTCATGTTGGCTCGCCTCATCGGCGATGGCATCGGCGATCGCCTGATTAACCGGGATGTAGCCGTCGTCCCAGGCTTCGTACACGGCGCGGCCGATGTTCGGCGTTCGCGGGCTGTTCCACATGAAGTGCTGGATGAACCAGAGCAGCGGGTTGCAGAAGACCGAGTAGTGCCGTTGGTAGACTTGCGGAGGCACGGTGACGAATCGCACAGACATGTCCTGGTCCGGGACCTTGAGCAGACCATGGTCGGCCCTCTGCGCAGCGATCCGGTCGCCGTCCGTAATCGCTGTAGCAACCCAGGTCGCTGGAACGAGCCGTGTCGCCGATAAGAGGGCGGTGACGACGCCGCCGCCGCCGCGTTGTGCCGTGAGGTTGCCGTCGGGCTCCACGGTGTACTCGAGCGGTCCGCGGTTGCTGGCTACGATCAACCTACGGTGTGCGAGCATCTCGCCGGCGAGAGATTGGAGCCGAGCGAGCCGGTCTGAGGCGGTGTCTTGGTCACTCATAGGGGCGGCTGTCCTCAGGATGGCGCAAGGGGGAAGGCGTGTCAACGAAGGGATCGCCTTGCGGAGGCGTTGGAGCGAGACCTAAGATGAACGCGGTTGCCCCCGTAGCTCAGTTGGATAGAGTACCGGCCTCCGAAGCCGGTTGCACAGGTTCGAGTCCTGTCGGGGGCGCCATAGATACGAATATGAGACGAGGAGGAACCTTCATGCCGCCTCTGAAGAGGGCTCGGAAGACACTAGGACTTCGGCAGAGTCTGTGAGCGCCGCGTCCGAAGGCCCGTCCGAGCGCTACGATGCGATCATAATCGGCGCCGGGTTGTCTGGCATGTATCAGCTCCACCGGTTGCGCGAGCTTGGGCTCTCGGTACGGGTGTTCGAGGCGGGCGACGGCGTCGGTGGCACCTGGTACTGGAACCGGTATCCGGGCGCGCGGTTCGATTCCGAGAGCTGGACGTACGGGTACTCGTTCAACGAGGAGCTGCTGCAAGAGTGGGATTGGAGCGAGCACTTCTCCGCGCAGCCTGAGACGCTGCGTTATTGCAACTTCGTCGCCGACAAGCTCGACCTGCGCCGAGACATGACCTTCGGTAGCCGCGTCGTCGCAGCGGCGTTCGACGAAGCGGAAAATTCCTGGGAGATCGAGCTTCAAGGCGGGCGCCGAGCGCGCGCCCATTTTCTGATCACGGCCGTCGGTCCGTTGTCGACGCCGGTCTGGCCGAACATCCCCGGCATCGACGGCTTCGCGGGCGAGGCCTACCACACCGGTCGATGGCCGCACGAGCCGGTGAGCTTTGACGGCAAGCGGGTGGCGGTGATTGGCACCGGCGCGACCGGGGTGCAGACGATCACGGAGGTCGCCAAGACAGTCGGTCAGCTGACGGTGTTCCAGCGTACGCCGAACTACTGCGCGCCGTTGCACAATAGCCCGATCGACGCCGAAACGCAGCGAAAGATCAAGGCGAGCTACAAAGAGATATTCGAGACCTGTCGCAACACGTTCGGCTGTTTCATACACGAGGCGGACCCTCGCAGCGCACTCGAGGTCAGTGACGAGGAACGCGAGGCGTTCTTCGAGAAGCTCTATGGCGAGCCGGGCTTCGGCATCTGGATGGGCAATTTCCGCGACCTCCAGATCAACCCTGCCGCGAACGCGACGATCACGGCGTTCATGCACCGGAAGATCCGGGAGCGGGTCAACGATCCGAGGATTGCGGAGATGCTGATCCCGCGCGATCACGGCTTCGGCACGCGGCGCTTGCCGCTGGAGAGCGGGTACTACGAGGCGTTCAACCGGGACAACGTAGAGCTGATCGACGTCCGCAAGGCGCCGATCGAGGCGATCACGCCGACCGGACTCAAGACGAGCGATGCCGAGTACGACTTCGACATGATCATCTACGCCACCGGCTTCGACCCGATCACCGGCGGCTTCGATCGCATCGACATTCGAGGCATCGATGGGCAGCGGCTGAAGGATAAGTGGTTGGGCGGGCCGAAGACGTTTCTTGGTCTGCAGATCGCGGGTTTCCCGAACATGATGACGCTCGTCGGGCCGCACAACGCCGCCATCTTCTGCAACATCCCTCGTTGCATCGAGCAGAACGTGGACTGGGTCACGGACCTCATCCGCTACATGCGAGAGAACAATTACCAGCGCGTGGCGCCGACGTTGGAAGCGGAGGAAGAATGGACCGCGCACGTGCACGAGATAGGCCAGTACCTGCTGTTCAGCCAGATCGACTCCTGGATGACCGGCGTCAACAAGAACCTGCCGGGCAAGCAGGAGCGGGCCTCTCTGGTCTACGCTGGCGGGGCGCCCAGCTACCGCGCCCGGTGCGATGATGTCGCCGCTAAAGGGTATAAGGGTTTCGAGCTAAGTTAGGTTCCCGCAGAGGGCCTGGCGGCGGGTGCTCCTTGGCGCTCTCGGGTCAATGGG
>JACZRQ010000033.1:0-22478 GCA_022574655.1 Chloroflexota bacterium
GGCCACCGGCCTGCCCCGGCCTACTCGGGGCCACGGAGGCCCGCCCATGCCTGTCCTGCCCAGACCCTTCGGCGCCTGCCCCGATCAAATCGGGACCCTCAACCCCCAATCCCATCAAGACGAATCCAATCTGGCATTCTTGATCGTTCCCCGTACGCCCGCGGCCTGCCCCCAACCTACCGAAATAAAAAACTCGAAAATCCAATCAAATCCAAACCCCGAAATCCCCAATCCAATCAAACCCAGTCTCCCCTCGCCCGCTGGCGGGAGACCTGTCCGCCGTGGAGGAGGGGCCGGGGTGAGGGCCCCCGCCAGCATGCCTATCCACTGTCCACTACCCCGTGTGACTCCTGACACACCGCTGTCACCACCACCGTGCTATCGTGGCCGCATGACACCCTCTGTCCACTATCCACTAACCACTGTCCACTAACCCCCCATGGGCGACTTCGAACTCGACACCCGCGTAGAAGGCTCCAACGGCAAGTACACCGCCGCCATCTCCCCCGACTGGCGCGCCTGGGGCCCCGCCGGCGGCTACGTCGCCGCCATCGCCCTCCGCGCCGCCGGCATGGAGGCCAACATCAAGCGCCCCGCCTCCTTCAGCGGCCACTTCATCCGCTTCGCCGACTACGCCCCCGTCGACATCGACGTCACGCCCGTCCACTCGGGCCGCCGCGCCGAGTCCATCCACGTCGTCATACGGCAGGCCCCGACCGATTCGGGGCAAGAACCACGCCCGATCCTCCAGGCCATCGTCCGCACCGCCGCCGAAGGCCCCGGCCTCGAACACGACGTCACGCAGATGCCCGACGTCCCGCCGCCGCACGGGCTCAAGACCTTCCTCGACCTCGTCCCCGACCCCGGCGGCGACTCACCCTTCTGGGAGAACATCGAGTCCCGCATCATCCAGGTACACCGCCTCGCCAACTTCCCCGACTCCGTAGCCGACACGCCCGACATGGTCGAGTGGTACCGCTTCCGGCCCACCGCAACCTTCGACGACCCCTTCGTCGACGCTGGCCGCGCCCTCCTGTTCATGGACGTCATGGCCTCGTTCGCCGCGACGCAGCCGCACCCCAACAGCGACTACCAGGTCCCCAACATCGACGTCACCTGCTGGTTCCACCAGCCCGCCCACGACGCCGAGTGGCTGCTCGTCGAGTACGAAGCCCCGATCGCCAAAGGCGCCCTCATGGGCGCCACCGGCCGCGTCTGGGCCGAAGACGGCCGCCTCATCGCCAGCGGCGGCTCCCAGATGCTCTGCATCACCCCCGGCGCCGGCGTACCGATGTCGAACCACCCAAAGACCACCCCCGCCGAAGCGTAGGGGCGCCGCTTGCCGCGCCCAGCGGAGAGGGGCCGGGGCGCCCCACCGGGCGCAGCACGCTGCGCCCGGTGGGGCGGGGCCGAGGGGACCGACCGCAGCGACCATCGCCCATCGGCCCGCGACTCCAATAACGCCACTAAGCTCGTGACGTCTTCTGTTCACTATCCACCGTCCACTGTTCGCTAACCCACGCCACTAACCCCTTAGACCTCCTGCCCCCGCCTGCTACCCTAGAACCATCCCCAGCTCAGCCCCCCGTAGCGGAAGGCTTAAGCCTTCCACAGCACACCGCCAATGAAACGCCAAACGCTATGCCGGCCCCCACATGCCGATTGAACGCACCCCCTCCTACCCATGAACGACACTCAATCAAACGCAACAGTGCATCACAGTCGGATTGCAGACACGAAACCGAACGAAAAAACGAAAACGCCCTCCCGTCAATCAAACGCTAGACACGAAATACAACGTTCAACCAGCCAGCAGATACGAACTCGCCATTGATCGTCCGTTTCTAACCCGTCTGGGCCAATAGCGCCGCCCGCCCACCTCCCCCAACGTGCTATCGTGATCGCCGCCATGACCGTCCCAGTAATACCAACCGAGCGCCTGAACCTCGTACCGATGACGCCCACCTGGATCACCGCCCTCCTCGATGGCCAACGACCGACGGACTTCTCGATCCCCGACGCCTGGCCGGACGAGCACGACCGTGCCTTCCTCAGCATCCGCCTGAAGGACCTGCAGAACGGCGCCCCGCCTGACTGGCTCGCCCGTTCGATGGTCCTTCTTGGTACACCCGTCATGGTCGGCCACTGTGGCTTCCACGGCCCACCAAACACCGGCTTCGCCGAGATCGGATACACGGTCTTCGAGCCGCACCGGCGCAACGGCTATGCGGAGGAGTCGATTCGCGGGCTCATGAGTTGGGCGCTGGAGACTCATCGACACCACCGCTTCCGCCTCTCGATCGCGCCCGACAACGAGCCGTCACTCCGTCTCGCAGCCAAGCTCGGGTTCGCCAAAGTCGGCGAGCAGATCGACCCTATAGACGGCCTCGAACACGTCTTCGAGCTGGAGTTGAGGGACGACCACCGTTGAGGCGAGACGACAGGCACGTGCGAGGCTGGGTGCGGTCGTTCAAGGCCACGCCAGCCCCAGGCACGGAAGGTGAGCTCAACGTCGAACTGCGCCTCAACGACCAGCGTAACGTGGAACGCTACATCCGCTGGCGCGCGGCTCACTACGCCGGCCGCGACCGCGTCGACTCATTAGACCTCAACATCGGCGACGAAGCGGAGGTGCTCCTCGACGTCGACTCAAAGGGCCGCTACACGAAGAACTCGTTCCTCCAGAACCACACCCGTCGCGTGCGATACACGCTCACGCCGATACGCCGGCGCTGGTGGCCCTTCGGTCGTTAGGCGGGTTTGGGCGCCCGTGGAACGATGATCGCCATCAGAAAGTAAAGACCAATGCCCGGCAGCCCCAGCGTGAATACCGTCATGAGCACGTAGACGATCCGTACGAGCGACGGATCGAGACCGAAGTAGTCCGCCAACCCTCCAAGGATACCGAAGACCCTGCGGTCGCGACTCTTGTAGAGGCGCTTGCGGTCATCCGTCATATAGCACTGTCTTCCCTCCTCCAGTGGCACGAGCATTATAGCGAATTTTGGACGGTGCTAGAATGTCGGTGCGACTCACGGTTTAAGCCGACAAGGAGGAACCTGATGGCAGAGTTTCAGAAGGCGATAGTTGTCAATTGTACCCCCGAGAAGGCGTTCGCGATCGTCTCCGACGTGACGCGGCACCCCGAGTGGGCAACGACGAAGCTAGAAGTCCAGAAGACGTCAGAGGGCGAAGTTGCCGTCGGCAGCACCTTCCACACTACCGGCTACCAGTTCGGCAAGCACGAAGGCGAGGTGCGCATCGTCGAACTCGTCCCGAACGAGAAGGTCGTCTACGAATCGAACGACGACGCGGCGCACAACAGACACTCGGTCCTTCTCGCGCCTGCTGAAGGCGGCACGATGATCACGAAGTCGCTGCAGGTGCTCAAGGCGAAAAGCCTGCTCTTTAAGATGGCCTCGCCAATGCTCGGACTGATCGCGCCCCGTGGACTCCAGGCCGATCTGGAGAGCATGAAACGGCAGCTCGAGGCCTAGCCCGACCTACGGCGCCAGGGCCAGCGTCATCACACCTGCGACGATGAAAGAGGCTCCAGCGATACGGCTCGCGCCGAAGCCCTCACCGAGCAACATCACGCCCATCGCCGCACCAAGAACGATTCCGACCTCCCGCGCCGGAGCGACGTAGCTGATCTGACTCGTGGTGAGGGCGGCAAGCACCATCAGGTAACCGAGCGGCGCGATAATCCCGGCCGCGACGACGCTTCGGCCACGCGTCCGCCACTCGTGCCGCACATCGTTCACGCCGCCCGACCGGAGCGCAAGCGGGGCGAGTATGACACCCCACCCGACCAATGTGAACGCGTTCAGGGTGACAGGCGATAGGTGATCGAGCGCGGCTTTGTCCCACACCGAGTACGTCGCGATGAGCAAACCGGTAACGAACGCGATGCGCGTGTCGGGCCTTGTCAGCAGCTTCAGCGGACTACGCATGTCCGAAAGTAACCCCGACTCGAGGTGGATCGCGTAGATGCCGAATACTACGAGCGCAATCCCCACGCCCGCCACGATGGATATGTCCTCGGACAGGAAAGCAACCGCCGCCAGGGGCACTATGACTGGCCCCATCCCCCGCGCTATCGGATAAACCTTCGAAAGGTCGCCGAGATGATAGCTCCGAGAGAGCGCAATGCCGTACAGGCCGTGCAATACGGAGCTGACCCCGCCATACGCCAGGCCGGTGGTACCGATGCCCTGGACCACTCCGACAACAACCGCCGGAATGATGAGGGCCGCGAACCCTACCAAACCAATCAGCCAGAGGAAGGCGACCTTGTGATCGCTACTCTTGAGCAGGAAGTTCCAGGTGGCGTGGAAGAAGGCGGATCCAATAACGAGCGCGAAGGCAACCCCGGTCATGAGTGCGGCCATTGTATGACCGCCATAGCCTTATCCGCGAGAAATCTGGCCATTCACCAGCCGCAGGTACTTCACAATCGACCGTATCGCGGCTAGAATGGCGGCACACCCCACCGCCATGAATAGACTCGCCCCCGCCCTCGTTCTCATCGGCCTCGTGGCCCTACTCCTCGCCTCGCGGCAGACGGCCGGCGCCGCCGAGCTGCTAGTTAATGGCGGGTTCGAGTCTGGGACTAGCGGGTGGGCCTGGAGCGACGGAACGTTAACCGCGGTGGCGGGACCCGTGCATGGCGGCAGCGCCGCGGCGCGGTTCAGTGCGGACGCGCAACCGTCAGTGCAGACGGTGTACCAAGTGAGAGATCTCGCGCCAGGGCAGACATATCAACTGAGTGGCTGGATCGTGGTCAACGACCCCAGTATCCATGAGGTGCGCCTAATAATCGATTGGCTTGATTCGGGAGGATCTCTAGCCGGATTTGAATACTCGATATCAAGCCTCGAACATGAGATTCCCGGCTTCCGCTACCTCAGTACAAGCGTGGTCACGGCACCTCAAGAAGCTCGATCGGCGAGGGTCAGCGTTAGAGTGCGGGCCACGTCAGACTTTAACATCTACCTTGACGACTTCTCGTTCGACGGGCCGCTAGTTACGCCTCCGCCCTCCGCGGCTCCGAGCCCGACCGCGACGCTGAACCCGACGCTCGCTCCAACTCCACCGCCGACAGCTACTACCACGACACCAACCACCACGATCGCGCCGGCCCCAACGTCGCCTATGACACCATTACCTTCCACCCCCGTGGCTCCGACCAAAACTCCCACGCCAGCCCCGGTGCCCACCCCTGGCGGCACCTCATCGCCTGTGCCTTTTCCTAATCCAACAGTGACGCCGGGAGTTCCACCTCCATCGGCTCCAACCCCTACAGCATCGACAACCGCTACACCTTTCCCTACCGAGTCGCCAGTCATCGAACCGACGGTGTTCGCACAGCTCGCCAACGGTGGATTTGAAGAGACCCGCGACGACGGATCACCCTACGCGTGGCGCAAGTTCGGCGGCTTAGTTGAGGTGGTCACAACGTACAGTCATCAAGGCTCGACAAGCGTGAGGTTCTCCTCGAGCACAACGTCGACGAAGTGGGTTCACCAGACTATCGCGGTGAATGGGAGCGAGTACTATGAGGCTTCCGGGTATGCGCTGAAGAACGACCCAGACGTGGCGGATGTCTTTCTCCGCGTGTCCTTCTATGTAAGCGATGACGGACTTGGGCCAGCTATCGCCACTGCTGATTCGCTCGAAACGCTCTCGGACGACAATCCAAACTTTCGACGATTGTCCACAGGCGCCGTGCAGACACCACCCAACGCTCGAACCGCGAGATTGCGTTTGATGCTCCGACCATCGTCAGACGCCCCTGCTGAGGCGTACTTCGACGCGATGTCTTTCGTTCGGGTCCCGGAACCGATTGACGTACTGACCGGCCTTCCACCATCTCCGAATACAACGTCCCACACCGCTGCCGAGAAGCCAACTCTGACCAACGCCTCTTCAGCCGGGGGTGCAAATGAGACAGATCACCGCGCCAGGACTGGGGCAAGGGCAACACCCGTACTGCCTGCGGCACTCGCTGCCACTTTTACCCCTGCCAGACTCGCGAACGTCGGGCCCTCGTCTGCCTCAACAGGAATCGATTCTCCCAACGCAAGCCGCGACGACAACGACTGGCTTATTCTACTCGCGATCGCTTTGCCGGCGATCGGCCTCGCTACAGTCGGGGCTCGGGAACTGCATCGAACGTTTACAGAAAAACAGTAGCGTTCGAACCTGCTTTGCGCGTCTGATCTGCACCTGCGGTTCGCGCACCGTCTGATACTCTGTCGGGTAGCAGCGAATTTTTGGAAGGTGACTGAAGTATGGCGTTCGCATCGGCAGACGGAGTGGACCTTTACTACGAACTTCACGGCGACGCCGGCGATCACTTGGTGTTCATTCACGGCTATACGGGGGACACGTCAGACTGGCTGCACCAGGTCGCGGAGTTCGCGACAAGCTATCGTGTGCTCGTGCTGGACAATCGTGGACATGGAAAATCCGAGGCGTCTACTGACCGCGGGGCTTATGGAGTAGACCGAATGACTGCAGACCTTACGGAGCTTACCGACAAGCTCGGGATAAACCGTTATCATCTCGTCGGTCACTCGATGGGTGGAGCGATCGCTCAGGAGATTGCCCTCCAGAGCCCCGGGAGGTTGATATCGCTAACCCTGCACGACACGTCATACTCGTTCTCGGCGCGGAAGGCACATCCCGCAGTGGCAGCCTGGATTGAAAATCGCTTTCGGGTGGCGGAAACGCAGGGGATGAGGGCGGTGGCGGACATGAAATCCCCGCTTCCACCGCCTCCTCACATGCCCGAAGAGCGACTCAAGGAAACGACCGAACGCCTGGCCAGAATGTCAGTCGACGCCTTTATCGGCGCGTGGAAAGGTCTCGCCGCCTGGGAGGGAACGGCTGAGCGAGCCCACGCGATAGCTGCGCCAACGCTGGTTGTGTATGGCGATCAAGATTCTGCTCCCATCACGAAAGGGTCAGAAAAGCTGGCGGATATGATTCCGAACGCGCAGTTACACGCTATACCCGAGTGCGGGCACTCGCCCAACTGGGAACGCCCAAAACTGTTCAACGATGCCCTGGATTCCTTCCTGCGAAGCACAATTTCGGGCAATGGCGCCTGAGCAGGACTATTCATGGGTCGCTCGAACCCCCCTGAGCTATAATCGATCCAATGGGCGAACCTGCCATCGCAGCTGAAGCGCATAACTCAGCGCCTGCTTGCCACGCGATAGCCGTCGATGGCTCTGCTGCCTCCGGGAAGAGTACCGTGGGACAGCGGCTGGCGGCCGACCTCGGCTACCCGTTCCTCGACACCGGGATCATGTACCGCGCCATGACGGTTGTTGCTCTCGATCGCCAGCTGGACATTTCGGACGAAGGGGCGCTGGGAGAGCTCGTGAGATCTGTGGAGATGCGAGTCGAACTCGCCGTGCCGTCAACCGGTAAGGCATCCAAGATCTCAGTTGACGGCGTTGATGTGACAGATAGACTTCGGTCACAAGCGGTGGAGGATGCCGTTTCGCTCGTATCTCAGATACAAGCCATCCGCAAGGCGATGGTCGCTCTCCAGCGCGAGATCGCCGGGAGACAGCCCGTCGTGATGGCTGGCCGCGATATCGGGACGGTCGTGCTTCCGGACGCGAACCTAAAGATATATCTCGAGGCATCTCTGGAGGAACGCGCCCGGCGGCGGCACCAAGAGTTCGAGGCTTTCGGCCGCGATGCCTCACGCGACGCCGTCCACGCGGACCTGGAGCGGCGCGACCGGATTGACTCAGAACGGGACGTCTCTCCCCTTCGCCCGGCAAACGACGCGCACGTAATCGATACCGACGGGCTCACGATGGAGGAGGTGCTGCGAGAGGCCCTGAGCCTGGTTCGGGGTGGCACGGACGACGAGGAATGAGCAGCCTGCGCGACAAGCTACATACGATCTGGTATTGGATCAACGTGAAGACGTGGGTGCAGGTAATAACGTTCTTCTCGATCAACCAAAGGATATCCGGGATGGAGAACGTGCCTCGACGAGGACCGTTCATCCTCGTCAGCAATCACTTGAATAACGCTGACCCTCCTATAATCACCGCCTACATGCCCAGACGCATCATCTGGATGGCGAAGCAAGAGCTTTTCGACACGCCGGTGATCGGCATCTTCTATCACTTGTATGGACTGATCCCCGTTCGTCGTTCTGAGGCGGACCTGAGGGCGGTCCGCAGATCCCAGGAGATCCTCAATCGCGGTCACGTGCTGGGTATGTTTCCGGAGGGTACCCGCAGCAAGGACCAAAAGCTGCAAGATGCGGAACCCGGTACCGCACTATTGGCGCTACGGGCGAAAGTGCCGCTTCTGCCCATCGGAATCTGGGGCACAGAGACAATCCGAGTGCCACGGGATATCATCGGCCGATCACGTGTTAGCATGAAAATCGGCAAGCTATTCCGCCTGCCGGAGACGAAAAGAGCGACGAGAGCCGCCATAGCATCGGGCTCCAAGGAGATCATGCGACACATAGCCGAACTGTTGCCACCGTCGTATAGAGGTGCATACGCCAAGGATGTCGAAGAGCCCGAGGATGCGGTAACGGAGCGCGCCTGATGGAGATACTGCTGGCGAAAGACATGGGGTTCTGCTGGGGTGTGAGACGCGCCATAGACATCATGGAGACGGCGGCCAAGGAACATGGAGAAATCATTAGCGTCGGACCGATCGTTCACAACCCACAGGTGGTGCGCGAACTCGAGGAGATGGGCATACGCACAAACGTTAAGCCGGAGGGCGACGAACATCCCGTTGCGATCACGGCCCATGGCGTAGGCCCTCAAGTCATTGATGAGGTCAACAAGACAGGTGCGAAAATCATCGACGGTACCTGTCCAATCGTCACTCGATCCCAACGCTGGGCGCGCAAGATGGCCGAAGGCGGCTTCACCGTTCTGGTGTTCGGCGATCCGGATCACAGAGAAGTCCGCGGAGTGCTCGGCTGGGCCGGAGACAAAGCCATCGCCGTCCGTGACGGCGATCCACTGCCGAGCCCGCTGCCATCGAGGGTCGCAGTGATTTCGCAGACCACCCAGAGTCCCGAGCGGTTCGCAGAGTTCGTCGGCAGGCTCATGCGAGATCACGTATCGGAAATTACGGAGCTACGACTCATCAACACCTTGTGTAACGTCACCTCAGGGCAACAGGCGGCTGCACGAGAGCTGGCACAGGAGACAGATGTGATGTTGGTGGTGGGCGGCAAGACTAGCGCCAACACCAAACATCTTCTAGAGGTGTGTCACGAAGAGGGCACCACCGCCTATCACATCGAGAACGCTGCCGAAGTTGAGCCTGAATGGCTCGAGTCGTGCGAGCGGGTCGGAGTGACGGCAGGTGCATCAACACCGGACTCGGCGGTCGAAGCGGTCGTCACGCGGGTGCGAGACATCGCCAACGAGTTCGACGCGACGCGTGCTCCAGTCCAGTCCTGACGGAGCCGCAACTACAGGCGATCTCCGGCGTTCTTACCCAACGAAACCGTGCGGGATTGGACAGCGGAGGGTTGTGAATGTGCGGGATTAATGGCTACGTCGGTGAACGCGAAGCGGCGCCGATAGTACTGGACGGCCTATCGCGCCTCGAGTACCGAGGTTACGACAGCGTCGGCGTGGCGGTCCTACAGGATAGCGGTGAAGTCTCAATCCATAAACGCGCAGGTAAGATCGGCGATCTTTCCTCAGAGCTGACTGACAGATGGCCGACAGGAAAGCAAGCCATTGGCCACACCCGCTGGGCCACGCATGGCAAACCGAGCGACGCTAACGCGCATCCCCACGCTGACTGCACGGGGCGACTGGTCGTGATCCATAACGGCATCGTTGAGAACCACCAAGAACTACGTCGACGCCTGGGCGACGAGCACACGTTCGCATCGGAGACCGACACAGAGGTCATTCCCCACCTACTAGAAAACAACCTAAAAGACGGAATGAATCTTGCCGACGCACTGACTAAGACGATGAACCAACTCGAGGGCGCACACGCAGTATTGGCGATGAGCGCTGACGAACCGGGTGTGATTGTTGCTGCCCGTGCGGGCAACGCCGGCGGCATCGTCGTTGGATACGGGCGTGGCGAGAACTATGTAGCGAGCGACCTTCCAGCGCTGCTACCACACACCAGGAATGTCGTATTCCTCGACGACGGCGACATCGCCGTCGTAAGGGCCAAAACGGTCGAGTATCGGAACGGCGGAAGGCCGGTGACACGAGAGCCGCAAGAGGTGCCCTACGACCCAGTATCGGTAGCCAAGGGTAACTACAAGCACTTCATGCAGAAGGAGATCGGCGAGCAGCCTGAGGCGATCCTCGACACGATCCGGGGAAGGGCGAATTTCGCCGAAGCTCGCGTTGACCTCGAAGACGTCCAGATCTCTCCATCGAGGCTTGGATCGATCAAACGCGTGGTACTAGTCGGTATGGGAACGAGCCTTCACGCCGCGATGATCGGAAGACACTATTTCGAACGCATCGCGAGGATGCCAGCGGAAGTCGACAATGCATCCGAGTGGCGCTACCGCGAACCGGTCGTCGGACCGGATACGCTCTTGGTATCGGTGAGCCAATCCGGCGAGACGGTCGACACCCTCGCCGCGATGGAGCTGGCGCGAGAGCGCGGCTGCCTTCAGGTGACGATCTGTAACGGCATCGGCAGCCAGGCGACACGGATGGCGGACGGAATAGTCTATACTCGCTGCGGACTTGAGATCGGAGTCGCTAGCACAAAGACATACCTAGCGGCAATCACTGCGCTGTATCTATTGGCATGTCACATCGGTCAGGAGCGCGGAATCATCGATCGCGAGCGCATGGGCGGTTACCTTGAGCCGATAGCACACTTGCCTTACCTAGCAGGCGAGGTACTTGCTCGAGGCGCAGAACAGGAGGAGTTGGCACACGAGTTCGCGCGCTTTGACAACTTTCTGTTCCTCGGCCGAGGGATTCACTATCCCGTTGTGATGGAGGGTGCGCTCAAGCTGAAAGAGGTTAGCTACATCCACGCGGAGGGATATCCCGCCGGCGAAATGAAGCACGGCCCGATAGCACTCATCGACCCAGATGTTCCGGTTGTTGCGGTCGTCCAGAAGGGCGACCTCCGGGCCAAAATGATCAACAACATAGAGCAAGTGAAGGCGCGCGAGGGTACTGTGATCGCAATCGGGGTAGATGGGGATGACGAACTCGAGGAGAAGGCAGACCGCACCTTCTACGTGCCGGAGACTTCGGATCTGCTTTCGCCCGTGCTGACATCAATACCGATGCAGCTGTTTGCTTACAACGTAGCGGTGAGGCGGGGCTGTGATGTCGACCAGCCCAGAAACCTGGCCAAGACCGTCACTGTCGAGTAATAACCGGCACTATCCACAACTTCTCGCTCAGCGCCGCCATTTGCCTATTGACGAAGCGTCCCTAACATCGCATAACTGAATTGATGTCGGGATCCGTTGACCTGACGCGCGTACGCCAGGACCTCGAACGTGAGGAAGAGGAAAGGCTGTCTCCCCACGCCGCGAAGAGCGCCACCACACGCGGGCGCGAAACATACGAGGAGCCTTCGCCCGTTCGCACCGAGTTCCAGAGAGACCGCGACCGGATCATCCACTGCAAAGCATTCAGGCGCCTGAAACACAAAACTCAAGTCTTTATCGCGCCCACGGGCGACCATTTCGTCACGCGCCTCACGCACACGCTGGAAGTGGCTCAGATAGCACGGACCATTACACGTGCGCTTCGCTTGAATGAAGACCTTGCAGAGGCGATCGCGCTTGCACACGACATCGGTCATCCACCATTCGGACACGCCGGGGAACAGGCGCTGGCCGACGCTGTACCGGAGGGTTTTCGTCACGCAGAGCAGAGCCTGCGGGTAGTCGAGACGCTGGAGCAACTGAACCTCACATGGGAGACTCGCGACGGCATCGTGAACAGCTCGAAAGTACGCGAAGATATGTTCGCGGAGGCTTGGGGGACTCCGAAAACGTTCGAGGGGCAGATCGTGAAGATTTCAGATGCGATTGCATACATCAACCATGACATCGGCGATGCGATCAGAGCTGGCTTGATTACAGAAAACGAACTCCCCGGTGAGCTGACGGAGATGCTCGGCTCCCATCACGCGCAACGCATCAACACGCTAGTATTGGACGTTATCACGGAATCGTGGCCTGTGTCGGGCCGAGACGGCAACGAGCTTCCCTCCTCTGACTTCAAGGTCGGGATGAGCGAACGGATCGCTAAGGCGACCAACGCGCTGCGGGAGTTCATGTTCGAGCGCGTGTACTTGTGGGAAGGCCGCCGCGAGGAGGCCGAACAAGCCAAGCGTATTGTGAAAGCGCTGTACAGCTACTACGTTGAGCACGCTGACGAGATTCAAAGCACCTTTGTGATTGCGGAGGATGCCATCTGGCGGAAGGCGGCCGATTACGTCGCTGGCATGACGGACGAGTTCGCACTGGCGGCGGCCAGACGGTTAGGTTCGGTAGCTGGCGCGAGTGAGCCGAATTCACCGCTGCAATCGGATCGAGACATTGTTGTATAATGCGTATAGAGCGTGTTTTCCACCCTTTATTTCTGTCCATACGTCTGGTGCTACCTTGCCTTCGATCTAGCCCTTTTCGAGTTATCACACAATGAATGAGATCGAAGAAGTAAAATCGCGCCTAGACATCGCCGAGGTTGTCGGCCAGCACGTTCAGTTGCAAAAGGCAGGGCGCTCACTCAAAGGACTCTGCCCGTTTCATACAGAGAAGACCCCCTCGTTTATCGTCACTCCCGACCGACAAACCTGGCATTGTTTCGGCGCCTGCGGGACGGGCGGTGACGTGATTTCATTCGTGATGAAGAAGGAAGGTCTCGACTTTATCGAGGCGCTGAAATTGCTCGCGGATCGTGCCGGCGTCAAACTGCCAGAACGCACGAGGACACAGGAGAATAAACACAAATACGAACGTCTCTACGCCGCGAACGAGGCAGCGGTGAGCTGGTTCCGCCAACTGCTGACCGACGCCGATGCAGCATCGGGCGCAAGAGCATACCTGGAACGGAGAGGCATCGATAGCAGCACTGGCGAGGCTTTCAAGCTTGGCTATAGCCAAGACTCGTGGGATGGACTCAGAGACCATCTGCGAGACAAAGGCTTTAGTAATGAAGAATTGATCGCGGCCGGCCTGATTATCGAGGGCGAGAAGAGTCCTTACGATAGGTTCCGGGGGCGGCTCATGTTCCCGATCCAGGATCCAAAGGGTCATATCGTGGGATTCGGCGCACGGGCGCTGGACGATTCGACACCGAAGTACTTAAACACGCCTCAGACGGCCATTTTCGACAAGGGGAGCCTTCTGTACGGATTCGATCGCGCGCAACCCGCTATTCGCTTAGAAGCGCAGGCGGTGATAGTCGAAGGTTATATGGACGTGATCGCCGCGCATCAGCACGGGTTCGACAACGTTATTGCCTCGATGGGCACGGCCCTGACGGAGCGACAGGTGCGCATCCTAAAGCGATCAGCGCCGCGGGTCGTTTTGGCTCTCGACGCCGATGCTGCAGGAACCGAAGCGGCGGTCCGCGGCCACGACGTGATCCGAGACAGCGCCGAGACGTCGGAGAACGTAGTCCCGGTGATGAACTGGCGTGGCCTCGTCACATATCAGAGCTCCGTTTCGATAGAGTTGAACGTAGCGGTTCTCCCGGAGGGCAAGGACCCGGACGACGTCATCAGAGGCGATGTGGACGAGTGGCGAAGGTTGGTCGAAGGCGCTCAACCGGTGCTCGACTTCCGCCTCGATACGGCCGCGAACGCTCAAAACCTTGACTCGCCCTCGGAAAGGTCGGCACTGGTTCGGGAGTTCTTACCATTGTTGACGGCGGTAACGGACCCCATCGTGAGAGCGCACTACCTTCAACGGCTTGGGACGCGGGCGCGTGTAAGCGAACGGGACCTGGGATCGATGCTGAGGCGCTCTCGTACAAGCGGGCCTGATAACCGCGAACAAGAACGGTCACCTGGCGCTATCAGGCGTGGTGATCCCAAAGAGGAGTTTCTTCTCGCGCTGTTGCTGCGTTATCCTCAGATACACGACGAGGGAGTTGACGTTACCTCCGAGCTGCTCTGGGAGAGCGAAAACCGACAGATTCTCGAGATCTGGAAGGATTCAGAGGATCAAGAAGGTCTAAATGATGCTCTTCCGATGGAACTTCAGCCGCACCTGGAGCGTCTATTAGATAGAAGGCTTCCTTCTTACGACACGAAGGAGGCCATTGCTGCGTTGTATGATTGCGTAGCGAAATTGGAGGCGAGACAGACGAAAGCGGACAAGCGGTCCAGTGAAGCGCTGCTTTCAGCGATTGAAGAGACCCTGGGACCAGCTGCAATGTCTGCTGACGGCGACTCAAATCCCGACGACGAACAGACGCGTGAGTTTGAGAGCGCTCTGAACCGAGATATGGAGACCGGGCTCAAGCTGCACGCACGAGAGAGGAGTGATCCGCAGACGCGGATCGAGACAGGAGCGAATGGTTAGGAACCTAGAGAAGCAAAAGGGGGCCACAGAGCGAATGGCCAAGCGAAGCCGCCTGGCGGACGATATGCTTGAGGATTCTGTTGACGATTCTGAGCTGGATTCGGACGACAACGATGACGAACCCGAACGGATATCGATCCGAACGGCCGGCGATAACGATGACGACCCGACACCCGTAGCCCCGGTCACCGCCCCGCGCAGCCCCATGGAGATGCGGGACTGGAGCGATCGTTCTGACAAGACCGACGAAGCTGAGACCGGCCTGGGTGACGCTGAACTCGAAGAGGGGATCGACGATCCGGTCCGCATGTATCTGCGTGAGATCGGTAAGGTGAGGCTACTAACGGCCGCAGACGAGAAACGGCTCGCGCGCGCCATGGAGGACGCCGAGTACGTGCATAAGATCGAGACCGCGTTTTCGGAAGAGACCGGGCGAAACGCGCGTGCGGTTGACGTGATCGTCGGGCTGGCAGCGGACCTTCATGGACTGCGCAAGCCGCTTGGCGTCATCACCAAGGATCTTGGGCTACAAAGGATGCCGCACCAAGAGCTAGTCGAGAACGAGGAGTTCAGAGCGCTTGTAGACGCGGTGGTCGACGAGGAGATGACCAAGAAGCTCGTCATCGCGATGAAGGCCGAGGAAGAAGAGGCCGTTCGCGTGCAGGTCCAGATATCAACGATTACTCATATCCTTCAGCCGGAGATGATCGGGTGGCTGCTGAAGGCGACAGGAGCCAAGAAGATTCAGGCTCCGACGGAGGGCCTCGCAAACAAGCTAAACCGGCACGAAGACCGCACACGCCTGTACTTTGCGCGTTTGAAGGAAGAGGGCTTCCAGGCTGAAAGGCGCTTGACCGAGGCAAACCTGCGGCTCGTCGTTAGCGTCGCCAAGAAGTATATCGGGCGAGGAATGTCACTGCTGGACCTGATCCAGGAGGGCAACATCGGCCTCATCCGCGCGGTGGAGAAGTTCGACTACCGTAAGGGTTACAAATTCAGCACGTACGCGACTTGGTGGATCCGCCAGGCGATCACCCGAGCGATCGCCGACCAGGCACGGACGATCCGCATCCCAGTGCACATGGTCGAGACCATCAACAAGCTGGTCCGCATTAGCCGCCGGCTCGTTCAAGAGTACGGGCGCGAGCCGACGAGCGAGGAGATCGGTTCGGGCATGGAGGTCCAGCCGGAGAAGGTGCGTGAGATCATCAAGGTCTCGCAGGAGCCTGTATCGCTAGAAACACCGATAGGCGAGGAAGAGGACTCACACCTCGGCGATTTCATCGAAGACCTGGGGACGCCCGCGCCGGCGGAGGCGGCTTCGCACCAGCTCCTGAAGGAGCAGGTGCAGGAAGTCGTCGGGTCGTTGACGCCGCGTGAACAGAAGGTGCTGATCCTGCGTTTCGGACTCGAGGACGGCCGTAGCCGCACACTGGAAGAGGTTGGGCGAGAGTTCAACGTCACACGCGAACGAATCCGGCAGATAGAAGCGAAGGCGCTACGGAAACTGCGCCACCCAACACGGAGCAAGAAGCTGAAGGACTACCTCGAGTAGTCCTTCAGGCACGACAAACGCACGCACGGCGCCCGAAATCGGGCGCCGCTTCGGCTTACTCCTCCTCCAGATTCCGTGAGTACTGGATGATGCTCTCGTTCCCTAAATAGCCTGCGGACTCCCAGAACGGCATGGCTGGCGCACTGCGCCGATCGACGAGCGCATAGACACGCCTGGCGCCATGCCCGTGCAGACGCGCCTCGATCTCTTCGACGAGAGCTCTGGCGATGCCGGAGCGGCGAAGCGAAGGGTCAGTCGAAAGCCTGGCGATCTGGGCCCTCCAGCCGTCCCAGCCACCAATTACGGTGCCGACGAGCCGTCCGTCCGATTCGGCGACGAGGAAGAGATCGGGTGAGAAGTCGTGGAATCGCTGGAGGTATTCCGGGCGATCGGAGAGGCCGGTGTGCCGGTCGATTCTGGACCAGAAGGCGATGATAGTGTCGAAGTCGCCGGGAAGTGCCTCGCGAATTGAGAAGTCGGCCATGGATTCAGATTGTACTGGATGCGGCTGATCAGGTAAGCGAAATCAGTAAAGTTTGACTAGCGAACGCGGGAATTCTAGCATCAATGTAGGTGGAAAGACGATATGCCGCTTTACGAATACGTCTGTAACGATTGCGAGACTCGCTTTGAGGAGCTGCGGCCATCGAGCCGCATGGACGAATCGGCTGAGTGCCCGAGCGGACACGACTCGAGCCGCCGGGTGATGTCAATGTTCGCCGCAGTGACCCGAGACTCATACGGTGAAGCAAAAGCCGTGTCGGGCGGCGGTGGATGCGGCGGCTGCAACGGCGGCTGCACCTGCGGCGCCAACTAGTCTCACACTCCACGAGTCCCAAGTACTCAGCTCCTCCCTATGACCGAGTTCGCCCCTGGGGCAGGCAAGCCGGTCAAGACAAGCGCAGAAGAAGTGGCCCTAGCGTACTACGTGTGGCGGATCGGGCTGAGAGACTCTGTGCCGGCCGTGGCCCGGCCCGCCGGCGACGTCACGATGAGGCCGATCAACGGGTTGACCCTTGGGACGGCTAAGCATCAGGTAGATCGCGGACACGCCCGCGATGATCAAAGCTTCGAGGAGAATCATGGCACCGATGAGGAGCGTAATCTGCTGCCAGAAGGATTCCGGGAACATCTGAATCAGGTGGTCGGACCGAGGATCGAGCTGCCAAAAGTCGTTACTGAAAGCGATTACATGGAACTGCGACCAAGCGCTATCAAAGCCGGAAATGGCGACGAGCCCAACGATACCGAGGGTGCCCGCCGTCAGTACGGAGCCGTATAAGGCTGACGCTGCAAGTGCCCGCGGTGGCCAGAGGACCAGCATCACTACCGCGAGGAACAGCACGAGCGCCATCACCAGCACCTGAACAGTAAACACCGCCCGAACGAGATCGCGCACGTCCGCCATATGAGCCGTCTCACGCACGTTGAAGAGAGATTCCCTCTCGCCAAGGTTGTTCGTGACCGTGATCGAGAGGGCGCCATCGCCACTGGTCAGATAGTCTCGAATCTCACCATTGGCGCCGATTAGCTCGGACTCCGGGATGCCCGACACCTCGGCGGCATCGAAGTTCCTAACGGAATAGTCGTAGACGCGCTGCTCGGAAATGGCGACGCGGATATTGGTGGTGATTAGCGTGACCGGTATAGAGAGGATGAAAAGCCCAATCAGAAGAGCACGAAAGAGGCCCAAAGGCCTCCCCCTTTCAGCTTGTGCCAGCACGACCGCGACCCCGGTTGCCGGGACAGATGTTTCCTACGATCATCGTAGGTACGGGATCACCGCTTTGTCAACGATTTCGGCGGACGTTATCATGGACGTCGAACCTTGGGGTCAACTGATTTGAATAAGCCAACCAAACGCCAACTGAAGACGTTCTCCGGCCTACGACGCGTCGTCGCGACTCTACGGGGCCCAGAGGGGTGTAAGTGGGATCGGGTGCAGACCCACGCATCTCTCCGGCCGTATCTGGTCGAAGAGACCGCTGAGGTGCTGGCCGCGCTCGACGCGGAGAATCCGATTGCCCTGGCCGAAGAGCTTGGCGACCTGCTGATCGAGGTGCTGCTCCATGTTCAGATCGCCGAGGAGAACGGCGACTTCACGATGGAGGATGTCATCTACGGCATCGGCGACAAGCTGGTGCGCAGACATCCCCACGTGTTCGGCGATGCGGTTGCCGAAACGCCCGAGGCCGTGATGACCCAGTGGGACGAACTGAAACGAGCCGAACGAGTTGGCGAATCGGCGCTCTTCGGTATCCCGGAGACGCTTCCGGCGCTCGCTTACGCACAGGCTATCCAAAGACGGGCGGCGAAGGCCGGGTTCGCATTCGACTCGAAGGATCAGGCTTGGGAAGCGTTAGAAGAGGAGATTGACGAGTTGAAGTTGGCGAAGACAGCCGAGGAGCAGCGGGATGAACTCGGCGACGTCCTCTTCGCGACCGCTAACGTAGCGCGCTGGTACGATGCCGACGCGGAGGACGCCCTCTGGCTGACAGCGCGGAGATTCAGCAGGAACTTCCGCCGCCTCGAGGGGATCGTGGACGATCGAGGGGTTGACCTCAGTGAGACAGCAGTGGCAGAGAAGATGGCGTTGTGGGAGGAAGCGAAAGCCCAGACGGGCTGACAGCCCTATGCTATTCTCCATAGGCGAGACGAAGGAGGGCTGATATGACTCAGCAGCAAGAAAGTGTCGTCACTTCAGAACGATTCGAGTCAGGTATGACCTGGACGCAGTACCTCGACCACATCAAGCGCAACAAGGCGAAGTTCCAGTACAACTACGACGAGACTCCACTAGCAGATGAGGACGCCGATGCGTTCCGACGGCTTGCTGAACTGCCGAACGGTCCGTCACGAGTGCTAGTGCTGGGAGAAGACTGGTGCCCCGACGTGTTCAGAGGGATGCCAGTCATGGCACGGATCGCGGAGGCAGCGGGCATGGACCTTCGCATCTTCCCTCGCGACGACAATCTGGACATCATGGGTGAGTTCCTGAATCAAGGGGAGCACCAATCTATACCGGTGCTCGTGTTCTACACGGCCGACCACAAGTACATCTGCCACTGGACCGAGCGACCGGCAAAGGCGAACGCGGAGATTCCAGAGATGCGTAAGCTGTTCGACGGACTGGACCGGGAGAAGGATATGCAAGAGATGCGCCGGCGGAACGACGAGTTCCAGCAGGGCCCAATGTGGGGTAGCTGGCGCACCGAGACCGTCGCTGAGTTGCGCGCGCTTCTCGAGGAGAAGTGCGGCTAGACGCTCTCACCGTCGAAGACGGCGCACAATCAGAGCGATTTCGTATCTGACTTCTGGTTAATCGTCGCCATTTGTACTCCACGTTTGATCGATCGGCGTGCGTTTTCGTTTTTCGGTCCGCCCGCGTGTCTAGCATCAGTGTCATGACCGGATTCTGTTTGATTGTGCGCCGTTCATGGACAGGAGCCGGTGCGTTCAATCAAAGGCCGGTGTCTGGTTGTGAAGGTGCGTGGGGACGCCGATGAGCAGTTCGAAGGCGCTGGAAGGCTGAAGACCTGCCTACCGGCGGGCAGACTTTTGCTACGACACAACGCGCGGTGTCGTCAGAGTAGCAGAAGTGGCGCCAAGGTCGAAGGGGTGAATTGCACGGGTCTAGCGGCTGGGTTCTCCGCTACTACCATGGGTTGCCGCTGACCATCGGAGATGGACCGGTAGCATCTGGAACATCCCAATGCTCAACCGCTCGTTGAAGTAGACATAGTTGAAGACGAAATGCACCGGGTAGATCCTAGTTCACCATCACTGGTTAAACTTCCAGCACGACTCTAAAGCCGTAGTCGTTGTAGCGGTAGTCGGGAGGGATGCTGCTCCTAGCGGCGCAGCGGCTGACCTTCATGAGGTGGCGCCAAGCGCCACCACGGGAGGCGCGGCGCTCCCCGGTCCGGGGGCCTTGCGGATCGTGCTCTGGTGAGTTCGCGTAGTACTTGGGGTCATACCAGTCGTAGCACCACTCGTGGACGTTGAAGCCGATGTCGAGAATGCTGTAGCCGTTGGGCTGGCATCGCCCGACATCCCAAGGAGCGTCCTGAGAGAACCTGCCACCGTTGTCGCCCCAGGGCTCGTCGCCCCACGGGTATCGTTGGTGTTCAAGACCGCCGCGCGCGGCCTTCTCCCACTCAGCCTCAGTGGGAAGGCGGAATTGTTCGCCTCGCACTGAGCTAAGCCACTGGCAGTATTCAACGGCACTGGCCCAGCTAATGCCAACAACAGGCTGGGTTTGGCGGTTGAATTTCGGGGCATCCCAGAAGCGAGGGGACTCGTGATCAGTAGCCGATAGGAATTCGCCGTAGTCGTGATTCGTGACCGGCAGAAGGGCGATCCGGAAGTCGCTCAAGGTTACGCGATGGACGGGCTGCTCGTCCGGACGTCCGTCTTCATCGCCCATCATGAACTGTCCGGCGGGAATGAGGACGGTCTCGATCCGGCCTACCGAGGACGTTGCCACGTGCGGTTGCTCCGGCTAGCGGCGCCGCGTGCCCACGAGTGTGAGGACGCTCGCCGAGGCGATCGCGATGCCGAGGGCAACAATAAGGGCCAGAAGCGACGAATCGCCGTTGCCGTTGGGCGCGCCCCCGGTTGAAGGAACGTCAGCGGGCGTTATCACGGGTGACGCGGTAGGCGTGCCATCACCCGGCGTGGACGTTGGCATGGTTGTTGGAGGCGGTGTCGCTGCTGGTGTGGGGGTCGGAGTCTCCTGCGCCTCAACTATGATTCGTCCGCGCATCTGGACGGGGTGGATGGAGCACCAGTAAGAGACAGTACCAGGCGTATCGAAGGTCTGCGTGAACGTGTCGTCTGGATTCAGAAAACCGGAGTCGAACCCGCCTGATGGGGGACACGCGGAAAAGGTGTCATCGCACTGAGTTACGGTGTGCAGCCCGCCAACGTCGTCCCAGACGACGGTGTCACCGGCCGCGATTGTCGTCTCGCAGACGTTATTCAGAAACGACGGGTCGCAGAAGTAGAAGTTAGCCACATCGATGTGTACGTCTTCAGCGGCCGATGCGCTGGAAGACGTCCCGACGGCGGCAACGACAAGTAACAAGATGGCGGTGAGGGCTGAGATGAGAGGGCGGGTCATAAGTCTTCCTCCTCGATCGACGGTTGCGTTCCAGAGATACGTTAGTCGAATGGAGGTAGTTCGGGAAAGTGGCTCCGCGGAGAAAAAGTTGCGAGGGGCAGTCCGCCCCAGACTGCCCCTCGCGAATCTCGCTCTTTGAGCGAGACCAGAAGGAGGTCGCCCCTCGAATAGTCACATTTGAAAGCTATAACGCCGCTCTAACCCAGAGGTTACCCAATTAGTAAAGGGATTTGGCGTTTTACTCACTGGAGACATGGGAACCTTCCATGGACTCCGACATGATAGATGCGTAATTCGGGAATGTTGTTACAAATCGAGACAGACACTTTCGTGAGTATAATGCGACCGGAGGGCCGAGCTACGAAGGAATCTGTGCGCTTCACGGTATTCGAACACACCGCCGACTCCGGGATTGTTGCCTACGGACGACGTTAAAGGGCTGTTCACCAATGCTGCGTACGGTATGTTCGCGACGATGGCGAACCTTGACGGAGTTTCCGATACGAGCGAGGAGTCGGTCCGGGTAAAGGCACGGGACATCGAGGGGCTGATGGTGGGCTGGCTGACCGAACTGCTGTACTACGTCGACGCGCACGAGCTACTATTCCGGCGTTTCGAGATCTACGAAATCAACGATAAGCACGTAGTCGCGAGAGCGTTCGGCGAGAAGATCGACCGGGACAGACACGAACTGCACCTGGGGATCAAGGCGGTCACACGACATATGCTGGAGGTAGGCCGAAAGAACGACCGCTACGAAGCGACGATATTGTTCGATATCTGAGGGAAACAACCATGAGCCGTCTAAAGAAAGGTGAAGTTCTACTCTCTGGCACCAAACCGATGGTGTTCAGACCCGATCGTGGGGCAGACGTCACTGAACCCACCAAGGCGCAGAAAACGAGTATGAGGAGAGTTGGCAAGACGGTCAAAGCCTATGTCGGTGCCGTAAAAGAGTTGCTTGCGGGGAAATACGCCGGGATTAGACACATGGTGCCTACTTACATTGACAGCCCAGGGAATGTACTTGCGTGTGTGTGTGAAGACGGGATCGTCATTCGTTTCGAGGCGAACGACGATGCCAAAACGAAGGTATTTACCGGATGGATGGATGGACCGTTGGCGGAGGTCGTTCCATTGCTGTCCCAAAATCTCATACACTGCTACGCCACCCAAGACTTTGAATCGACGGCTGAAGGGCACGGAACCGAGCTGACTCTCTCCAAGGTAGAAGGCGCAACTGGCAA
>JACZRQ010000033.1:22488-23809 GCA_022574655.1 Chloroflexota bacterium
GTCAATGCTCCTAACGCAACCGAAATTCCATTGACGACCAGGGTCCCATCGGCCAAAATATCTTGGACCTTCCCCCTGATTTTGACCTCACGTTTCTGGTGCCCCCGGCCCCGTTTGTCGCTCAAGATCGGGTTCGATGCAGTGATCGAGCGACCGGAACGACTCCCCGAGCCTCCGAGCAAGCCGTACAGCCTCTTCTCCGTGCGAAACGAGTTTGAGATTCAACTTCATGGGATAGAGTTTCCGTCTGACGGAACCATCGAAAAAGGCCATCGCTTCATTGCACGCACTACAATCCGTCTTCCTGTCGGATGGGAATGCATCGAAGTATATCCATTCGTAGATTTCAGCCACTGGGATCCGAAGTGGGCTCCGGTCTGGGCTGAGAACGACATCTTGGGCGCCGTCGTGGCCGCGCAGCAGCGAGAGCGGCACCTAGAGTCACTCGACCCTCATGCAACAGCTCGGGAAGGGTTGAGCCGAATTCTAGACGAGTACAGAAACCTACTCGACGAGCCACCAAGAAACGAGGAAGTCCTACAGCTGTTTATGAAGGAACACCCCGAGCTTCTCTGTCCAGCTAAAAACAGGGTTTGGCCGAAACTGCGACTTGGTCCGCACGTGACCGACTTCGTATTTCGCGAAGCTGCGGGAGATTACTTACTTGTAGAGCTTGAACAATCATCCCATAGGCTCTTTTTGAAGGACGGACACCAATCACGCCAGTTGGATCATGCTCGCGGTCAAATTCTGGATTGGAAGAGATATCTCGAGGACAATCTTTCAACCGTTCAGCATGAACTTGGCCTTGTGGACATCTCTTCAAATCCAAACAGTCTAATAGTCATTGGTAGGACCCAAACTTTGAACGCGGGGGACAGAAGAAAACTCACCTCAATCGAAAATGAGAGCCCCAAGTTGAAGATTATGACCTATGACGATGTCTATGAAAATGCAAAGGCGGTGGTCGAGAATCTTCTTGGCCCTATATGGCACACCAGCGGGAATACACAAATCTATTATCTGAAAAACACATAACCTCGTAGAACACCAATCGGGTCATGAGGAAATAGACGGGGTTTTCCCACAATGGGCGCGGCCTGCAGAACTCGTCTTCGGAGGCGAAGTATTGCAACCTGGATTCCGGTATGCCCCGGCGCACGCTCAGGTCACCGGCTACCTTTTGCCCTGGTTGACTTCGTCTACGTTGGGCTGGTGACCATCTCACTCGCTCTTACTGACGCTTGTGCGGAGATCATGACGCGGTGGTGAGCTCTAAACGTGGTGGATCAGCTCAATGAGATTGCCGTCCGGGTCTCGG
>JACZRQ010000135.1 GCA_022574655.1 Chloroflexota bacterium
CTTCCTGGGCGGCGAAACAAACCAGTGGTACCCAGATCTAACGGAGGACAACCGCTCGACCCCGCAGCCAAAATCGCCGGAAGAGGGCTACCACCTCAACATCGACCTGGCCGATCAAGCGATCAAGATGGTCCTTGACGCCCACGTCAACGCGCCGGAGAAGCCCTTCTTCCTCTACTACGCCACTGGGGCAGCGCACGCGCCGCACCACGTGGAAAAGGAGTGGATCGAGAAGTACAAGGGGAAGTTCGACGCGGGCTGGGACTCGTACCGCGAGGAGGTCTTCAAGCGCCAGCAAGAGATTGGGCTCCTGCCCGAGGAGGCCCAACTGCCCGAGCGCGACGCGGATGTGCCTGAATGGGCCACGCTATCGTCCGAAGAACGACGTCTCTACGCGCGGTTCATGGAAATTTACGCCGGCTTCCTCTCCCAGACCGACTACCACTTCGGCCGCATTCTCGACGCGCTGGAGATGATCGACGAACTGGACAACACGATCGTCATGGTCCTATCCGATAACGGTGCCTCCTCTGAAGGCGGCCCGGTTGGCTCGGCCAACGAGATGCTCTTTTTCAACAACATCCCGGAGTCCTTCGAGGAAAATCTCGCACAGGCGGACCTCCTGGGCGGTACAAAGAGCTACAACCACTATCCTTGGGGCTGGACTTGGGCGGGGAACACACCGTTTCGCCGCTGGAAACGAGAGACGTATCGGGGTGGGTCGACGGACCCATTTATCGTTGCCTGGCCCGACGGCATTAAGGCGCGTGGTGAGATCCGCCACCAGTACGCGCACGCTATCGACATGACCCCGACCATCCTCGAGGCGCTCGGCGTCGAACCGCCCTCAGCGATTAGGGGCGTGGCTCAGTCGGCGTTGGAGGGGGTGAGTTTCGCTCACACTTTCGACGCGCCCGACGCTCGCACGAACCACTCGACGCAGTACTTCGAGATGTTCGCACACCGTGCGATCGATCACGACGGCTGGCGGGCGGTCTGCCCCTGGCCAGGCGTCAATTTCACGGAAGCGGCCAAGAAAGGGCGCAAGTTCGGCAGCCCGACCACACCGGCGGTCTTAGACGAGCTCGAGACCGAGGCTTGGGAGCTCTACCACGTTGCGGAAGACCCAACTGAGTCGCATGACGTGGCCGCGGAGCATCCCGAAAAGCTGCGTGAATTGATATCACTGTGGTGGGTTGAAGCCGGTAAGTACAAGGTCTTGCCGCTTGATGGTGATATCACGACTCGGTTGCTAGTCGAGCGGCCGCAAACATCCAGACCCCGCACGCGCTTCACGTACTACCCAGGACTTTCAGTCGTGCCAGCACTTGCGACTCCGCAGGTACAGAACCGGCCACATAGCCTTGATGCGGATGTCGAGATACCGGCCGGTGGCGCGGAGGGAGTTCTCCTCGCCCAGGGCGGCGCCGCTGGAGGCTATGTGCTCTACGTCAAGGGCGGCAAGCTGCACTACGCCCACAACTACGTGGCCAAAGAGGTTCTTGCCGTCGAATCAGCAACCGAGCTTCCGACAGGACGCCACAGCCTGCGCTTCGAGTTCGAACCCACGGGCCCGCCCGACTTCCTAAACGGAAAGGGTGCGCCGGGACATTTTCAGCTCTACCTGGATGGTGAACTCGTTGGCAATGTCGACGTTCCCCATACCGTCCCGGTGACCTACGAACTCGAAGGGCTCTCCTGTGGCTATGACTTCGGTGCGCCTGTGGTGGAGCAGGTATACAAGGCTCCGTTCGCGTTCAGCGGCACGCTGCATAGCGTGACGATAGAGGTCGGCGGCGAGCTAATTCAAGACGACGAGGCGACTGTGCGCCGGTTGATGGCGCAACAGTAAAGAGATCTGGAAAGCATGCCAAAGAAGACACAAAAGCGGCAGGGAAGTAAGAAACGTCTGAAGAAAACAGACGGCGCCTTCCCGACCAAAGTCGACCGGAACGTCTACCCCAAGCCTGAGTACAGATTTCCGGACGCAAAAATCGGCTTCACCTATGAGAGCTCTGTCGCTGACTTCCCAAAGCCTTACGCAGCGCCGGAGGGCGCGCCCAACATCCTCCTCGTGCTCCTCGATGACGTTGGCTTCGGCTGGCCGAGTACGTTCGGCGGCGGCGTGAGGATGCCTACGGCAGACCGCCTCGCGAAAAACGGACTCAGCTACAACCAATTCCACACCACGGCACTCTGCTCGCCCACACGGGCCGCGCTTCTCACCGGTCGAAACCACCACACCGTCCACACGGGAACCATCGGCGAAATGGGCACGGGCTTCCCCGGCTACGACGGTATCATTCCCAAGAGCTGCGCAACGATCGCGGACTTGCTGAGCCAGAACGGCTACGCCACGGGCTGGTGGGGCAAGAACCACAACGTCCCGGACAACCAGACGAGCGAGGCAGGGCCATTCGACAACTGGCCGACGAGTCAGGGCTTCGACTACTTCTACGGCTTCATCGGCGGTGAGACCGATCAGTTCTACCCCTGTCTCTACCGCGGGACTCGCGCGGTAGCGCCACCTGACAAGCCCGAGGACGGCTATCAGGTCACGCGAGACCTGGCGAACGATTGCATCGACTGGATGCGCCGCCAGAAGGCGATCGCGCCGGATAGGCCGTTTTTCGCCTATTTCTCCACCGGAGCGGCCCACGCGCCGCACCAGCCCCCGCTCGATTGGCGCGGCCGCAACAAGGGACGCTTCGACATGGGCTGGGACGAGTACCGCCGCCAGGTACACCAACGCCAGCTTGAGATGGGTGTGATCCCGCCCGGCACGGGCCTGACCGAGCGCCCTAAGGAGATCCCGGCCTGGGACGACGCCACCGCCGAGGAGAAGCGCCTGTACGCCCGATTCGCTGAGAACTTCGCCGACTTCCTAGAGCACACAGACTTCGAGGTCGGACGCGTGGTGGACGCTGTCGAGGGGATGGGCGAGCTGGAGAACACCCTGGTGATCTACATCATCGGTGACAACGGCTCCAGCGCGGAGGGAACGCTCACCGGCGAGATCAACGAGCTCCTGTCCCTCAACGGCTTCCAGCCGGACGTCAAGAATATCCTGCGCCGCATCGACGACATCGGCCTGCCTGGCACGTCCCCCCACTACCCCGTTGGTTGGGCGTGGGCGGGGGACGCACCGTTCCAGTGGACGAAGCAGATCGCGTCTCATTTCGGTGGGACACGCAACGGCACGATCATCTCATGGCCGGCGCGCATTTCAGACAAGGGAACGGTGCGGTCGCAGTTCCATCACGTGATCGATATTGCGCCAACCATTCTTGAAGTCGTGGGCATCAGCGAACCGGCGATGGTCAACGGTGTGCCGCAGAAGCCGATCGAAGGCGTGAGCATGGCGTACACCTTCGCGAAAGAGAATCGGGACACGCCGACCAGACGATACACCCAGTACTTCGAGATGTTCGGCCATCGCGCGCTCTATCACGACGGATGGATTGCCTGCTGTCGCCACGGCCGGCTTCCCTGGGTGAACTTCGGCTCGGCCGACTTCTCCGAGGACGAATGGGAGCTGTACCACATCGACCAGGACTTTAGCGAAGCGGTTAACCTGGCGGACGAACACCCGGAGAAGCTGCGAGAACTCCAGGACCTCTTTATGGCGGAGGCGGCCAAGTACAACGTGCTGCCGCTGGACGACCGCTTCATCGAGCGGGCCGACGTATCCTTACGACCAAGCTACTTCTACGGACGCAAGTCAGTGACGTTTTACCCGGGCATGATCCGCCTGCCTGAGGGCAGCGCTCCGAAGACCCACAACGTCACCCACACCATCACGGTCGATGCACACATCCCAAAGGACGGCGCGGAGGGCGTCTTGGTCTGCCTGGGCGGGGACACCGCCGGCTGGTCGCTGTTCATGATGGGTGGGAAGCTGGTCTACCACTACAACTGGTTCGATGAGGAGCGCTACGAGGTAGTGTCGAAGCGCAAGGTGCCGGCCGGCAAGGTCGAGCTGCGGTGTCATTTCGAGAACGAGACCGATGTCCCGGGCGGACCGGCGACCGTAACGCTCTACGTCAACGGCAAGGCGGCAGGCAGCGGCAAGATCGAGAAGCAGGTGCGCGGGCGGTTCGGCGTTGAGTCCCTGGACGTGGGCGTCGACGCGGCCACGCCGGTAAGCAGGGCCTATGCAGATAAGCAGCCGTTTTGGTTCACGGGCGAAATCGAGCAAGTGCGGTTCGACTTCGGCGACGGCACTGAGCTGTCGCCACGGGAGAAGGCCGAGCAGCACATCAAGATGGACTAGGCCAAAGGCGCCAAGAGAGGCAACCATGCAAGCGGACGACGAAGCGACACGCTGCTGCGCTCCTTCCGGTCACCAAGGCCGGCAGGAGGAAGCGGTCGCTCTCAGAAGCCGGCAGGATGGCGCCACCGACTCACGGGGTAGAACCATGATCGTCACCACTACCGAGAATATTCCGGGCCACAGCGTCGTTCGTACTCTGGGACAAGTATTCGGCGTCGTCGTCCGCAGCCGCGGCATCGGCGGCAACATCAGCGCGTCGCTGCGCTCGATCGTCGGCGGCGAGATCCCCGAATATACGCGGCTGGTCGAGGATGCCCGTCGTCATGCGATCGACCGGATGGTCGCCAACGCCCATGCCATGGGCGCCAATGCGATCGTGATGATGCGCTTCGACTCGGGCGAGATCGCCCAGGCGATGAACGAAGTCGTCGCCTATGGCACGGCGGTGGTGCTCGACCCGGCCCCGCTGGACTGATCGCGATGCTCCGCCTGATCGTGACGGTCGCGGCAGCGCTCTGGCTCGCCGCCGCCGTCGCGATGACGCTGTGGGACGCCACTGCCTGGCCGATGCTGGTCGCGGCCGGGGCGCTGCTGCTCGGCACGCTGTTCGAACGCTTCCATTATCGCGGCGCCGGCACTCCGCTCGACGCGGCCGGCTGGCAGCCCACCACGGAACGCTTCCTCGACGAGGAGAGCGGACGGCTCGTGGTCGTATGGTTCAATCCCGCCACGGGCGAACGGCGCTATGTCGATGCCTGCGAAGAGGCGTAAGTCGCTTATTGCACTTGCGAATTAGTTGCAAAGATATTCCGCGGCTCTCCGCTTTCATGGGTTGCGACTCTCCTATTATGGGCCTAAGCCGCCACCGCTTTCACCGGCGCGCCGGTACGCGCGTCTGTGTCCGGTTGAACCAGACCCATAGGGAGTTTCCATGGCCCGCAAGAAGATCGCGCTGATCGGCGCCGGCAACATCGGCGGTACGCTCGCCCACCTCGCCGCACTCAAGGGCCTGGGCGACATCGTCCTGTTCGACGTGGTCGAGGGTGTTCCCCAGG
>JACZRQ010000034.1 GCA_022574655.1 Chloroflexota bacterium
AGTATCGGCTGCACTATAACCGGTTTCTGGACAAGCTGAACCGGTACAGCCGGGACGTGGTGCCGAAGTTTCACAATTACGTCGAAACAAAAAAACAACTGGTCGAAAATGCTCGTGAGGAGATGAAGCTGGAGCAGTTCCGTCCGCGGGTGCTCACATCGTTTGTGCGGAATCGGCTGCTCGACTCCGTTTATCTCCCGATGATCGGAGACAATCTCGCCAAGCAGATCGGCACGGCCGGCGAGGGAAAACGGACCGACCGCATGGGGTTGTTGCTGTTGGTCTCTCCGCCCGGCTACGGCAAGACGACGCTGTTGCTGGACTATGCACAGTCGGCGAAGGATCTCGTCTGCTGGTATGGCCTGGACGAGCGTGACTGCGACCTGGACACATTCCTTCGCTACCTGATCGCCGCTGGCAGAGAGCAATTTCCAGACTTCGCCCAAGAGTTAGAGCGTGCGCTCGACTCTCAGGAAGAACTTGCGCCTGAGCGGCTCATCGATCTGCTGGTTGACGCCACAGAGTCGGTGCCGCGCCGTGTCGTGTTTATTCTCGATGACTTCCACTTCCTGGACTCGATTTCTGAGAAGTTTCAGGAAGTGCTTAACGGTTGGCTATATCGCCTTCCGTACGAGTGCCATGTGGTTCTCTCCGGGAGGACACAGCCGCAACTTGGACTGCTGCCGCTAATGTCCGCCAGACAAGAAGTCGAATGGATCACTGCGAAAGATTTCTCCTTCACTTGCGAGGAAGTCGCGCAGCTGTTCCGTGATGTGCTGGACCAGGAAATAGCCCTGGATGACGCCCAACATCTCGCTGACCTGACCGAGGGGTGGGCGGCGGCGCTGGTGCTCATGGCGGACAAGGTCGAGATGGCGCGAACATCGATATCGCTGGAGCAACTGCGGCGTTCGGACACGTTGTTTCAGTACATAGCGCTCGAACAATTCGATCCGCTTCCTGAGGACATAAAGGACTTCCTCCTAGGCAGTGCTATCGGCCGCACGCTGGCAGAGCCGGTCATCAACGAGCTTCTGGGTATTAAGGATGCGGAAGACAAACTACACTACCTGGAGCGCCGCAATCTCTTCGTTCTTCGAGAGAAGGGAGGATTTCGCTACCACCGCCTGTTCCGGGCTTTCCTGATCAGCCGGCTCAGGACGCTAGACCCCGATCGGTTCAGCGATCTGAACCGTCGTTCGGCCGAGCTACACGAGGACTCTTCTCGCTGGGAGGACGCAGTTTATCAGTACATGCAGGTAGGTAACTGGATCAAGGTCGTCGAGATCACGGAGCGTGTGGGCTGGCGGTTATTCGAGGAGGGCCGGTGGGAAACACTGGCTGAGTGGTTGGATGCTGTCCCCGGTATCGAACTTGAAGCCCAGCCGAAGCTGGTCCTGTGGAAGGCCAGGGTACTTCACTACGTTAACCAGATAGATCGATCGCTGTCTCTGTTGGCGGGTGCGATCGAGGCGTTCCAGGAGCGGGAGGAGTGGATTTCTCTGGCCGAGGCGTTGGTCACCAAGGGGATGTGTCTGCGGGTTAAGGGAGAATACGAAGACTCGAAGCAGGTGCTGGAGGAAGCGCGAGGCTTAGTGGTGGAACACGACGGCGCAGTCGCCCTGCTGACGGAAGCGCGCAAGGAGCTTGGGTTCACATTGGGGATGTCGGGCGACTTCTCGGCGGCGCTGATCGAACTCCGCGGCGCCTTCGACGTGTACGATGCACAGGGCGACGTCCACAACATAGCTGAAGTCAGCGAAAATCTGGGCAACGCTCTAATGGCGCTAGGCCGCTTGTCAGATGCGGCGCCGTACCTCGAACGGGCCAAGCAGCGCTGGGCGCGGATTGGCAACGAAGATCGCCTGGTGCGCACGCTGAACAACCTTGGAATGCTCTACTACCTGCTCGGCGATTACGAGCAGGCGGAATCAGTGTTTCGTCAGGCCCTGGCGATAGCCAAGACGCGCCCCAGCTCGAAGGCGGAATCGTACCTTCTCGCCTGTCTTGCCGATATTCGTCGTGACAAGGGGCAGCTCGACGACGCACTGGAGATGTACAAGTCGGCGTTGGACGCAGGCGACGAGCTTGACGAAGCATACATCAGGATCTACACGATGGGAGCGATCGCCAACACTCACAGGATGAAGGGCGACATCGCCACCGCTCAGTCTTGGGCGGGGCGAACGAATGCTGAGGCGAATGAACGCGGTGGTGTCTTCGAGAAGGGCCTGTGTCGAATGACGGCGGGGCTGATCGAGCGTGATCAGGGTGATCTAAAGGGCGCCGTGCAGTCCCTGGAAGAGGCGATCGAGTTGTTGGAGAAGGCGTCTTCCACCCGTGAGCTGGCCAGCGCTCATTTGTATCTCGCAGGCGTCTACTTTTCTCTAAAGAAGAAGCGAGTCGCGTTGGATCTTCTCGAGCGCGCCGCGAGTCTGATCAAGGAGCTTGGTTACGATCATTTCTTGCTTGTTGAAGCGCGGCGAAATCCACTCCTGATTCAATACGCCGGCGCTAACAAGGTGGCCGACGGATACTTCGCGAAGATCCTGACGCTTATGACGGGTACCGGTGGCGACTCAGATACAGGCTCCAGCGCTGGAGCCGACGGTCCCGTAGTTCATATTCATGGATTCGGAAAGCCGACGGTTGAGTTCAGCGGTCGTGAAATCACTGACCTTGAGTGGCGGAGCGAGAAGAGCAAAGAGATGTTCTTCTTCTTCCTTTGCAGCCGGAGGCCGCTGCGAAAGGAAGAGATCGTAGCCGCCCTTTGGCCCGATCTTCCTGATGACAAGACGACGAGTGTATTCCATTCCAACATGTATCGGCTTCGCAAGGCTCTCTACTCGGATTGCATTGCGAAGGATTCCGGTCGCTACGTGCTCGATCCCCAGGGTCGTTTCGTGTTCGACGTCGAGGAGTTTCAGCAGGCGTTGCAAGAGGCGGATGATCTGGAGCTAGAGGACAAGGCCCGGATAGCTCCTATGGAGAAAGCGCTCGCTCTGTTTAGAGGGCAGTTTGCTCCGGATTTTTACTCAGAATGGGCCGAGAACCTTCGCTGGCAGACGGAGGAGCAGTATATGAGCTTACTGGCGACTTTGACAGCCGCATACACGGATGCCAAAGAATACAAGAAGAGCGCGGACCTGTGCCAGCGAATCCTGGAACTGGATGAATTCAACGAGGCAGCTTGGCAGAGGTTAATGACAAACTACGTTCTATCTGACCAGCTTGAGGCTGCGAAGTACTGCTACAACCGATACGTTCAGATCATCTCGGAAGACATCGATGGAGATGTGCCGGATTTCGAGGATGTTCGGCGTGAGATCATTGGAGGAAAGTCGACGGACTAGGTCCGAAATCTGCAAAGAAAGCTCAAGGCGGCTCTCGGTACGAGAGCCGCCTTTTCGTTAGGCTCAATGCTTGGCGAGAAATCGGCGAGAGCGACTTGAGACACTGGGTTCAGTCGAAGTGAGTCGTGTTTGCAACGGCGCTAGTGATCCGAAGCTGGTTCGAGTAGAGGTCACGCATACCAGTCTCGGATCTGCGGAAAGGCTACGTTGGGGCCGTGACGGCGAGTTTCGGCGAGAAATCGGTGAGAGTGGCCTGAGACACTGTGTCAGAGAGGTGAATCACATGAAGTCTGGCTCAAGATTACTGAAGTTTAACTGGTTGGTCACAGCGGTAGCGGTGACTCTGGCGGCCGTCGCGGCCCAGAGCCCGCTGTTCTAGGCTATATGCGCCTCGGAGCGCTCGCGATCGCGCTGATCCTCGTGCTGACGCTGGCTCTTAGTCAGGTGTCGCGACCACGAACAACAAACGCGGAGACAACCGATTCGGCCATCACTGCCTGCGCTGTCCAGGGAGGAGACTGCCCTGAAACCTCCCTGGACAGCACCCCGGACACCGTGTTATCCCATACAGTCTTCGAGCAAGGCTGCGCGTCATCTGATCTACACGTGTTGAGATACATTTCCGATGAATCGGAAGTGCCATTAATAGCTACTTGGTGCTCATAGCCGGATAGCGCTGAAATTCGAAAGCGGGCCGTTCACGGCCCGCTTTTTCTTACCATAACCCGCTAGAACGTTAGAAAACCCATCGAAATCAGTACTTTCATGAAGAATCCCTTGACATCCTAATATTATTAGGATTGTAATAGGAGCACCCGGTCGAGGGTAATATCTGGGAAAGGGGGTTCTTCATGAAGGCCCGACTGTTCTACCTCGGCTACACGCTGTTGGTTGTGGGCGCTGTTGTCAGCGCTGCGGCTGCCCCAATTTGGTGGGGCTAGTTCGCCACCGCATAACCTGCGTGGAGTAGGTCGCTCCCGGGAAGGAGACGCCCCGGCTTCAAATTCTCAGGTGAGCACCAACTTACGACTCCACCTCCCAAGGCTTAAGTTAAGCCTGGGAGGTGGAGCGTTTTTAGCTTTAGCACTCCAGGTCATCGCCTTCACTGCGCCACTCGGTGATGATGTTCCCAGAAGGGTTCTACTTCTTCTCTCCTACATCGTTCTCATCGGCTTCGTCGCGGTGAATCTCAGGCGTATTGGTATATCGATCATGGGTATTGGTTTACTGCTGAACTTCCTGGCGATAGCCGCGAACGGTGGGCTGATGCCCGTGACCCCGGAAACCCTCGCGCACGGCGGCTTCCCTGACGATGTCTCTCTCGGCGAATGGGTTCCGGGTTCGAAGGACGTTCTTCTTTCGAGAGAAGACGTTCGTCTGTGGTTCCTCAGTGACCGGTTCGTGCTCGATGAGTTTCCGAGGACGCTGGCATATAGCCTCGGCGATGTGATTATCCTGGCTGGTCTTGTGGTCTTTCTGGGAGAAATGCTACTGCCAAGGATCAGTCGCGATAAAGCACCGGCTGCTAGACCCGGCCCGGCGCCTCAAAATGGTGATGCGTGAGCCTACTTGGGCTCTGTCATAGCCTCTGCGTTCAACAACTCGTCTAGTTGCTCAGCAGAAAGGTCGGTTTGCTCGCTAGCGACCTCCCGTATCGTCTGGCCGGTTCGTGCCGCCTCTTTCGCGACTGATGCCGCCGCATCGTATCCGATAGCGGGTGCGAGGGCTGTCGCCAGCATCAGGCCCCGTTCGACTGATTCGGAGGCTCGTTTGGTCGACTGCAGGCCACTAACGCACTGCCGGGAGAAGTTGGTCGCGGAGGTGGAGAGTAGCTCGATCTCCTGCAGGAGGTTGTGAGCCGCCACGGGCATCATCATGTTTAGCTCGAAGTAGCCTCCTTGTGCGGCCTGACAGATGGTCACATCGCATCCGATGACCTGGGCGACGACCTGGATTACCGATTCAGCGATCACAGGGTTGATCTTGGCGGGCATGATAGAGCTTCCAGGCTGGACCTCGGGCAGCACGATCTCGCCGATGCCAGCCCTCGGGCCAGAGCCCATCCATCGCACATCGTTCGCTATCTTGTACAAGCTGACGGCGATCGTTCGGAGCGAGCCGCTCGCATCGAGAACAGAGTCGAGCGCGTTCTGCGCCTGGAAGTGGTTGTCAGTCTCTCGTATCTGAACCCCCAGCGTCTCGGATAGCGAAGCGCAGACAAGCCGAGCGAAGTCTGGATGCGTGTTCACCCCTGTGCCGACGGCAGTACCGCCGAGCGCGACTTCCGAGAGTTGAGTCTGAGCGTGCTTAGCGCGGGCGATACCGCGTTCGATCTGGCCTGCGTAGCCGAGGAATTCCTGTCCGAGGCGGATTGGGGTGGCGTCCTGGAGGTGGGTGCGGCCGGTTTTTATCACCCTCCAGAACTCTTTTGACTTGTCGCGCAGCGAATCTTCCAGCATCTCCAGCGCCGGGATCAACGTGCCTTGGATCTCGATGACCGCGGCCACATGAATGGTGGTGGGAATGATGTCGTTCGACGACTGCCCTTTGTTGACGTGATCGTTCGGGTGGATCAGCTTCGAACCGCGGTCGCCTCCCATGAGCTCGGTCGCGCGGTTCGCGATCACCTCGTTGGCGTTCATGTTTGTTGAGGTGCCGGAGCCCGTCTGGAAGATATCGACGACGAATTCGTCGTCCCAGCGCCCGTCGGCGACTTCGCTTGCAGCCTCCTCGATTGCCTCCGACTTCTCAGCGTCGAGGAGGCCAAGCTGGGCGTTTACGCTAGCGGCTGCGCCCTTGAGCAAGCCCAGCGCTCGGATGAACGGTCTTTTGAAGCGTAGGTCGCTGATCGGGAAGTTGAGGCGGGCACGCTCTGTAGACGCGCCGTAATACGCGTCCGCGGGGACCTCCATTGGACCCATCGAGTCTTTCTCTATGCGCGTGGGGTTATCGGGCGACATTGGCCAGGCTCCTTTCTACGTTCCGACGCTCGTTCAGCCTTGGTCGCCAGGTGGTGGATGCGGGCCTCAAGGAAATTCGGATCATATTGTGACGTAGGTCACAGTCATGGCGCCATCGCTGGACTAATATCATGACATAAGGAACAACACTTAACACCGACCTTACCCCTCCCCCTTAAGAGGCCCCGATGGCGAGACGGGGCCTCTTGCTTTAGGGGGCACCGCCAGACTAGTTAGGCCCCGCTTTTAGAGCGGGGCCTAACGTTCTTGTGCCGGAGTTAGCATTCGACCTAGATCGGTCGAATGCCGGTATTGGGGAAGTTCTCTCTATCCCGTCGCCTTGAGAGCGAACAGCTCGTCACGTATGTCGTTCCGGACTTTGGCTGCCTGGATGATCTCCGGCGGCACATCGAACTTGAAGGCGCCGCCCGGTCCGATTCCCTCTTCACGCAGGCACTTCGGCAGATCGTCATCGGCCGCCGTGAAGCCGGCTTTCTCGTTGAACTGCCACTCCAATTCGAGGCACTCCCAACCGATGTCGGCGATCTGTTCGCGGGTGATCTCTTCTCCGTAGAAGAGCCCATAGTATGTGCGGAGGTCGTCAAGCGTGGGCTGCAGGAACTGGCAGAAGCCGGACGAATCGCACACAGCGTTGACCAGCTGGATCTCCTGCGAAGCCTGGGCCATCTGATCAGGCGGAAGCCCGGGGTTGATGATGAGGCCCGCCGTATGGTCAGCGCCCATCGGGCTGGTCGCGTACGTAACGCCGGTGGCCTTGAGCGGGCGCGGATCCCATGCTGCAACGGCCTGTCCCTTCACGACCGGTACGCGCTCGTGGTTGAACTTTTTGCCGACGCTTACCGCGCCGTTGCCAACCGTCTTGCCGAGTTCTGTGCCTTCGCCGACTTCGGCGATTAGCTTCTTCATGCTCTCGGCGTCGCCCCACTCCATCTCGCCGGCGTCCATCAAGATACCTATGGCAGTGCCGACCTCGATGGTGTCGATGCCCACCTCGTCGCACAGGCGGTCAAGGTCGGCAACATCGTCCCAACTCTTCACCGCGCAATTCGACCCAAGGAGCACCAGCGTCTCGAACTCGAGAGCCGATGTCTTGTAGTTGCCGTCCTCGCCGTGGACGACGTTGCTGCACTGAACGATGCACCCTGTCATGCAGTTGTGCATCGCGCCGCCGCGCTTCTCGAAGCTCTCGACGATCCTTGCGCCGTCAAGGGTACTGAAGTCCGGCGATTGGCCCTCGGTGCGGTTCTTGTAAGGCAGCGTATTCAGGAGATTCGCCGTGGGAACTATTGCGGACGTTCCGAACTTAAAGAGCTGTGGCCCGTCCCGGTAGTCCTTCGTCCAGCTCTTGTTCCGGGCGTTGAATTCCTCCACCTTCGCTGGTTGGCGGGGTTTCGCACGGCCGGGGTCTACTACAACCCACTTCAGGCCTTTGGAGCCCATCACGGCGCCAAGTCCACCGCGTGCTGCGTGTCGTGCCGGATGGCGCTCGCGCTCCTGGTCCGTGCAAGCGATTGAAGAGCCCTTGAGCTTCATCTCTCCCGCAGGCCCGATCGAGATGGCGGATGCGGTCTTCTCGTGGTTGGCGAGCAGCTTCTCACAAGAGGCGTAGTTCCACATGCCCTTGTATTCGTCCGCCTCGACGACTTGTGCCCCATCTTCGTTGACGAAAACGCCATACCGTCGCTCAGGATCGGCGGGCTGTCCTTTGACGACGACTGCCCGGATATTGAGCTTCATTAGATGCTGGCCGGGGTTGCCCCCCGCGTTCGCTTCCTTGATGCCGCCGGTCAACGGGCTCTTGGCGCCCATCGAGATTCGTCCCGAGGTGGGGGCCGAAGTGCCCGAGATTACACCGGGGGCCATCACGAGCACGTTGTCAGGCCCAAGAGGGTCACAGGTCGGGTCACACTCGTCAGTGAGTATCCTGGCGGACAAGGCTCTGCCCCCGAGGAGCTTCCAATCGTCCGGGAAATCCTCGAACGAAGTCGTCTGATCGGTCATGTTGACGCGAAGGATGCGGTCGTTGTTTGCCATAGATCACCTCCTGAGATCGAGACGTATTATGCCAGACTTTCTTGCTCAACATCCAACGGAACAAGCCGAGTGATCTGATCCGATCACTATGGCGCTGGCGTAAGGGCCGCGCTTGGCTCTTTCGGCGGCTCGGGCAGCGGGTCTAGCGGTAGTAGACTCGTGCCGATTGCAGCGCAGCCCTCGGGGAGCGCAACCGGCAGCGCTGCTACGGACCTGAGGATGAACAGCGCATCGATCGCGTCGACGTCATGGTCGCAGTCCACGTCCCCGAATGTGGGTTTCGCGTCGCTGCCGGCGCTGGCCGTAGAGCCGATAGACAGGCAATCGGCGTCTGAGTGACCGCCGCTTACGTGTACGAGGACGAATAGGCCGTCGACGGGGTTGATGGCGTTGTCGCAGTTGACGTCGCCCTTCATGATGGGGGGCGGTGGCATTCTCAGCTTCCCGGCGCCCCAGGTGTTGCCGGGCTCATCGCCTGTGAACGAATCTGAAACCGCAGCGCCGGTCAGCGCCGCCAGCACCTGTTCTTGCGTCCATTCCGGGCGAGCCTGGAATAGCAACGCGGCGGCTCCGGCGACGTGCGGAGTTGCCATGCTTGTGCCTTGAATACCCAGATACAGGCCATCGGGAGATACCAGTGAGGTGGAAGGCGGGAACGCATCCTTTGAAAGCGAGGCGAAGATCCGCTCCCCGGGCCCGCTGATGTCTGGTTTCTGAACGCCGCCCCGGTTCGGTCCCCGACTGCTGAAGTCCGAAATCGCACCTACTTGAGGCAATGGCTCGTTGCAGTATTCGCCATCCGACGCCGGCCAGCAGCTCTTGGTTACGTACGAGCCGACCGTGATAACGCCGGGAGACGTGCCCGGCTCGGCGATCGTGCGATCCGTACCACCGAAGGGTGGGTCGAACTCTGTGGATCCGGTTGTTGCCCAGATGTCGAAGCGAGTGCCCGGGCCACCTCCCGAGGCGTCGGCGGTGATCGTCCAGGTGCCCGGAGACGCCGGGTTGCCGCAGCCGACGTTTGGTCCACCCACGTACAAGAGGGCGTGGTTGTCGCCGTCCTCATGCAGTGGCGCGTTCGAAACAGCGAGGCAGCCGTCGGGCGTCTCGACGTCGGCGAGTGGCGCGCCGGGGCAGATCGGTCCGACGCTGTGGCCGTTGGGAGACGTTAGAGTCAGGCAGACTTCGGACCCGCCGTCGTACCAGGCTTCGAGCAGGTCAGAACCCCATCCAGTCGCGAACCCGGTATCGGGTAGCGGGAAGGTGATGTCCACGGCTTGTCCAGACTGGATGTCAGCCCCTGCGTGTAGGCGTATGTCGCCGTCGTTGCCCGCGGCGACAACGATCGCTCGTCCCGGGCCCACAGCGAGGTTCGTCAGGGCGGAGTCGAGCAGGCTGGTGCCGTCGTGCGGGCCATCCTGTCCGCCGAGGCTGAGGTTGACGACGGCGGGCAAACCCAGTTGGTCAGCGATCTCGAAGATGTAGCTCGCTCCGTCGATGATTGAGAGGTCGGAAAGAGAACTCTTGACGTGGACGATCTGGGATCCTGGGGCCATTCCCACGAAGCGGCCTTTCCCGGCCGAGCCGTCTCCGGAGGCGGTGCTCGTTACGTGCGTGCCGTGGCCGTTGGTGTCGGTATGCCGTACCGTGCACGAGGGCGGGCAGAGGGAGTTCGACAGATCAGCCTCGATGTCTTCTTTAGTCCATTCCGTCCCGTAGATGAACGACTCCGGCCGGGGACCGAGGGGGTCAAGTTGATCCCAGATGCGCAGGACTCGCGACTCCGCCTCGCCGTTTACGCCCGTCCTGAAGTCGAGGTTCATCACGTCCATGCCGGTGTCGACGAAGCCGAGGATGACTCCGGAGCCGTCGTAGCCCAACGTGTGCCAGAGGTTCGCGCCTGTGGTCGCTACGCTCACGTCCAGTGGCGTGAGCGATTTCTGGGAACTTTCGGGCGGTACGGTGCCGGTTAGCTGGCGCTGCATCGAGGCCGATATTTGGGTCACGTTCGCCAGTGACGATATCCTGAGCAGTTCTTCGCGTGAGGCGTACGCCGTGATGATGTCGCCGGCGGTGGAGCCGGTCAATGCGCCCGTTGCCGCGATCTCCGATGCGTCACCCTTGGTACGAATGAGCACTCCGATTCGGCGATCGGTCCGGGCGGATGTGCCGGAAGTGCTTGGGCCCGTACCGGAGAGAAGAGCTTCGAAGCGAGGGGGCGCCGAGTCGCTCTCCAGTGCAATCCTGAGGACCGTGTCTAGCTTCGATGACGGGGGAACGTGGCCGCGCGTGGCTGGAGTTGAGTTAGCAGCGATCAGCGCCAGAAGAACGATGGTGGCTATCGCAGCGGTGCGGAGGGGGATCCACGCCTTGCTAGCACCTTGTTTCGTTGTGTACCTCCCGCGGCATCCACAGCTCCGTAGCTCGGTACTTCATTTCAGTATAGGTTACGCCGCATTGACCACCCGGCGTTTCGGCACATATGCTCGACTGCATGAAGGCTGAGATCGTTTCTGTGGGCACCGAGATTCTCCTGGGCGAGATTCTCGACACTAACGCGCAGTACATCTCGTCGCGGCTGCCCGCGCTTGGCCTGGACCTGTTCTACATCTCGAAGGTGGGTGACAACCTCGGGCGGCTGACGGATACGATCGAGAAGGCGTTGCAGCGGTCCGACATCGTGATCACGACAGGTGGCCTGGGTCCGACCGAGGACGACCTCACCCGCGAAGCGATCGCTGAGGCGTTCGGCGAGGAGATGTTCGTCGATCCTGATGCTGAGAGTCGGCTGCGGCAGTTCTTCGAGTCACGTGGAGTGGCGTTTCCGGAGCGTAACGTGAAGCAGGCGATGCTGATCCCTTCGGCGATGGCGCTGCCGAACCCGCGTGGCACGGCACCGGGCTGGTGGGTCGAGAAGAACCGTCCCGAGGGCGAGACCCAGTACGTCATCGCCATGCCCGGGCCGCCTGCGGAGATGACGCGCATGTGGGAGCAGGAGGTCGAGCCGAGGCTGCGGGACATGCTTGGCGCAGAAGTGTTGGTCACGCGGACGTTGAAGACGATCGGCGTGGGCGAGAGCCACATCGATGAGATGCTGTCGCCGCTGTTGAAGTCGCAGAACCCGACGGTCGGCATATACGCGAAGGTCGATGGTGTCCATGTTCGGTTGGGTGCGAAGGCAGCGACCGAAGAGGCGGCGAGAGAGCTGATCGCGCCCGCTGAGGAAGAAGTGCGGCGGATTCTGGGGGACATCTTGTGGGGCGCTGACGATGACTCGCTCGAGGGTGTGTTGGGCGAGATGCTGGACGACCGCGGCCTGACGCTGGCGACGATGGAGTCGTGCACGGGCGGTCTGCTGGCGTCGACGATCACGGACGTGTCGGGAAGCTCGACGTACTTCAAGGGTGGCTACGTGGCGTACACCGAGCGTATGAAGCAGATGTTGGGGGTCAGCGCGGAGCTGATCGAGACTCACGGTGTGGTGAGCGCGGAGGTGGCGGGGGACATGGCGCGGGCGGCGAGACATGGCCTTGATGCGGACTACGGGATGGGGGTGACGGGAGTGGCGGGTCCGGATGAGCTAGAGGGGAAGCCGCCGGGAACGATTCACGTGGCGGTGCACGACGGCCGGGCGCCGGAGGTGGTCTCGTACACGTTCTACCAGGGCCGGATGGCGACGAAGCGGCGGGCGGTGACGACGGCGTTGTTCTTGCTCCGCCGGTCGTTGCTCGCGCACCACTAGCGGCCACCGGGGCGAGTCAGCCTGAAGGGTGACCCTCTAAGGGCGTTCAATCAACGCTGTTTTCGTATCTGGATTTCGTTTGAGTGCCGAGATTCGTATCTGGCGCTTGATTGGTTGGCGGGTGATTTTCGTTTTTTCGCTGGGTCGCAGGTGTGAGCTTGGCTCAGATCGGGGTTCTTGGCTTGATTGAGCGACGTACATGGGTAGGGGGTGGTGCGTTCAATCAAGGGTTGTTGTGGGGGTGCGGTTGAAGGGGTGGGCATGAGTTGATGGTAGCGTGTTCCGGGCGTATGTCGAAGGGGTAGGTGGCAGGGGAGGACACGAGACGGGGGACACGAGACACGAGATACGAGACCCAGGGGACAAGAGACAAGGGACACGGGCCGTATCCTGCGGCGGTGGGTTGCGTTTCCGATGTAGGGGAAATGTCCGTGCTGAAGTTTGTAGTCGTCGTAGCGATAGTCACGGTCGGGTTGTTCGCTGTTGCGTGCGGGGGTGGTGGCGAAGAATCGACCGTCTCGCTGAGCGAGTCGCCTACGCCGGAGTTGACGGCGGCGGTGACGCCGAGCGCGTCGGCGACGCCGAGTTCCACGCCGAGCCAAGACGCGGTATCTCTGTCCGATGTAGCGGGTTGGCGTGTGGTGGTTTTGCGCGAGACCGAATATCGCGGTCAGCCGGGTGAGTTGTGGATCAGCTATCTCGATGGGACGGGCGGGCGCCGCCTGACTGGCGACGGCGAAGTGGGCACATGGGCCGGGTTCGCCGGTGATAGCGAAGGCGGCACGGAAACCGCGTATTACATTCGGGTGGACGGCGAGGCAAGTCGTTCAGTGTGGGCGGTTGATCTGACCAGCGGGGTGAGGTCGGAGGTCTTGAGCTTTGAGGTGCTGCGTCAGGACTGGGCAGATGCTTCCGTCAGTCCGGACGGAAGATACGTTGCCTACGCGCACGTTGACGGCATCGACGTTTTCGACGTGGTCACGGGTGAATACACGCACTTGTTAGACAACGGCCCCACCGAGTGTGATGCGGGGTCATGCTTTAGCCATAGCCAGCCGCGCTGGTCGCCGAGTGGGGCGCTTCTGATGGTGCGCAAAACCTTCTGGGAGGGCGGAACGTCAATCGTAGTCGACCCGTTTGCAGACCCACTGACGCTGCATACGAATGACTCACCAGTTGGTCCTTATACATCCACCTGGTCGACGAACGATGAGGCAGCGTGTGGCTACGGGCGGTACGCCTCGCCATCGGGGTTGTACGTTGCCGTTGGTCCGGGCTGGGAGTTTGAGAACCAGCTGCCGGAATACGAAGAGTATGGATCCGCCGAGCGGTGGGTGTCGGATTGTTCATGGCTCGATGAAGATCGAGTTGTGTTCGGTGCCAATGTCTCACGACGGGATTTTGAGTCAGACACATATGTGCCTCTAGAGAACTCGGTGGAGGTGCTGGTCTTCGACAGGCGAACTGGTCAGGAACGGCTACTCCACGAAGTGGAAGGGGCGGTGCAGATCTGGACTGGCAAAGTGCTGGCGTTGGCCGGCACGGATCTGATCGTCACCCAGCAGTTTGTTGACGACGCAGGCGCTGGAAGCGGAGTTGCTTCGCGGCCGGAGCTTATCGATGTCGAAAACGGGGATCGATTGGCGGTGCTGCAGCCGGGAGACGAACTCGTCGCGGTGATTGGACCGTAGGCGATGCGAAGATCGGGATCAGTAGTCATCGTCGGAGCTGCGTTGACGCTGTTCGCTGCTGCGTGTGGTGGCGGCGACGGTGCTGAGCCGACGGTCTCGCCAAGCGAGTCACCTACCGTGACAGCTACTCCGCCAAAGACGACTCCGCCGCTGCCGACCGTGACGCTGACGCCGGTGGCTCGCGAACCGATGGAGCAACTGACGTACGTCGGAGCGGAGGGAGAGATACGGCTGGTCGACGCTGATGGGACCGATGATCGAGTGTTCGTTGAGGACCCGTGCGAGGATTCGCCGTCCGGGAACCCGTTTTGGTTGGCGTGGTCGCCGGGTGGAAGGCATCTGGCGTATATCTGCAGCGAACCGAACGGGCTCAACCAGGTGCTCGTGGTGGTCGATAGCAGTGGCGAGGAGGTCCAGTGGCTGTCTGCATCGAGGTTCAAGTGGTCGCCGGATGGCGAGCATATCGCGCTGGAAGCGGACCGCGTCGCTGACGACCGGGGATTCGTTGTCGAGGTGCTGGACGTCGCGACTGGAAGTACCGTTCGGTTGGTCGATGATGGGTTGCTCATGGAGTGGGTGGGCGGCGACCGCGTCCTGGTGGGAGTTGAGCCGGAGTTCCTCGATTTGGGCGTCACGTTCAGAGCGCAGGTTGCCGACGCTGGGACTGGCGCCAGCGAACCGTTGCCTCGGTTCGATAACGTGCTGGAGTTCTGGGTCAGTCCTGATGGCGCCAAGGCCATTGTCCTGACTGAGTGGTCGACCGAGCACAACGGTATCGGGATGGCGGTGTACGACTTCGCGACCGGTCGGGAGACGGAGATAGAGGGAGGGTACATTGGCTTTCCTTCGGAACATATTCCAGACAGTCAGTTGGCCTTCTCCAGAGACGGGTCGATGATCTACTGGGGAAACGCCACCGATGTTTCGAGCGCACCGTTCTGGCGAGCTTTGGTCTTAGAGGATGTGCCCATCGCGGTGGAGTTAGCGCGGCTCCCCTGGACCGGCCCGGTCTCTCCCGAGGGACGCGTCGCTTACTTTGACTTGACCTCGGATGCCGAACGCAGCTTGTTCCTTGTAGCCGATCTGATAACGGGGACCAAGGTTGAGATTGACATAAACTCCTCGAAATCGGAGGTTGCGTGGAGGACGCCGCCGACACTTGAGGTACCATCGACTCGGGTTGCGGGAGACGATCCGCGCGTCCTCGAAGCGGCTGCGCGGCCCGGACTCCTTGAGTTCGCGGCCGAATTCCAGACGGCCATTAGGGCGAACGACGTCGAATACATTTTCCAAAGAGCGCACTATGGAGAGTTCGAATGCCGAGATTCCGGCGGCTTTCCTGCCCAGCCCAGGAACTGCTCCCTGCAGCCGGCCGGGTTGGTGGTTCCCGCGATCAGCTATGGGATCTGGAACTCTGAAGGTGGGTATTGCAGTCCGGAGCAGTATGCGGAGTTCGTGGTCGACAATCTGGCGAGGAAGGCCGCGCCAGACGCGCAGATGTACGCATTCGGACACCATATTCGCGCCGCGTCGGAAGCCGATGGGGGCGTCGATATCGTGGTGGCGGACGTTCGGTCGTCGTCGGGTGGTGGTTCAGCGCCCGGAGCTGCGGTAGTCTTCCGCGCGGCCACTGTCGAAGGGGAGTGGAAGATCGTGGGTGTGAAGATCGGTGGCGTCGGGCTCATCGATGGCTTTTTCGACTGGTGGGTGCCCTGGCGGGAAGCGTTTCCGGAGGCGGCCGGTGGCTAGTGGGGAGCTTAAATAGGCGGCGACTCACGGCCTGCGCGTGACGTATACTTTTCGCTTGATGCGCTGCGTCGCTCCGGCGCGCTGAGTGAAGGGAGATCGTGCGTTGCCCCATCCGCTACCAGATTCGCAGGTTGAACGCTTTTTGCACGGCCGTCACATTGCGGTGGTGACGACGCTCAACCGAAGCGAGACGCCGTTGCAGACGCCGGTCTGGTACCTGTACAAGGACGGTCTGATCTACATCCGGACGAATTCGTTGAGCGGGAAGGTGCGGAACATCCGTCGTGATCCTCGGGTGAGTTTCTGCGTTCAGGATGAGTATCCGCCGTACCGGGGGGTGACTGTGACGGGCACGGCGGAGGTGCAGGCGTTCCAGCCGGAGCTGTCGTCACGAATGTCGCGCAGCTACCTGGGGGCGATCGCGGGGTTCTTCTACATGCGGCTGCGTACGCGACAGCAGATCGAGGATGATCCGGACACGATTGTGGTGATTACGCCGAAGCGAAAGCGCGGGTGGGACTACCGGCCGCAGACGCCGCTGTTGGGGCGTGTATGGCTGGCGTTGAAGCGCTTGTTGCCGCCGGCGTTGTAGGGGCGACCGCTCCAGAGGCGGGCCCGGGCACGGCAAGCAGCCCCGCCGGGCGCAGCATGCTGCGCCGCTACATTCGGTGTTGTGCCATACGACCGGCTAGTGTAATTCGCGCTGTACGGCGCTAGGCTGTCGGTACGATGGGTAAGAGAGGTCGCCCGAAGCATCCGGATATCCTGACGCCTCGTGAGTGGGAGGTGCTGGAGCTGCTGCGCGATGGTCTGACGAACGAGCAGATCGGCGAGCGGCTGGGGGTTAGCGCGAATCGGAGGTGACGAGCGTCTAGGCCGGGACTCCGGTGTATTCAGCCGCGCTGACCGAAGTGATTATTGTGGCATCGGTAAAGAAGTCAGTCGCGGCGTGTCTGAGTCGACTCTCTGCCATTTTCGCGTAGTGGGGATCGACCTCGACGCCCACACTGTTGCGTTCCGCGTTCATAGCAGCGAGCATCGTCGTAGCGGTGCCGGCAAACGGGTCTAATACAGTGTCTCCGACAAAACTGAACATTAGTATCAGACGGCGTGCTATCTCAAGTGGAAATGGTGCTGGGTGATCTTTGGTGGACGCACCTGGGATGTCGTTCCAGATGGGCGAGAACCACTTGCGGTAATCGTCCGACGGGATAAAAGAGGCTTTTTCCATGGCTTCGGTTGGCTTGCGGTACCCGCCCGGCTTGCGAAGCATGAGGATGTGTTCGATGTCGTTTTTGATGACTCCGTTGGGTAAGTTCGGCTTGCCGAGATAGCGAGCGGATCGAGATGCTTCCAATGAAATGTTGGCTACCTTGAGCCACGAGATGCCTTGTAGGTTGTCGAATCCAATCGTGCGCGCGCGCACTCTAATATCAGAGTTGAGTGGAAGGACATAGTGTCTGCCTGCCTTCCGGCGAGACAGGCATACGTCACCGACAACGCAACACACGCGACCGCCTGGTACCAATACACGAAGACACCCTTTCCAAACTTCGTCGAGCTGGTTGAGAAAATCCTCGTAATCGGGTAGGTTTCCTAGCTGGTTGGGGTGAGGTCTGTATTGCTTTAGATTTGCATAAGGTGGACTGGTCAGTACTAGGTGAACACTCGAATCGAGAATCCACGTAAGGTCGCGAGCGTCGCCGGTTACGATTTCATGTCGTGTGTGATTCATCTCAAGGGGTCTCCTCGCGAAGTTCGGCTAGTAGCATTTCGGTTGAAGTTCTGATGCTCTCGGGACTCGCGCCCGCGAAGTATACCGTGTTAATCGCCTGCGAACTCAAGCGTGAGCGCACATTCTGGTGTTCGCTAACAAATGGGTAATAGACAATAGCTGCGAACTTGCCCTTCGGGAATCGCTTCTTGAACTTCAGCGCCTTGTTTACTATCTCATCACACCGTTTGTGAATATCTCTTCGCGCCTCGATTCGCTTCACGTCAACGGCGATGTCTATATCATCGGAAGCTGGCCAAGCTGCGTCGATCTCGAATTCTTCGTCATCTATGGAAAACTTGCGCTTCCTGAATCCTTTCAGCGTTCGATTGAGGCTCTCTACGATGAGTTTCTCCCAGTTTCCTTTTAAGGCTCTGATCTCTTTGTCGATGAACTGCACTCGGTCGATGTGCACTAACGCGTTCAGTTCAATGTCCTTGGGAAGGAAGGATTTGATATAACCGGCGATAACGAGCGCGTTCTCCTCGGTCAACCTAGGCTCGTAGGTGTTAAGTCCCTTGATGCCAAGGTCCCGCTCAATCGCCCTCCCAGCAACATTACACGCTGCAAGGAGAGGTTTCAGGATGGAGGGATATGCCGCGATGGCGCGGCCGAGCTCATTTGCCTTCATAGTTTCGAAGCACACCACTTCGACTTCACGTTGTACAAGGAAGTCTCGAAATGCATCTCTCAGAGTTGCAGTTATCAGGTCGGCACGATCACCGGCTGACGATTCGACTATTCTGATGTAGGTGGCTTGGTTGTCATATTCATCCGGCATCGTTGTCGCCAATCTACGACCTGTCGGGCTGGTTCGCAAGACCTAGACGTCATGGCGAACCTGATCTGTGGCCTACATCGTGAGTGGTGGTGCGGGAAGTGATGCGGGAGGGGATGAAGTCGATGTCGAGGATGTGTTCGATTGGCGGTCGGCGCCTATGGGTTACGTTGGGCCTCCCGCTCGAGCGCAGCATTTCGTGTCCTTACATTGTCTGACGTGTGATCCGAGTGCGACATGTGATTCCGACGCTGACAGTTACGCCTTTGAAATACCCCGGTCTTTCGCTACGCTGAAAGTGTGGCCAGCGTCGCCCCGTCCTCGCGCCCGCCGCGCCGGAAAGACAATCATCTTGAACTCAACCAACTCAGGATGATCGTTCCTCTTACGAAACCTGCGGAAAATCACGAATTTTCCGAAAAGCAATCAAGTTGACGCGCCAAATCAGGCAACTCAATCAAGCCGTTCGAGGTCTGGTCGCTACGTGGTGAGCTGGCGGTAGAGGGTGGTGATTCTGCTCGGAAGTGATTCGATGTCCGGGACGACTTCGTAGCCGATGTCGGCGCACATTTGTTTGAGGTAGTCGTGGCCGTAGCGGTCGACGGTGAGGCAGAAGGGGACCATGCCTTTGCGTTTGGCTTCGAGGAGGGCCATGTGGGTGTCGTGGATGGCGTATTCTTTTTCGGTGCGGTCGCGGCCGTAGCCGTGGTCTTGGGGGCGGCCGTCTGAGACGAGGAAGAGGATGCGGACCTTGGCGTCTTGCTGGTCGAGCTTGTAGATGGCGTGGCGGATGGCGGGGCCCATGCGGGTGCTGCGGACGGGGGCGATCTTGTCGATGCGGCCCTTGACCTTGTCGCTGAGGACCTCTTCGAGATCCTTGATGACGTAGAACTCGACGTTGTCGCGGCCGTAGCCGGAGAAGCCGTAGATGCCGTAGCGGTCGCCGATGGTCTCGAGGGCTTTGATGAGGAGGACGATGCTCTCCTTCTCGAGGTCGATGATGCGCTTTGGGGGCGTGAGCAGCTCCTGGGCGCGGCGGGCCATCCACCAGGAGAAGTAGCGGCGCGGGTCGTCGTCGAAGTCGTCCTGCTGGTAGCGTTTTTCGTGCTTGGCGATCTCTTCGTCGGTCGAGGCGCTCATGTCGAGGAGGAAGGTGACGGCGACATCGCGCTCGACCTTGTTGCGGCGGTAGTAGACCTTGTCGGTGGGGGTGTGGCCGGAGCGGCGTTCGACGGCGTAGTCTGTGACGGCGTCGAAGTCGATCTCATCGCCGTCGAGGAGGCGCTTGATCTTGCGGAACATTTCGGGCCGGAGGAGCTCGAACTGGCGCTGGGTCTCGTGCACGAGGGAGGAGTACTTGGACAGCGTTTGCTCGAAGTACTGGGGCGCCCCGTCGGCGATGGCGGATTCGACCACGCGACACCAGCGCGGACGGTAGTCCCCGGCGCGGAAGTCCCATTCGTCGTAGAAGAAGTACTTGGGTTCGGGCGGCAGCTCGCGCTCGTCGTCGCCAGTGCTGTCGCCGGTGACGGGCTGGCCGTCCTTGAGGGGGGCTGGCTTCTTATCGTCCTTGTCTTGAGCTTGCTGGTTGAGTTCCTTGATGAGGTTGGTGAGGAAGAGATCGGACGACTGCGTGAGGTTTGCTTCGGCCATGTCGTCGATGCTGATTTCGACGCTCTTTTCGAGCATCTGCTTGAGTTGCTCGGGCGAGATTGGCGAGACGGGACCCTCTTCCTGGCTCTGCTTACGGAGCTTCATCAGCATCTGGACGGTTTCGGGCTTGAAATCGCCGCGGAAGTCGACGGGCGATGGGCTTTCGTAGGGCATCTGTTCGCCCTGGGGCATGTCGATGTCGGAGTTGCCGAGGGAGTCGGCGCTCATGGGTAGGGACTGGAGGCTATCGCTGTCGAACTCCTCCCAGTCCTCCATGATCTCGGGAGCGATGTTGGGGATGCCGGTCGCGAGTTCGTAGAGGCGAAGTGTGGCCTCGGCAGCGTCTTCCACGTTGGCTTGGGGTTGGCGGAGCATTTCGATGACGCCGATGGCTTCGTGCATGATCGGGTGGAGCGCCTCCGGCCAGAGCATGGTGTCGTAGCCGCCGAGGCTGACGCGGACAAGGTTCTCGACGAAGGCCTGCTTGAGCGGGAGCTTGTCAATGCTCGGGCGCTTGGCGAGTTCGATCGTCTGGCGGTCGGTGTAGGACCGCCTGATGCCAGCGTACTCGCGGTCGATGAGGAGATCGATGCGGGCGTCCTCGGCGATGGCAAAGAGGTCAGAGGCGAGCTTGCGGTCTGGGAGGATGTCGAAGAAGCGTTCCATGTCGGTGATGGGGACGTGCTCCGTGGGTTGCTCGTCTGCTTCGAGTATGTCGGCGGCTTCGGTGTCAGTCGCTTCGGCCTGGGCGGGTGCGGGTGGCGCAGCAGCCCGGCGAGCTTCGGCGAACTCGTTGCGGCGGTTCGTGAAGATAGCGCCTTCGGTCTCGAACTCGAACTCGAAGGTGCCGAACTCAAGGTGGCCGGCTTGGTGGGTGCAATAGACCTTGTAGACGGTGAAGTTGCGCTCCTTGTCGGAGTACTCCTCGATCCAGGGCGGGAGGAAGATCGCGGTGCCCTCAGTCGAGGGGGACTCGGTCTCGACCCAGCCGATGCCCTTCTCGGCGAGGGCTTCGGAGGAGTGAACGGCGACTTCGCAGCCGGTGAGCGCTTTGCCGTACATGCGGAGGATGTCGGAGACGCGGCTGAGGTCGAGGCGGGAGGAGAGGGATTCGAGCATATCTTCGCCGCGGCTGGACTCGAGGCGGAAGTAGGCTTCGCCACCGTCGATGCTGGCGTCGAGCAACCGGCTGCCTTCGTCGTGCCAATCGGCGATGGTGTCCAGCGGGATGCGTTCGACGATCGTCGCAGCGGTTTTGAGGAACTCCATGGCGGCGATGGGTGAACGCTCGACGAGCTCCTCCGAGAGGGAGAGCAGCAGTCCGTGCGAGTCGGGATCAATGGTGGACAGGGCGCGGGCAGCGTCGGAGAAGAAGCCGAACGCCTGACGGCCCTCGCGTCGGGAGAGCTCGCTGGCGAGTTCGAGGAAGCGGACGCGTTGCTTCTGCTGGACGTGTGCGAGGAGTGCGGGGCCTTTTTCGAGGTAAGATCGGGCGTCGGCCCAGCCAGTGGCGGCGAGTGATTCCGCGAACTGAAGGAAGGTGGAACGGTCTTCGTCGCCGAGTGGCTTGAGGACGTGGGGGGCGATGCTCAGGCAGTGGGAGGCGAGGTCGTAAGAGCGGTCGCAGAGGGCGTCGACGAAACGGACGAGGACGCGGACGTCGTCGATGCTCATCTCTGCGAAGAGTTGGGGGCTGCTATCGAAGAACTGAACGGCGAGCGAGGCTGAGCGCCAGGTGCCCTTGTAGAGCAGGCGTCCGAGTTCGACGAGATCGCCCAGACGCTCGAACGTGGCGGCTGGAACGGTTTTTGACGAGGTTCGGAAGTAGGAGGCGGCGAGGGCGGACGATAGCTCGGCCAGCTCTCGGCCGTAGCGCGCCCAACGGCGGTAGCGTTCGAGCCCGAGCATGGGGAGCATCTGGGGGGTGGCGCGGAAGTATTCTCCGGCGGCTTCCCAGGAGCGCCACGACTGGCGCGCGAGGTCGAGCCCCTCTTCCGCCCATTGGCTCAACTCCTGGTCGGAGACGAGGTCCGCAATCGCAGATGCTGAGCGGTGGAACTCGGCCACGAGGCTGGTGGAGTAGGGGGTGAGGAGTTTTTCGTATTTGGCTAGTATTTTGGCGCGTTCGGAGCTACTCAAAGATGGAAGTCACCACCTCTTCGATACTGCGCTGCACGTCGCCATCGTCGGTAAGAGCCCATACGACCGAGACCTGACAGGCGCGGCGTGCGGGGATACCTTCGTGGATGAGACGTCCAGCGTAGATCAGCAGGCGGGTGCTTACGCCTTCGGCGAGGCCGTGCTCCTTCAGGTGCCGGACTTTCTCGCCGAGTTTGGCGAGATCGGCGGCAACGGCGTCAGAGACTCCGGCTTCGTGGGCGATGATGTTGGTTTCGAGGTCACGCGTCGGGTAGTTGAACTCAATGGCCATGAAGCGCTGGCGGGTGCTGTGCTTGAGGTCTTTGAGGGCGCTTTGATAGCCGGGGTTGTAGGAGATTACGAGGAGAAAGCCGTCGCGGGCCTCGACGATCTGGCCGAGCTTCTCGATCGGGAGAATGCGCCGGTGGTCGGTGAGTGGATGGATGAGGACGGTGGTGTCTTTGCGGGCCTCGACGATCTCGTCCAGGTAGCAGACGGCGCCGACTTTGACCGCGCGGGTGAGGGGGCCATCGATCCAGCGCGTGGAATCGCCCTCGAGGAGGTAACGCCCGACGAGGTCGGATGCGGTGAGATCCTCGTGGCAGGCGACGGTGATGAGTGCGCGACCGTGCTCGCCGTTTTTATTCGCTTTGGTAACGGCACCGAGGGGGCGGCCCAGCTTGAAGGCCATGTACTCGACGAAGCGGGTCTTGCCGCAGCCAGTAGGCCCTTTGAGGAGTACCGGAATCTTCTGAGCATAAGCCGAAAGGAAGAGCTCGACTTCGTCCTTAACGGGCACGTAAAACGGCTCGTAGTCGATCGTGTATTCTTCGATCGCGTATTGCCGGTAGGTGGAATCGCTCGAAGTCATAACGTTACTCAGCTCCCTAGTCTCGCAACCCTAGCATACATTCTACGTGGCGATGAGGCGACGGGCGGGAGGGTTGATGTTTGGCGGAGCGGTTCGGGTGCGTGGGAGGGCGCGTCAAGCAGCGCTCCTATTGGGGAGGGCTGTCAGGAGGCGTTGTTGAGGCGTTCGTGGAGGGCTTGCCAGGCGGCGTCGGTGCGTTCTGCGGTGTCGGAGAGGGCGCCTTCTGTGCTGACGACGAAGTCTGCGCGGCTGATGCGTTCTTCGTCGGTCATCTGCGCGTTGATGCGCTCCATGACCTGCTTGGGGTCGAGGCCGCTGCGCTCGGCGGTGCGTTGAGCGGCGACGGAAGGGTCGACGACGGTGACCCAGATTTCGTCGACGAGGCTCTCCCAGTGGGCCTCGAAGAGGATGGCGGCTTCGAGGACGGCGATCTTCTGGCCGGACGCTTCGAGTTCGGCCAGCCGTTCACGGGCGAGGTCTGCGATGCGGGGGTGGGTGATCTCGTTGAGGCGAGCGAGGTTCGCGGGATCGGAGAAGACGATGGGACCCAGCTTTTTGCGGTCGATGGTACCGTCTTCGGCGACGACGTCGCGTCCGAAGGCTTCGATGATGTCGTCGTAGGCGGGTTTGCCGGGGAGGTAGACTTCGTGGCCGAGGAGGTCGGCGTTGATGAGGGCTGCGCCTTTATCTTCGAGGAGTTTGGCGACGGTTG
>JACZRQ010000035.1 GCA_022574655.1 Chloroflexota bacterium
TCATCTATGGCGAGGATGGGGACATCACGCAGTCGTCTCTCAACACCTCCTACAGCTGGGGACTCGATCGCGGCATGGCCTATGAGCGCTATCGAGAGCAGACGAGTCACGTTGATGCGCTGATCGGCGATTTCGTCGCGCAATTGAAGGCTGAGGGACTGTACGAACAGTCGACGATCGTGGTGACCGGAGACCACGGCTTGAGGAAGAAGTCACTGCGCTCTACCCTGCCAATCGAAATGGATCAGGTGACCGCCCAGGTCCCAATGATCATCAAAGCGCCCCGTGTATCTCCTCAAGTGCTGGATGTCGACTATCAGCATGTAGACTTCAGCGCCACGTTGTTCGATGTGCTGGACCTCGAAGCACCGGTAGGGACCGTTGGTGTCTCCGCCTTCTCAACGGATAGGCCTGACCGTGACAAGGTCATCTACGTGGACGAGAACAATGAGCGGTATTGGGAGTACGTCTACAGAGGTAACACTGAAGAATGGGAGCTGGTTCGTGAGGTAGAGGGCCCACTGCCGAGCGAGCCCTTGTTTGCGAGCGCTGTCACGCTCACTGAGTGACGCCGCCTCACGTTACCTCCGTGCGGACCAGATTGCTGCCTTCTCTTCCGTATCGCGAATGAAGTCCTAATTTCCGTCTGTGTAACCGTCCATATCGGTGCCGTGCTCCTTGGCCAGCCGTTTCTTCAGGTCCGCGTATTCCTTTGCGGTTTCGGGATGCACGCGCAGGTAATCGCGAAGAAATATGTGACGCCGCCAGAACGCTGTATCCCGCACAGCCATATGGATGTGACGCGAGCGGGGATCGCCCTTTCTGAAGAAGAGCCGCTCTGGCATTACGATCTCGTATTCGGGGACGTACTCGTAACCAACCGTGGTAAGTGGCTCGACGCATAGGTTTCGGGCACGATCGATCGCCGCAACAGAGATGATGATGTCAATAATCGGTTTCGCTGCCAGACCTGGCACGGATGTACTACCGATGTGCTGGATGTCAGCAGTGGTGTCACCGATGACGTTCCCGATGATGGTGCGCTCCTCTTCGAACATTGTGGGCCAGCTCGGGTCGTAATCAGCGATGATGATCTGGGTGGGTGGCCCCATCTTGGCTCGCCCAAGTGCAACCTGGATGAACGACGCCTTCGCGTCGCCGTACGCCTCTCGGTCGTTAGGGAACTCCTTCGTAAGTTTACGCTTGAGCTCTCCATATCGGGCTGCGACGGCGGGTTGCATGCGAAGGAAATTGCGGAAAAGTATGTGCTCTTGCCAGTACGTGCTGTGGGCCTCTGTCAAATGCACGGCGAACGAAGGGTGCAGGCGTTCTCCGTCCTGTCCGAATCGGCGCCGGAAGAGCAGCCGCCCCGGAACCCCGGATTCACCCAGCGGCTCGTATCCAAGGTCCTTCAGCGGCCCAACGCAACGTTCGGCGTCAGCCATCGACCGAAGGGCAACGGCTATCGCGATGTTGGGCCGTGCTGGCATCCCTGGTATCGCGGTGCTGCCGACATGCTCGACTGTGAGGGCTACGTCGCCGAGCGTGTTGCGGACGCGAAAAGCCTCCGCTTCGTACAGTGATGGCCAGCGTGGATCGTGTTCGACGATCACGATCTCGGGCACCGAATCGTGGGGCATTACGACATGATGGCTTCGAACGAAAACGGTGTCAAGCTATCCGCGATATTCGTCCCAAATGTCCTGACCCCAGAACATGGCCACGATTGCGCCGAGTGCCAGGAAAGGACCGTGCGGTATGTAGTCACGTCTGCTGCGAAGTCGGGTGACGAGAAGGAAGGCGGCTACTATGCCGGCGGTTAGCGTTCCAATGAAGATCCCGACGGCTACCGGCGGTACCCCTACTACGAAGCCGATGAGCACGATCATCTTGATGTCGCCGAAGCCGAACGCGTTCGCGCCGAACGGGAGCGAGATCAGGAGCAGGACAGTGGCTATCGCAATCGCGACCGCGCCGCCCGCAAGTATCTCTACCACCGACGTGTCAGGCCAGCCCCACGACAGCGCCGCGGCGATAAGAATCGAGGGGTAGACGATCCGATTCGGGAGCAGTCGTCTCTCTAGGTCAGTCATCGTCAAAGTGAGAAAGATCGTGGCGAAGAAGCCGCCCAGTAGACCAGCGCCCAACTCCTCATCGAAGACCAAGTATGACGCCACAAAGAGGCCCGCTGCCCCTGGAGCGAGCACTAGAGTTCGCAGGGCGAGTCGCTCGCGGCAGTCTGGGCAGCGGCCAAGATGGAGGATGAATCCGAGGACCGGCGCCATCAGAAGAGGAGTGGCGCGAGTTTTGCACGCGCCACAACGGTATAGCGGTCCGGTGACGGCTTGATCGCTGTAGAAGCGGTCGAACACGAGATCGAACGCGGCCCCGCAAGCGAAGCCAATGATCGCGACAGAAACGATTTCCATAGGATGTTCTTAAGAGCGTAAGCCCATGCGTAAGACGGCCGCAATCACGACTTCGTAACGATCACCACCAACCTTCGTCACACCTACGGAAGGGGCCAAGAATCGTAGAGTCCTTTACTAGCTAGTGCGGAGATCATCATTTGAGCGTTGCTGGGACAGCGAGATCCCTCCCGTTCAGTATGCCGGCCGTGAGGCCGGGCGTGCGCTCAGTGCTAGCTCTAGCCGCCATTTGCGCGTTACCAATCATCCTGTACCTTCCCTTCCTCACTGAGCCCTTCATGCGGGATGAAGGGCTCTACGCATCGGTAGCTCAACTAATTCTGGATGGCGGTGTACCCTATCGAGACGCGTTCGACAACAAACCGCCCTTGATCTTCGGCATCTATTCATTCAGCTTCATATTGTTCGGCGAGAATGTCTGGGCCCCTCGGTTGCTGGCGGCGATCTGCCTATCCCTGACGACACTGCTGGTCTACTTTCAGGGCAGACTGGTCTTCTCCCACAACGGTGGCGTCATCGCAGCGCTTGCCTTCGCGCTGTCGATAGGCATCGCGGACTTTCAGACTAACGCGAACACCGAGTACTTCTTGGTTTTGCCAATGGTCGGCGCGCTCGTCGCCTTCACGCTGGCGAGGCGAACCGATGGGGCAGCTTGGTACGTACTGGCTGGCGTCCTGAGCGGGCTCGCCGTGATGACGAAGCAAGTAGCGATCTTTAACTTCCTCGTGCTCTTAGCAGTACCGTTGATAACCTCGGTCTGTGACGGCGGCTGGACTGCGGTCGCATCGCGACGGGTCGTCCGGCCCCTCATTGTCATGGTCTCCGGCTTCTCCGTCGCTTTGGCCGCAGTCGTGGCGCCATTCGTTATTACGGGCGCTTTCGGCGAGTTCATTGATGGCGTTGTACTCTACCCACTGAGCTACTCGGGGGGTCTTTCGTTAGTCGACAGGCTTGGCCATGCGCTGTGGTCTCCTATTTTCCTGATGACCCGTGCAGGGCCATGGGTCATCCTGACAATGTTCGGAGTCCTGTTCGTCGCACGAGACGAAGGGAGCCCCGATCGCCGAGTGCTCGTGCTCTGGTTAGCTGCCTGCGGCCTCGGCGTGGCTTCCACGGGCCGGTTTTACGACCACTACTTTGTGCAGCTACTGCCGGCGATGGCGCTCCTCGTGCCTGCTGGAGTTTACTTTTTGAAACACGCCTGGGGTAGTCGCTGGGCTAGGGTCACGGCAATGTGGCTGCTTCCGCTGAGCGCTGCCATCCCGCTCTTTATTACCGCGGCAATCTATCTGCAACCGACTGCGGAAGCGCGGCACGTCGCGAAGTATGCCTCGGGCGAAGGAGCGTTAGAGATCAACAGCGCGGAACTCGCCGCATACGTATCGGCGGTCACCTCCGAGGACGACTACATTTATAACCTCGGCTTCCAGAGTGAGATCTACTTCTACGCCGACAGGCGGGCCCCAACACGATTCCTCTTCGATCACCCCTTCGCGGCAGACGAGAAGTATGAGATTGAGGCTTTGGGGGACCTGCAGAACCAGCCACCGCTCTACATAATTGACTCGGCCGCTTATGAGTCGGACTCATTGAAAGCCGAGAACTACTATCCGGTTCGCATCAAAGAGTTTGTCGACAAAAACTACGACTATCTAGGTCGGCTCTATTATGCGGATCTCTATCGGCTGAGAGAGCCGAGCGCCTCCGATGGGTAGCCCTGCCACTAGCGCTCCGGTCGCCGCTGGCGGTGTCCGGCTTCTGGACATCGTATTCGCAGTAGGACGCGTCAGCCTGCTGCTGCTTGCCCTCTGGTTACTCGCTTTCATACGTAGCGGGGTTCCGATCTATGTCTACCTCGCCGCTGTGACGGTGTCCTTGGCCGGAGTGTGGGCTACGGTGCGTGAGGCTGCGGACCTAAAGGTCTGGGCCTTGTACATCATGGCATTCGTTCTGTTCGCCCAGCTGCGGACAATCGCCGATGAGACGGGCATCGCGACACAATTTGACTACCCGATCGACGCCGACAGATTGCTTTTCTTTGGGAGTGTTCCGACGGTGTGGTTGCAGGAGCATTTCTACGCATTTGCTCAGATCGGCGTTCTGGAAGTTGTGACGATTATGGTGTATCTCACCTACTTCGTCTTCCCACATCTGGTAGTCTTCGCAGTTTGGCGGTTGGATCGGAAGCATTTTCCCGTCTATGCAGTCGGGATAGTCGGTACCGTCTATCTCGGGCTCGTCCTGTCTCTTATGGTGCCGACCGCGCCGCCCTGGCTGGCAGGTCAGACTGGCGATCTCCCTCACGTCTTCAGGATCCTTGAGGACATTTCACAGGAGGTGACGCCGGGGACGTATGCGTTGGTATATGACGTGGCTGGGCCGAACGACGTTGCCGCGATGCCTTCTCTGCACACTGCTATCCCAGCCGTGGTCGCAATGATCGCCTGGTCGAGAGCCCGTCGGCCGCTTGCCGTGGCGGCCTGGCTCTATGTGATCGCCATGGGGTCCTCCCTCGTGTACCTCGGGGAGCACTACGTCGTGGACGTCCTGGCTGGAGTTGGAGCGGCGGCAGTTGTCGTCGCGTTGGTTTCGGCGTGGCAGAGGCGTCGGGAGCGGCAGGCCGATCCAAGCCCTCCCACGTCGGTGAGCCGATTCAGGTCATGATCTGTAAACCGCAATTGAACGACGTCAGAGCGCCTCATCGTGCTGTCAAGGTGAACGCCCGGGGTACGCCAGGGCAGCATAGGTGAAATTCCGTTTACAGGTTGGACATAACTGTAACGCCATACATAAGACGGTCATCTAACACTTCGAAAGCTGGCGTCACGGAGGCGGTCGACCAGTCGTGAAGTCAGATGTAACAAAGAGGCGGCTCTGGGCCGCCAGCGATTTAGAAGAAATGAAGCTTTGGAAATGAAGCAAGCACTGGGAAAGGAGGAGACTATGTTCTCCAAGTTCAACGAGGCGCTTCTCAAGCTGTGGGTTCGCTTCTCCGACGAGGATGGCCAAGCCTTGGCTGAGTATGGTTTGATTCTGGGTCTGATCGCGGTTGTGTGTATCATCGCGCTAACCGGTATCGGCCTTGCGGTCTCCGGACAGCTAGGGCAGGTCTCTGCCGCCCTCGGCGGCGGCGGCGGCAGCTAGTCGCGTCGTACGAGATCTTGGTTCGCGGACGGGTCTAACGACCCGCCCGCGAACCTCACGTTTCTGCGCAGGGGATGGGTTGACGAGGGGCGCTCACAAGACGCTCCTACGTGAAGGGCCAAAAAGCCAATGCTAAAACTGTTTAAGATTCGAAAGAGAGCCAAGGGAGAGACGGGCCAAAGTTTGGTAGAGTTCGCTCTGCTACTTCCGATCTTTCTGATCCTCCTGGTGGGTATCGTAGAGATTGGCTGGGGGCTCAACTCTTATCTCACCGTCGTCGATTCCGCACGGGACGGCGCTCGCCTGGGATCCAAGGGGTCGGCCACTGACGCTGAGATAACAGCGCTAGTCGTTAGAGAAGCGGAGCGACTCGATGGGGGTATTGACCCGTCAAACATCTCCATCGTTCGCAGCACTGCCGCCGATGGTAGTACCTCGATCGACGTTCGGGTGTGCTACGACCATGCCCTGATAATGGGAGTCCCGCTGATCGTTCCAGACCCGCTCCCAATGTGTTCGTCTACCACAATGCCGACGGTTGAGAATTGACGATGCTAAACGGTGACGCTCGAGAAAAACCCCGATCAACCGGTCGTCTAGACCTAACGTCGCGGCGTGGTAAGCAGATGAGGTCGATTAGCGAGCCTCCACATAAAAAGCAAGATGAGAAGGGACAGGCGCTCGTAGAGTTCGCATTCGTGGCGCTAGCCTTCTTCCTCGTAATTTTCGCGATCATAGAAAGTGGTCGGCTGTTCGAGTCGTGGGTTACAGTCCAACACGCATCGCGTGAGGCCGCGCGCTGGGGAGTCACCGGTCAGGATACTTGCCCGGAAGCGACTAACGACAGGATCACGTGCATCGAGGCCAGAGCGATCGAGGCGTTGGGCACATTGAAGGACCCGGGCACTGCTCAGATTACTGTAAGTAACTACGAGTTCCCCGATTACCTCGATCCGGCAACATTGAACGAGGCCGGAGGAGCGTGCGATCTACTTGAGGTGCATGTCGAGTACGACCATCAAGTGGTCGTCCCTTTGATCGACGCCATCACTGGCAGCACGATCACCCTCTCGACTGAGCAACGGATGGTCAACGAGCCTTTCGGCGCTTGTTGACGACACCGCGGTTGACTGTAACAAAGCCAGACTTAAGGGAGTCCTTAGATTCGGGATTACTTTCCCTGTCGCCGATAAGACTTCTCTTGAAGAAGGAGCAATCTGATGATTAAAACAGGTGCGTTCAAGAGCACTGGTAACAAATGGCTCTTGTTCACGGGGTTAGCGCTAGCCGTAATTAGCGCGGCACTCGTATTCGTCTACCTGCGGTCCGCAGGTGACGAAGGAGGATCCTCGTCCGGTTCATCTGGCGCGAGATCGCCGGTATTGGTAGCAGCTCAGGACATCTCCGCTGGCTCGAAGATCACCTCGGAGATGCTAGCGGTGAAGAGCGTTGTAACCACGGACGTGCTGACCGGCGCCTTCAGCGAGGTAGACGATCTCGTGGGTCAGATCACCCTTGTTCCGATAGTCACAGGTGAGCAGGTCATCGGCGCCAAGGTCGTCGGTGGAGACTCGTCCATTACCTCGTTCGGAAGCGATCCGCCAGTTTCATTGGTCATCCCGGAAGGCATGCGCGCCGTCTCCGCAAGCGTGAGTAACGTGGCTGCCGTTGGCGGACTGGTTCGGCCCGGCGACTACGTGGACATTATTCTGGCGGTCCAGGTCGAGGAAAGCACCGGTCTCGGCGAGAACACTATCGCAACGACCTTTATGCAGAACGTACAGCTCATCGCGCTGGACCAGGACGTGACAGTGACTACCATCGGTGAGACGGCGGGCGCTGGTGCGGGAGGTGTCGAAGAAGTGATCACTGGCAGCTCGCCGGGGGATGAAGTCACTAGTCCGGGCGCTGGCACCGCAACATTCATCGTAGAACCTGTTCATGCGGAAGTGTTGGCACTCGCCAACCTTTGCGCTCAACACTACAACGGAAGCTTGATCATCTCACTGCGCGGCCTCGGTGATGAAGGGGCTGTCGCTAACCGGACGACCTACGCCACCGATGGTCCTCCTCCGGACTGCGCGGCGCTGTTCTCAGGAATACTACTCCCGTAACGGGCAACTAAGTCGAGGGTGGAAGGAATCAGGACGATGGGACGCAATCCGCGAGTCGCGATTATCGGCCAGGAGCCGGTTACGCGTGACGAAATTCAGAAGATGTTGGCAGTGTCTGGATTCGCCGTGGTCGGCGAGGCGGGCTACGGAATAGAGGCCGTGTCGCTCGCCAAGGAGACGGAGCCAGACGTCGTAGTGATATCGGTTGAGGAGCCGCTAATCCGTGCGCTGCAGACCGTTGAAGCGCTTTCTGATCTCTTGCCGCATTCGCCAATCATCGCGTACTCGAGTCTGCGAGATCCGAACGCGATGCGTAAATCCATGCTGGCAGGCGTAAGTGATTTCTTGATGGCTCCGGTCAAGGAAGACGAGCTGGTCAACTCCATCAACACTGTCCTTCAGCAGGAGGAGCGGAGGCGTGCCCGCGCCGCAGGTGAGGCCGACGGTCCGGTAGCGGCGGGCACCGTGATCACCATCTTCGGCGCGAAAGGTGGCATCGGAAAGACCACGATCGCCACCAATCTCGCCACCGCGCTCGTACAGAAGACAAATCAGTCTGTAGTCGTTGTGGATCTGGATACTCGCTTTGGCGACGTAGCGATTCTGATGGACATACCCGTCGAGCGGAGCATCGCGGACATGGCGATGCCCGAGGAAGAGATCACCCGCGAAATCGTAGAGGAATGCATATACGTCCACAGCACGGGGGTCGCGATCCTGCCCGCGCCGATCCGGCCAACCGATTGGCGCAGCGTCCACGCTGGACACATAGAGCGGATCGTCAATCTTCTAACTCAGACCTACGACTACGTGATCCTGGATACGCCCGGAACGTTCAACGACATTGTGGCGCGATCGCTGGAGGTTGCGACGATGGTCATGCTCGTGTGCACTGTTGACATGGCCAGCCTGAAGGACACCCTTCTGGCAATCGACATGCTGCGTTCATGGAACTTCCCGCAGGACAAGATCAAGCTAACAATCAACGCGACGAATGACGCTATCAACGTGCAGCCGGCGGAAGTCAAGCGAATGCTCGGTCGCGATGTCTTCTGGTCCATCCCATACGACCGGAACATCAGCGCCGCGACGCAGTTGGGCATGCCCGTTGTCGTCACCAAGCCGGACTCGAAGGCGGCTTCGAGTCTGGTTGAAATGGCTTACGCGCTTAGCGGCGTAAGCCAGCAAAAGTCCTCGAGTCAAAAGGAGCCTACGAAGAGTGGATTCCTCAACAGGATTCTAGGCTCAGCATCCGAAGAAACATCAGAAGTGAGCGTGGAGTAGATATATGACTAGCTGGCAATCCGGACGAACCGGCGGAACAATCTCAAGCCCCGGCAGTGCACCCAGCACATCTCGGCAGACGCCTGGCCGTTACAACGAAGATATGGAGCAACTGATCGCTCGTATGCATCAGATGCTCATCGAGGAGATAGATGCGGATTCGATCAGCGCAATGCCGGTCGATGAGCGGCGTAGCCTCGTCGAGCAGGCGGCTGAAACGCTGCTGCGGCGAGAGATGCCCAGCGTTGGCGGTATCACCAGAGATCAGATAGTCTCGCGCATAGTCGATGAAGTAGTAGGTCTAGGACCGATCGATGCGCTTCTGAGAGACCCTTCCATTTCGGAGGTCATGGTCAACGCTCCGGATGAAGTTTTCTTCGAGCGTGAAGGACTACTGTACCTTAGCGACGTCAGCTTCCGGGACGATGTTCACATCTATCGCGTTATCGAACGAATCATCGCGCCCATCGGTCGTCGTGTAGACGAGTCGTCACCGATGGTCGATGCAAGACTTCCGGACGGATCTCGTGTGAACGTGGTTATCCCTCCCGTCGCTCCCAAGAGTCCGACGATCACGATCAGGAAGTTCCGGGCGGACAAGCTCACGATGGACGACTTGGTTAACGCCGGATCGCTAGAACAGGAGATGGTCGAATTCCTGAAGGCCTGTGTGAAGCTGCGTCTGAACATTCTGATATCCGGCGGTACCGGAACCGGTAAGACCACATTTCTCAACGCGTTGTCAGCTTCGATCCCTGACATCGAGCGTATCGTCACTATTGAAGACCCGGTAGAGGTTAAACTTCAGCAGCCACACGTGGTGAGCCTGGAAGCGCGCCCTGCGAACATCGACGGAAAGGGCGAGGTGTCCCAGCGGGATCTACTTAGAAATACGTTGCGTATGCGGCCTGACCGCATCATCATCGGTGAGGTTCGTGGTCCGGAGGCGTTCGACATGCTCAACGCTATGAACACGGGTCACGAAGGTTCGCTCTCTACCGTTCACTCCAACTCTCCACGAGACGCCCTGGCCCGTATCGAAAACATGGTGTTGATGGCGAATCTTGACTTGCCAGACCGGGCGATCCGTGAGCAGATGGCTTCCGCGCTTCACCTGCTGATCCAGCTGGCTCGTTTCCCCGACGGCGTTCGCCGGGTAACCCACATCACTGAATGCACTGGCATGGAAGGCGAGATCATCACACTGCAGGATCTGTTCATGTTCCAGCAGACCGGTGTCAGCGAAGAAGGAAAGATTATTGGTCGGATAGCGCCGACGGGCATCAGGCCGGCATTCGCCGAAAGGTTCGAATCAGCTGGCATAAAGTTGTCAGAAGGTCTATTCCTGCCTGGCATGTCGACAGCGAGATAACCCATGGATGCTTTGACGATTGTAATTCCGGCCATAGTACTTGTTTCGGTGCTGCTCATTGTGTTTGGGTTGCGAAGCGGAGCGCCCGCACCTGCTCGCGATATGGAGTCCCGGCTACGGGCCTTCACGGGCGAAGCCGACGTAGACAGGGGCAAGGGGCAAGAGGATTCCAAGGATAAGGGCAAGGAATCGAAGCTAAAGCAGCAGCGATCCTACAGCGGCTTGCCGATCCTCAGCGCGTTCCTGGCACAGTTCTCGGGGTCCGAGAAGATAGCGCTAGACCTGGAGAGGGCTGGAGTTCCGCTCCGCGTTGGTGAGTATTACATGATCCGATGGGGAGTCGGCGGGGTATTCCTGCTCGTCCCGTTCGCATTCGGCATCAGCTTGTTCCAGATTGGGATTTCAGTCGCGCTCGGAATAGTAGGTTACATGCTTCCGTCGATGTGGCTCTCCAATAAACGCAACGGGCGTAAGTCGAGAATTGATGCGCAGCTGGTAGATATGTTGGGACTCGTCTCGAACTCACTCAAGTCGGGTTACGGCCTGATGCAGAGCTTCGAATTTGCGTCCAAGCAGATGAACCCGCCGTTGGCGGTTGAGCTTCGACGGATGCTCCGTGATGCGAACCTCGGCATGAGCGCTGAAGACGCGCTCACCGCCATGGGTGAGCGAATCGATAGCCCAGACCTCGATATGGTCCTCACCGCCGTCAACATTCAACGTGCCGTCGGTGGAAACTTGGCCGAGATTCTGGACAAGGTTGCATTCACGATGCGCGAACGCGAACGCATTCGCGGAGAGATCGCGACGCTGACGTCACAGCAGCGGATGACAGGTATTGTCATCGGCGGTCTGCCAGTCTTTATGTTTGCGCTTTTCATGGTCTTAAACCCGGACTATATGAGCCTGCTCTTCACTGAGACGGCGGGGCGGTTGATTCTCGTCACCGCGATTGGGTTAGAGGTCTTGGGATATTTGGTAATCAAGAAAATCATGGCGATCGAGATTTAGGGAGCTGACATGCTGCTACTAATCATTGTCATGCTGGTCTTTGCCTCGGTTCTGCTTGTCTTTGCGGGGTCCATGGGGCGCGAAAGGGCGCCGAGCATGGAGGCTCGCATTCAAGACTTCAGGGCTCGTGCCGGCGCTGAGGTGGAGGATGAGATCGACTTGAACGTGCCGTTCGCGGAACGCGTTATCAAGCCGGGTGTAGAGGGCCTGGCACGCGCCGTGTCATCGATCTTGCCGGCTTCGGTATTGTCGGACATCCAGAAGCAACTCGTCATGTCTGGTGCGCCGATGAAGTTAAACACGTACGTCACGTTCTGGGTGGCGAGCTTCGCCAGCCTGAGCGGACTTGGACTGCTCATGTTCGTGGCTCTTCCAGCCGACCTTCTGCTTCAGAAGCTCGCGATGGTGTTTATCTTCACCCTGATCGGCTGGATATTCCCGCGTATGTGGCTCAAAGGGAAGGTGAAGGCGCGACAGAAGCTCGTCACCAAGGCACTCCCAGACGCGCTGGACCTGATAACCACATGTGTGGAGGCTGGTCTTGGCTTGGACGCCGCGCTAGCGCGCGTTGCCGAGAAGAGCGAGGGTCCGTTTGCGGTTGAGTTGACGCACATGCTACGGGATGTGGCCATGGGCAAGCTGCGTAGGGACGCTCTTACCGAGCTGGGTGAGAGAATTGGCGTTGAAGAGCTGACGAATTTCATCAGCTCGATAATCCAGGCCGAGCAGCTTGGCGTCGGAATCGCGCAGGTCCTGCGCGTGCAGTCGGATCAGATGAGGATGCGAAGGAGGCAGCGGGCGGAGAAGACGGCTCATGAGGCGCCGATCAAGATGATCTTCCCGTTGGTGCTATTCATCTTCCCGGCGTTCCTCATGGTGATTCTAGGGCCGGCGATGATCCGGATTTCGACTTCACTGCTGTAGAGAAAACATGGGTGATTGATATGGCGTTGGGAAACAAGATACGCGAACTAAGAGATGAGATGGGCATGAGCCAAGCACAACTGGCGGCTGAGGGAGGCCTGAGCCAGGGTTATCTGTCTCAGCTGGAAAACGATGAGGTGCAGAACCCGAGTGCCTCGGTCATCTTCAGATTGGCAAGGGCGCTCCACATCGATCCGCGCGTTCTGATGCAGGCCGCAGGTTACGGAGATGGAGTGGGAGAGGCGAACGGAGGGCCGGAGTATGAGGTCACGGTCGACCCTGATTTGCTGCGTTTCCTAGCGGCGTTGCCGCGGGAGCAGCAGACTCATCTGTTCGAGCTTCTGAAGGGAATGGAAACCAAAGGGAACGGTCACGGGTCGAGCCACGGACGCTTTCAGAAATCTGCCGGGCAAGCCGAGCTTCAAGAAATATCAAGCAGGCAACGGTAGTTGACAGAATATCCGCGACGGTAAACAATCGTCCCGGCTACACAGACAGCAGGTGCGGCAATGAACCTTGGAGATAAGATACGGCAACTTCGCGAGGACACAGGCCTGACGCAGGGACAGCTTGCGGCAGGCTCGTCGGTTAGTCAGGGATACCTCTCCCAGCTAGAGAATGGGGAGGTCAAGAACCCATCGGCGGCCGTCCTCCTGCGGGTTGCGCACGCCATCAAGATAGACGCAGATGAACTGTTCGAGGCTGCCGGATACCCGACAGTCCGTACGCTAAGAGAGATCTATCAGGGCTACGAGTCGACGATCGACGCTGACCTTCTAAAATACCTGGCGCGGCTGCCGCGAGACCGTCAACGACGGCTGTTACTTCTCCTTGAGGGAATGGAGCAAGTGCTAGGTGACGGCGATAACGGAAGCTCGCTAAATGACGGAACCCCCGCAGACACAGAGGCCCAGTCAGTAGACGAAGGGGCGCCAGTTTCCGACATTCGCGTCTCGACGCTCCAGCACTGATTTGATGACAGACCTTTCGGAAGATCGGCAACAGATGGCGGAGAAGATTGACCCCGAGCTGTTGCAAATGCTTTCGAACATGCCCCGCCGCCAACAGCGGCAGGTGATGTTGTTGCTGATGGTCGTTGAGAATTTGCTCTATGAGATGATGCGGGAGCGTCGAGCACGGGAAGACCTCCAGTAGAGTCCGGCGAGCGTAACTAAATCAAGCCCCCGGTTCGGGGGCTTCTTCGCTTGGGTTCGTCGGAGGAGCGCTGGAGAGTCTCGTCTAGCCCATCATGCCGGCGATTGCGATGAGGGTACGTGCCTCGATCCGCGGGCCGGTGTAGCGGATGATCGTGCGCACACCATCCCGTTCGACGACTAGAGTTTGAGTGCCGCCAATACCCCACGAGAGACCGCTGGCGCTCGTGACCTGCCAGGCACCGTCAATGTACGTACCTTCCGTACCGTCTGGAAGGGTTATAGAAGTCGCGGAGTCTGATCCCGCTGTCAGGTTCCCGCCAGAGCTGAGTTCCTGGTATATCACCAGAGACTGAGCTGGGTCGCTCCCTCGGTATGTGAGGACGAACGTGCCTCCGCTCTCGCCGGTTATGGGTTGCGAGAAGAACTGAGACGATGTCAGCTCAAACTCTGTCAGTCCCTCGGGCTCTACAACGTTGACACCCAGGAGGGCACTGGCTTCCGCAGCGTTAACTTCGACTGGGTCTATTGCCACTGTATCGCTGCTCATTGGATTCGGTGGCGCCGAATCGATCTCAGTCACGCCCAAATGTGAGCCGACGAAGCGAGCAGCCTCAGCGACGGGATGCTGAGAAAGGCCAACAACCGGTATGAGGCCGACCGCGACGACAACAACAACGCTCGCGGCTGCAGCCAGCGCCCATCGCGGCTGGAACCATCGCCCCTGCCGCACGTCAGATCGGTGTGTGTTTCCTTGCTCCAAGCTCGTGCGAATCCGGTCCCACACATAATCGCGGCTACCGTCCGCAGCCTCAGACGCAAGGAGCGAGAGCCTCTTGCGAGTGTGCGCTGTTACGAGGAGACCGTCGAGGTCGGGGTCGACGTCTATCAAGGGGGCATTGAATGCAATGCTGTCGAGCGCAGGCGAGAGACGATCGGCTCTACTGTTGGAGCGGCGGAGGAACGAGAACCATCCCTTTTTCTGAGACTTCGACTCGAGCCTTGTCTTGAGGTCGCGCCAGATGTTTCCGCGACGTGAATCTGAGATCGACATCATTTCATCGGTCATCTTGCGACGTATCGCGATGATGTCGCTTAACTCCCCCAGTTCCGCGTCTGGAGGCTCACTCTGTTGGGCGACTCGGCCGGGTGCGGCGGCAGCCTGGCGGCTTGGGGGTCTCGGTTGGCGACGGCGGTCCAGACGCTGGAGCACCTGTCGCCAGACAGCGCCTTCGTATTGGAGGCTCGACTTGGCGGAGTCGGTAGCCTGACCCATCCGTGTGCTCGCGGCCCGTAGCAGGCCGCCGACATCGTTCTCATCGAGACCGTCGGGCGTTGTCGCCTGGCGTTTGCCGCGGAGGAGATCATCGATCGTGCGGGCCAGCCAATCGGCCCGCTCACGCTCGTTCACGCGGTGGCGTCTCCGGCGGTCTTCATACGTTCGCGGAGCTTCCTGAGCGCGCGGAATATCGTCACTCGGACGTTGACTTCGCTAGTACTCAACACGCGAGCGATCTCCCGGTTGGTAAGCTCTGCATCGAACTTTAGCGCGATGATCTCCTGCTCTCGCTTTGGCAACTGCTTCACCAGTTGCGATAGAGCGGTCAGGCGCTCCTTGTGCAGCAGCGTGTCCTCCGGGCCGCGCGGCTGGTGGTGCAGTTCCGTCTCCCACGCCGCTTCTTGTGCTGCCTTCACGGCCGGCTTTTCCTTGCGCCAGTGGGAGGAGACTTCATTCCTCGCAATCGTAAACAACCACGAACCAAAGGAGTCGGCCGAGCGTAGTGACTTCTGCTTGATATAGGCTTTCTCGAACACGTCCGACACGATGTCGAGAGAGACTTCCTTGTCCTGTACACGTCCGTAGACGTAGGCAAACACCTTTGGAAAGTACTGGTCGTAGAGTTCGGCAAACTCTGACAGCTGTGTTGTCTTCGCCGCCTTGTCTCTCGCCCGTCTGGCCGGTTTAGCGGGCTCGCTACGTGCCCGGCTGGCCACCTTCGTTGTTATTCCAGGTGCAACCGCTACTCTTGCGCTCGACATATCGTGCTCCTCACCCTCCTCCGGGTGGACATCCACGCGGAGACTGTGCGATCGATCCACGATCGCTGGTTCGTTCGGATGAAGAATAGACGCCGAAGGTGTCATCTTGTTACACACATCAATAACTGAGCTTTAGTGACCCTTTATCGTGCTTGGGTGAGTATCTGACTGGCTTTGCTTCAATTCCAGATCCATCAACTGCTGCCTGTCCCGTATATTCGAAGTATCGCACCGGAACCGTTCGGAAACGGTTAATTCCCGTGGCCGCTCCAGTTAACAGGAAGTGAAAACCACGCCAGCATTCGACTATCGAGATTCAGATGGGGAGCAAAGGTCGCTAGCGGTCTGGGTACGCCCGGTCCAGAAGCTCGACTACGTGGACGACCTCGCCGGGTGCGCCATGGCGCCTGAGGCCAGATTCCAGTTGTGACATGCACCCGGGGTTGGAGGTGGCGATGACGCTCGCCTTCGTGTCACTAACCGCTCGCATCTTCTCGTCGAGCAGTTCGATAGACATCTTCGGTTGCGTGAGTGAATAGACGCCGGCGCTGCCACAGCAACCGTCTGGTCGATCCATCTCGACGAGCGTAAGGCTGGCGATCGATCGCAGGATCTCTCGCGGCGCACTTGTAATTCGCTGCGCGTGGGCGAGATGGCAGGAGTCCTGATAAGTCACCGTAGCCTGTACTTGTCCAGATGGCACCTTGAACGGGAGGTCTACCAGAAACTCGCTGATGTCCTTCACAAGGGTAGAAAACCGTTTGGCAGCGTCTCGATACTCGGAGTCACCAGCAAGGAGTTCATCGTACTCCTTCATCGCCGCACCACATCCCGCGGAGTTGACGATGACGGCATCGACTCCGGCTCCGAGGAACACGTCGATGTTCCTGCGTGCGAGGTCCATGGCTGTGTTTAGATCCCCGTTGTGTGCGTGCAAGGCGCCGCAGCAGACCTGGTCAGGGGGCGCCTCGACCTCGCAACCGTTCCGGGCCAGCACCCGAACCGTGGCGCGATGTACACGCCCGAAAGCGTGAGGCATGATGCAGCCTGTAAGGAGAGCAACCCGCTGGCGGACTTCCCCGTCAGGGCGTGCGAGTAGCCCAGACTTCGTGAACGGCCTGCCTTCCATCGTTGGTGCCAGAAGCGCCCGCTCGCCTATGCCGGGGATCCTCTCGACCAAGGTTCGCAGCCCCGTTCGCCCATAGAGTCGAAAAACTGCCGCGAATATGGAGAGTGCCTTCGGCTGCGCGATGACATGGCGCAAGAACAGAGACCGTAGCCGCCACGAAAAGGGGCTACTGTTGCCCTCTAGGATTCCGGCACGGGTTCTTTCCATTATTCTTCCGAAGGGGACGCCCGAGGGACAGACTGCTTCACAGTTTCGGCACTGGAGACATTGGTCCATGTGCCCGATTACGTTTGCCGTTGGTTCGATCTCTCCTTCAGCCAGAGCCTTCATCAGATAAAGACGGCCGCGGGGAGACTCCGTCTCAAGGCCGGTCTGCACGTAGGTCGGGCAGCTCTGAAGGCAGAGGCCGCAGCGTACGCACTGGGCCAAGTCGCTACTAGAGGGAACGATAGGGATGGGCGAAGTATCCGGCATCCTAGATCCTGTCCACGTAGCGCCCCGGGCTGAGCACGTTCCCGGGATCGAACTGTTGCTTCATCTGCCACAAAAGCGGCAATGATGGTGGGCGTGGTCCGAACACGTCGGTTCGCCCTTTCTCGTCAGGTGGACAATCTTCGATAAGCAGAGAAGCGTCAAGACGGCGAGCGCATTCACGGACCTTCGCAAGGCTGTCTGGCCCAACTTCCGTATTCGTCCATCTCGCTCGCACGATACCTGCAAGAGGAGTGGCGACGATCTGGGCGCTCGGTGCGATCTCTTCGATCGCCTCCATGAGCGATGGCGTTTCTGCTGAGATGGTGGAGCAGCGAACGATCGTCTCGCCCTCACCTCTTTCGAAAAACGACGCACAGGCGTCGCCGGAATCGAGGTCTGGTACCAGCTTCAGCGAAGACTCGCTTGCGAGACTCCTAGCTTCGTTCAGCGATCGTTTGACGCCGGCGGTCGTTCCTGCGAACTGAATAGCCAAAAAGTACGTCTTGCTGTCCCTGCGGGAAGCGGAGTCGGCGGCCGCGGCGTTGAGCAGGGCGACCGAGCGAAGGCTGAGTCCGCGTCCGTGGATCTCCATTACGAACGAAGAGGCGTCGCGCGCAGTCCTTGAGCGAAACGCGAGATCGCTGCTGGCGGCAGGAAGTGGTGCAAGCTTGAACGTTGCCTCCGTGATGACGCCCAGCGTGCCTCGAGATCCGATATAGAGCTTGCACATGTCGTATCCCGCAACGTTCTTGACGACTTTACCGCCGGCCTTGGTCACGAGCCCATCTCCTGTCACCAGGCGCATTCCGATCGTGAAGTCACGTGGCGTTCCGTAGAAGTGTCGAGCGGCCCCGGAGGCGTTTGTCGCAAGCAACCCACCAACGGTGGCGTCCCTCGGCACGTGTGGATCGAAGGGAGCGGTCTGGCCTGCCTTTGCGAGTGAGTCCTGGAGCGAGCCGATGGTCATCCCCGCCTCACAGGTGGCCGTCAGGTTCGCGGGCTCGTGCTCGATCATCCGCGCAAGGCGCACTGTGTTGAGCGCGACGTCGTAGCGAGACGGCAGATTGCCGATGTGCATCTCAGTGCCCCCGCCCCAAGGAATGATCGTTACGCTTCTATCGTTCGCCAGTCGGATCAGATCTGCTACCTGTTCGGCGTTCTCTGGATGCACCGCTGCACTGGGTGTCACGCCATCGACTGTGAAGCTGGCGAGTTCGTCTTGAGCGGCAATGTCAGTCGTCCCGACGATCGCCTCAAGGTCTGAAGTCAGGGTCGCTTGCTCAACCATCAAAACTCCTAGACGTAAGCGTCCGGTCCGACTTTAGCAATGGCCGCCTTCATCCTGGATGAGACTTCGCCGCATCCCTTTGACGTTGGGAACACCTTTCCGGGGTTGAAGCCGTCCGTTGCCGAGAATGCGAGTTTCAGACGTTTCATGGCGGTCATGTCGTCTTCAGAGAAGATCCAGGACATGTAACTCCTCTTCTCGGAACCGACGCCGTGCTCTCCGGTGATAGAGCCGTCGGCGTCGACACAGAGTCGCATGATCTCCTCGCCAAGCTTCAGCACCCGCTCGGTCACGCCGGGCTCACGCTCGTCGAACATTACGTTGGGGTGGAGGTTGCCGTCGCCGGCGTGAAAGACGTTAGCCACGCGGAATCCGTGCCGGTCGCAGGCGTCGTAGATTCCGCGCAGTACCTCCGGTAGTCGGGTCCGCGGTACAACGCCGTCGAGAATGTAGTACGACGGTGTCAGGCGCCCTAGTGCGCCAAGCGCGCCCTTGCGGCCCGCCCACAGACGCTCTCGGTCTTCAGGCGAGAGGCCGATCCGAATCTCGCGAGCGGAGAGTTCCTTGCAGACGGCCTGCACCTGCTCCGACTGTTCCCGCGCATCCTCCTCGAGGCCTTCGACTTCGATGAGAAGGACCGCGCCCGCGTCCGGCGGATAGCCCGCGTTGATGAATGGCTCCACCGCTTCCATCGTGTTCTTGTCCATCATTTCGAGGGCGGCCGGCAGAACGCCGCCGGCGATCATTGCCGATGCGGCCTGTGACGCCTCATCGACTTCGTCGAAGATTGCGAGAATAGTGATCGTCGACTCTGGCTTGTGGAGGAGGCGGACGATAACTTTGGTGACGATTGCGAGCGTGCCTTCGGAGCCGACGACAATGCCGGTAAGGTCGTAGCCTGCTGTGTCCGTCTTCCCGCCCAAAGAGACGATCTCACCTTCGGCGGTGACGATCTCGAGGCCAAGGACGTGGTTCGTCGTCATTCCGTAGCGAAGACAGTGTGGCCCGCCTGAGTTTTCGGCGACGTTGCCGCCGATGGTACAGACTTTCTGACTCGATGGGTCTGGTGCGTAGTAGAGGCCATGCGGATCAACAGCTCGCGAAATGTCTAGGTTGATGACCCCGGGCTCCACGACGGCGATGCGATTCTCCGCATCGACCTCGAGGATACGGTTCAGTCGGGAAGTTACCAGCACCACTCCGCCTTCACACGGGATCGCGCCACCGGAGAGTCCCGTGCCAGCACCCCTGGCCGTTACCGGTACGTTGTGCCGTCTGGCGATTCGGACGCTTGCCGCTACTTGTTCGGCGCTGTTCGGAAGTACCACCGCCTCCGGTAGGCCCCGTTCAATGGTGGCGTCATATTCGTAGACAAGGAGATCCTCAGGAGCGTACAGAACCCACTTCTTACCGATAGCGGACTGTAAATCGCTGATAATCTGCGTCTTAGCCACGATAACCAGTCTAACAGCGGACGAATCCACTCGAAAGTGTATCGGCAAATGCAACGAAACCACATCGAACGCGTTGTCAATCGTAGGAGGAACGGAAGATATGAGGAGCCTGAGGGCTCTATTTTTAGCTGCTGCCTCGATCGCGGGCCTTGTTGCTGTAGTGGTATCAGTCCTTGGGCGGCGTCGCTTCGCCAAGGTGGCGGCGCCGGTATTGACGGCATCGACTCCCCTGGAGTTCGCTAGGCCGTCACGACGGGCCGCAAGGTTGAGACATGTCCGTTCTGTGCTCGGGCGAGCGGCCGTCGCCTTCGTCGCCGTGACGCTCGGATTGACTGTGCTCGTCGCATCCTCCAACGACGTTTCGGTCGACCGAGCTTATCCGGCCTCGGTGGCCGACGATACCCCTTCGTCACCGACAACCGTCAGTCAGACGCCGGAAATCGTTGTCCCAACCGGATCAGGTGCTGGCGATCTATACGCTGCGCCGGTTGCTGCCAACGTCGCGATCGGCGGCGATCAGCCGACCGGCCCTGCGGATGTAGAGGGAGGGGACCGGCCCGAGAACTCGGGAACTGACGCCGACCTTCTGCTACTGCGAGATCAGCTCCGGGGCGCGATCACTACTTATCAGAGCCAAGTCGGTGGCATCGACGTCGCTGTGGCGGTGACGGACCTTCAGACGGGCGAGACGATATCGATCGGCGGGAACAACCCGCAACGGACGGGTTGCACCATCAACATGTTCGCCCTGTTCGCCGTCGTCGATCGCTTCCAGAGTGGCCAAGCCAATCCGGAAGCGGTCAGCGCCAACATCGCCAGCGGAATCGGAGGTAGCTTCCCGCCGCAAGTACGCGTGTTCCTCGAGTCGGTCTATGGATCGTACGACGTAGGATTGAATCGGGCGCGGGAGATGATGGTGGAGTGGGGAATGGAAGTCTCCGACTTCGATCACGTCCCCTACTACGGAGGTTCAGACCCCGCACCCAACATCTTGACGCCACTCGAGACAAACGACATCCTGGTGCGGCTGTGGCGCGGTGAGTTGTTCGACGAGGAATGGACCGCCTACACGCTCACCAAGCTGCGAGAGATCGCTTCCTACGTGAACTACATTCTGCCGGGACAGCTACCGTCGGCTGCGACCGTGGCCCATAAGATCGGCTACTACTGGGATTTCGATGGTTGGGTGAACAATGACGCCGGCATCGTCACATTCACCGGGGAAGATGGCGGAGAAAGAGCCTATGTGATCACCTACATGTCCGAGAAAGCGCGGACTGAGCGCATCGGATATTCGTTCGGAGCGAAGCTGTCGCGTGACGTCTGGGACTGGTTCGCTGCGAAGTACGGTGCAGAGAACAACGCCGCTCCAGCATGGTCGCCGCCGCCGACCTACGAGCCGGTCGTGACCGTAGCACCAACGGCACAGCCTGCCCCGTCGTCGACCCCGACGCCGGACCCCTCGTCGACGCCACAACCGTCCGTGACGCCAAGCCCAACCGTAACGCCTTCACCTCAGGCCACACCAGTGATCACAGCCACGTCCGAGCCGACTGAAGCGCCAACGCCATCGCCAGAGATCTCACCTGAGCCAACGGCAACATCAGTGCCGTCAGACAACCGTCGTTAGGGCCTGGCCCAACCCCTGGTGCGTTCTACGGCACGCTTCCATCCCGTATACAACTCCTCCCGCCGCTCTTCGGGCATCTGAGGAGTGAAGCGCTTGTCCTCGCGCCAGTGTCCGGCCACCTCTTCGATGTCTTTCCAGAACCCGACTGCGAGCCCAGCAAGATACGCTGCCCCCAGCGCTGTCGTTTCAAGGACTGTCGGACGCACGACCTCGCGGTTCAGAATGTCCGCTTGAAGCTGCAGCAGAAGATCGTTTGCAGCGGCGCCGCCGTCCACGCGCAGTTCCGAGAGTCGTACCCCTGACGATCGCTCGATCGAGTCGATGACGTCGCGTGTCTGAAACGCCAACGATTCCAGTGTCGCGCGTACGATGTGGGCGCGGTTCGCGCCGCGAGTCAGGCCGAGAATCGCGCCGCGAGCGTATGGATCCCAGTACGGCGCTCCTAGTCCCACGAACGCCGGCACGACGTAAACACCGTTCGAGTCCGGAACGGTACGCGCCAGCGTTTCGGATTCCTCAGCACTTTCGATGATCGCCAGTTCGTCGCGTAACCACTGGATGGCTGCGCCCGCCACGAATATCGATCCTTCGAGTGCGTAGGTGATTTCATCCCCTCGATCACCGGGTAGCCCAGACGCGATCGTGGTCACCAGCTCGTTCGACTTAACCTTGTCGTCACCGATGTTCATCAGGACGAACGCGCCGGTGCCGTACGTGTTCTTGGCTTGGCCGGGCCGGAAGGCCGCTTGGCCGAAGAGAGCGGCCTGCTGGTCACCAGCGACGCCGGCTATGGGCAGGGATGCACCGAGTTCAGTCGTTTGGCCGAAAATCCCCGACGAAGCTTGGACTGTGGGAAGGATGGAGGGCGGAATGTCGAGCAGCGTTAGGATCTCATCGTCCCAGCGCAGATCGAAGATGTTGTACAGAAGCGTGCGCGAGGCGTTGGTGTAGTCGGTTGCGTGGACACCGGTCAGCTTGTAGATGAGCCAGCTATCGATGGTGCCAAACATGAGCTCACCAGCGTCGGCCCGTATGCGTGCTCCGGTTACGTTTTCGAGAAGCCACTTCACTTTAGTACCGGAAAAGTACGGATCGATGAGCAGCCCTGTGCGCTCACGGAAGAACTCTTCGCGACCTTGGCCACGGAGTTCCTCGCAGAAGTCAGCAGTTCGACGATCCTGCCAGACGATCGCATTGTGAATCGGTTGGCCATCGCGGTCCCAGATCACGGTAGTCTCTCGTTGATTCGTTATCCCAATCGCCGCTATATCGCTGGCTGACGCACCGGCGTTGCTCAACGCGTCGCGGGCGGTTGACATCTGGGTTCGCCATATCTCCTCGGCGTCGTGCTCTACCCAGCCAGGCTGCGGATATATCTGCTCAAACGGCTCCTGAGCCACCGATACCGGGTTGCCATCGTGATCGACGAGGATAGCCCGCGAAGAAGAAGTTCCCTGATCGAGCGCGAGTACGTACTCTGTCATGACGCCGGACAGAGTATCATCGGGGCGATGGCCCGTCGAGACGACAACTCCATGATCGGCTCGATATCAGACTGTGTGAGGAACGATCGATGAGCAACAACGGACGACTCTGGATCGATCACCCCTACGGTGGCACAGGCCCATCTCCCGTCGGCTCACGGCCTAGCTCCGCACAAGCTGATGGCGTACGTGATGGCCACGGGCACCACGTTTGTAGCTAGCGCCGATGGCCCTCCGATTCTTGGAGCGAGAGCTGAAGCAACTACTTTCCGATCGCGGTAGCGCGGAACTCGGGGAGGCAGCGATCGGCTCCGTGGGATTCACCGATGATGGCGCTACCATCTACGTGCACCTTCACCCGAAGCAGGGGTGGCC
>JACZRQ010000036.1 GCA_022574655.1 Chloroflexota bacterium
ACTTCATCGGCAAGGTGATGGGCCGGATGACGCTGGTGAGGCCGGAGGTGATGATCTGTGTTCCGGCGGGCGTCACGGGAGTCGAGCATCGGGCCGTGCAGGATGCGGCAGAGGCCGCGGGCGCGAGAAGGCCGGCGCACCTGATCCCGGAGCCGTTGGCAGCTGCGATTGGCGCCCGTATACCGGTGGCTTTGCCACAGGGGAACATGATCGTTGACATCGGCGGCGGACGGACGGAGGCGGCGGTGATCTCGATGTATGGAATTGTGGTGACGGAGTCTGTCCGCGTCGCCGGAGACCGTCTGGACGATGCGATAACGGCGCACGTGAAGAGGAAGCACAACCTTATTATTGGAGACAGGAGCGCCGAGGAGTTGAAGATCGCTATCGGCACCGCTATGCCGATTGACGGTGAGGAGATGACGCACCAGGTGCGTGGTCGAGATCAGATCACGGGCTTGCCGCGCACGGTGACGATAGGCTCGAACGAGGTTAGGCAGGCTATTGAGACCCCGCTTCAGTCGATTATCGCGGCGGTCCGCACGGTACTTGAGCAAACGCCGCCGGAGCTGGCATCGGACGTTGTCGATCGTGGGATCGTATTGACGGGGGGGACGGCTCTGCTACGGGGGCTGGACCGGCTTATAACCGACGAGATCGGCATACCCTGTTACGTACCGGATAATCCGCTGGAGTGCGTGGCGATGGGGGCGGGAATCGCCCTGGAGCATCTGGACCTGATAAAGCGAGCGCAACCGCCTGAGGGCGAGTGGCTCGTCAGTCTCTAGATCTGTGGGTACTCTACCGCCTGGGTGAGGCCGCTTCCGATTTTAGGTAGTAGGTCATTCCCTGGAGGGCGAGAACGGGGTCGATCCTCTTGATCTGGACTCCGGGCGGCACGTGCGCCGCTATGGGCGCGTAGTTCAAGATCGCCCGAACACCGCAGCGGACGAGAGAGTCGATGACCTTCTGCGCGGAATCGGCAGGCACGGCAACGATGCCGATGTCCACGGGGTTTTCGCTAAGGACGGTCTCGAGGTGTTCAGTGTTCTTGATTACGAGTGAGTTGATGGTGCTGCCGATCATCGCGGGATCTGAGTCGAAGGCCTCGGCGATGCGGAATCCCTGTGGCGTAAACCCTTCGTAGCCGGCGATTGCTTTGCCGAGGCGGCCGGCGCCTACGATGGCGATGCGCCACTGGCGGTTGAGGCCGAGGATGCGCCTGAGTTCATCGAGTAGCTTGCGGACGTTGTAGCCACGGCCTTGTTTGCCGAAGCGGCCGAAGTAGCTGAGGTCCTTGCGAATCTGGGCGGGCGTGACGTTGAGGTGGTTTCCAAGCTCTTGCGAGCTAACGACTTCTCGTCCGTTCGAGTCGAGGGTGGCGAGCGCCCTAGCGTAGAGAGGAAGGCGATCTATGACTACTGAGGGAATTTCCATCAATAAGACTCACAATTGTGCGGCTCAGCTAATCGATTAATCTGTTCGATCTGGTAAACAGCGATTTGGCATTTTTATAGCACTGCAGTTGATAAGCGTCAATAGTGCAAGCGCTCACAAAGTGCCGGTCGGGTGCCGATTCGGCATGGATCTGGTAACGGTTTCCTCACGAGGAACGTCTTACCGATGTATCGCTCTGTCTACAACGAGGCGTGGATCGTATTCCCGTGGAGAGGCCTGGCATATGGAAAATGAGACGAAGCACCCAGAATCAGACGAGGTTGAACTCGTTCCGGAGCGGCCGATACCGGCCTCCGGCACTCACGCCGAACCGGAGATAGGGGCTGCGGGAGCACCGGAACCAGCGCCAGAAGAGGTACTGGATGGGCCGGAGGTTGGCCCGGTGATGATCAACCGCGAGACGACCGGATACGACCTGCCCGGCGCACATCCGCGAGCGTATGGTAGTCGTCAGGGTGGGGAGTCCGATGCGCAGGAACCGACGGACTCGCTCTCGAGGTTCATTAGCAGGACATCCCCTTCGCCAGACGAAGTCAAGGATGGCGACGACCTCGGGATCTTTCCACTGGCGCCGCGGACGCTGCTGGACGTAGGACTGTCGAAGGCGTTCTTGTCGGACCTTGCGCTCAAGGTTATCCACTACTCGGGTACGCCATCAGTGGTACAGCTAACGAGGCGTCTGGGTCTAGGCCAGACGATGGTGCAGCAGGTGATCGAAGGCCTCGCCGAAGAGAGACTAATCGAGGTCCTGAGTCAGTCTGACCTGTACACCGGGAACTACCGCTACAGGCTGTCCGAGAAGGGTTACACCCGGGTGCTTCAGGCGCTGGAGCGAACAAGGTACGCTGGCCCCGTGCCGGTTACGGCCGAGCAGTACGCGGAAGTGGTCCGCAAGCTTCACTCGTCACAACCGGAGCCACAGCGAGGGGGCATCAAGGCGATGCTCGATGACCTCGTGCTAAACGCGGATACGGCCGATTCATTGGGTCGGGCGCTGTTCTCCGGGAAGGTTGCTATACTCCACGGTCCGTCCGGTAACGGAAAAACATCAATACTGGAGCGGTTTGGCCGGAGCCTAACGGGCGTGTTTCTGGTGCCATACGCGATCTACGCGTACGGACAGGTGATCCGTGTCTTCGACCAGTCGATTCACGAGCCGCTGGACCAGCCTGAAGGGCAGAACGTTGGTACAGACGACACGAATTTGGACCGGCGATGGGTGCTCGTGAGGCGGCCAGTCGTGGTGCTGGGGGCGGACGTTGGGCCGGAGACTTTGGACCTGGCGTACGACCCGCAGGCACGGTTCTACCAGGCGCCGCCTCATATCAAGGCACAGGGTGGAGTGCTGATAGCAGACGACTTCGGCCGCCAGAAGATCGAGGCTAAGGATCTGCTTACCCGCTGGCTTATCCCGATGGAACGCGGGTGGGACTCGCTGTCTCTGGCGACGGGTGAGAAGGTGAGCTTTCCGTTCCAGATGCAGTTGTTGTTTGCGACGAACATGCGAATCAAGGATCTGGCGGACGATGCGTTGATACGACGTATCTTGTACAAGGTGCGGATACCGGGTCCGCTTCCGGAGGAGTTCGAAGAGATTACACGGCAGCTATGCCGGAAGAAGCGAGTCCTAGTGGAAGAAGGGGTGCTAGAGCACGCCGTGGAGCGGCTATATGGTCACGAAGGGCTGAAGCCGCGGGCGTCCTACGCACGAGACCTCGTGGAGATCGTCGTCCAGAGCGCGGCCTACGACGGGATCGAGCCGGTACTGAACAAGGACACGTTCGACACAGCGTTCAAGCTCTTCATGACGTCCGATAGCGACGACGACGACTTCACAGACTAGGCTAGGCCGCCGCCGAAATCGATAATTGCGGACGCCACTTGTACAGGGCGCTGCAGAGGCGAGTCGTGGATGGTGTCTTCCATCCAGACGACGGTGGCTTCAGGGACTGCCTCCAGGGCGAGCTTGATCGCTTTTCGCTTGCCATCGAGCCACGCCTCACTGTTGGCGTCGGAGGTTTCCTTGACGGATGGCAGCATGAGGATGGGGCAGCGCACCGATTTCCATAGCTCAGACGGCTTCTGCTCCCACAGCGCGCGAAGGATCTTCATATGGTTCTCGCGTGTGAGGTGAGGCTGAATCGTCTTTTCGCCGGTGATTGTGAAGTTGCCGAGGATGATGTCCTGAATCTGCTCGCTCCACATATTGCCGATGTCGGGCCAGCTGCGCATGGCTGTCAGAAATGGCTTCAGCTTGACGCCGTCAAGCTTTGGTGGCGCCATGACCTTTTGCGTTCGCTCCCAGGTCATGCCGTCGAAGGCGGAGATTTCGAGGAAGCCGCCATCGATAAGCACGACACCGCGGGTCTCTTCGGATGGGTCGGCGGCGAACTGGATGGCGACGTTGCCGCCCCAGGAGTGGCCGGCGACAAGGGGGCGGTCGAGGTCAAGTTTTCGGATGAGAGCGCCTAAGTCGCCGGTAAGGTGGGCGAAGGTGTATCCGTCGTTTGGTTTGTCGCTCTGGCCGTGGCCGCGCTGATCGACCGCGACGACGCGGAAACGCTCCACGAGATGGGGTGCGGTGAGGTCCCAGATGCGTGCGTTTGAGGCGAGGCCGTGGAGGAGGACGAGCGATGCACCGGTGCCGCCCCAGTCACGGACGTTGAGTCGCAGGGAACCGCCGGATGCTCTGTCCGGTAGATCGACCGAGTATGTCCTGGGTTCTATAGCGCCTTTAGCTCCCCTACCATCTGCGCGAGGCGATCCGGGTCCGTCACGCCGCCCGGCCCGAAGTTGAAGTCGAGCGTGGTGAGGACACCGGCAAATCGGTCCTCAATTTTTGGGATGATCTCGTCGTAGGTGCCGATGACGGCGAACTCTTCGAGCATCTCGTCGGTGATGCCCTGGGCCATCTCCGTCCACTTGCCTTCCATCGAGTAGCGGAACAGCTCTTGCCCGACCTCCTCCCAGCCGTGGACAGCGAGTACAGGGTGGTAGACGCGGGTGGAAGCGTAGAACGAAAGCTGCTGCCGGACGGCGCCTTTCGCCTTCTCGACGTCTTCCTGCGTGTCGCCGGTGATGACGAACCCGCCGCCGACGAGGTCGATGTCGTCAAAGTTGCGTCCGGCCTTTTCAGCGCCTGCCTTGATTGAGGGGATGATGACTTCTTGCGTGTACTTCGGTGTGTTGAAGGGGTGCATGCGAATGCCGTCGCAGAGTTCTCCGACGAGGCGGCAGTTGTACTTGTTGACGGCTGAAATATAGAGGGGGATGTGACCTTCCGTGTTCGGCCCGGGGTTGAAGAAGGGAGAGATGAGGGTGAACCGGTAGTGATCGCCTTCGTATGAGGGCCGTTCGTTGTTCTGGAAGGTGTTAAAGATGGCTTTGAGGCAGAGGAGGTACTCTCGCAGGCGGGGACCGGGGGGAGATGGCCAGGCGGTGGAGTAGCGGCGTTCATTGTGCCCCTTGACCTGTGTTCCAAGCCCGAGCATGAAGCGTCCGCCGGAGAAGCGTTGGAGGTCCCAGGCCAACTGGGCGGTGACGTATGGGCTGCGGGGAAAGGCGATGGCGACGCCTGTGCCGAAGCGGAGTGTGTCGGTGTGTTCGGCGATGGTCATCAGGGGCAGGAAGGGGTCGTGGCCGGCCTCGGGGGTGATGACGGAATCGTAGCCGGCTGCTTCCAGCTTCTTTGCTTGTTCGGAATAGCCTTCGAAGCTACCGGCAACGAGTGCGGTTTCAACTTTCAATTGATGGCTCCTTTCGGGGGGTTGAGGTTGGTCGGGAAGGGGCGTTCGGGCGCGCCTGAGGGTGCGCGGCTACGTAGCGGTCGTTCTGTGGAGGCATTACTTAGCGTTGAGGACGAACTCTGTGATGGATTCGTTCACGAGGTCTGGCAACTCTCGCATAATCCAGTGGCCGGCGTTTTCTACCTTGCGGAAGGTGAGGTTCGGGAAAAACTCGTCGAGCTTGTCGCTCCAGGCGAGGGGGAGAACGGAGTCGCCGGTACCCCAGAGGATGAGGGTTTGAGCATGTATCTTGGGGTCGCCGCTGGTACCCTGGCCCATGGTTCGGAACACCGCTCGATAGCAGTTGAAACCGCCACGAACCGCGCCGGGTTGGGAGAACGCCTCGACGAATTCTTCGATCTCTTCGTCGGCCCAGATCGCCTTGTCGTGGGACCAGTGGGAGAGGAAGTGGCTGATGTAGAGCTTGGTGGCTTTGCGGCTGGAGGTGACCAGGTCCTCGGCCCAGGGCAGCTGGTGGAACATCTGGTACCAGATCTCGGGGACGTGCTGGATCTCCATCCAGCGCATGCCGATGCCGGCGTAGGGAGGGTTGAACATGACGAGTTTGTCGACGCGGTCTCGATAGGTTCGAGCGAACTCTTGGACCCAGACGGCGCCGAAGTCGTGGGCGACGAAGTTGGCCTTGTCCCAGCCGAGGTGGTCGAGGAGGGCGTTGATGTCCTCGGCGAAGACGGCTGGTGTGTAGCCTTCCTCAGGCAGGACGTCGGGCTTGTCGGTGTAGGCGTAGCCGCGCATGTCCGGCACGACGACGTCGAACGATTTGGCGAGCTCTGGGATGTTGCGGTGCCACTCGTAGTAGAAGCCGGGCCAGCCGTGGACAAGCATGAGTGGCGGCCCGCTGCCCTCGCGGACGTAGTGGTAGTTGAGTCCATTAATGGATGCGTACTCGTGGTTGAATCCGTCGTTTTTTGGGGGCATGACGACTCCTTGGCTCAGGTGCAGTCTATTCGGATGGTCTATTGCGAATCAAGGAACGACCGAAGGTGGCCGGCGACCGTCGGCGGGTCTTCGATGATCAGGAAGTGGCCGAGGTCCTTCAGTTCCGTGTACTTCGCCTGCGAGACGATCTTGCTCAGCTCGCGGCCCATCTCTACGTTGGCGACGGGATCGCCGTCCGCCCAAATAATCTGGATTGGGGACTTCGTGGCCTTGAAGGCACCGATCCACCTGTCCTGGTGGATTAGGCGTTCCCGCATGTAGCCGGAGAGTGAAGGCAGCCGACGGTTGCCGTCCTGGTACGCCAGAAGCTCTTGCATGACCTTGGCGTCCTCTTCGGTGATGGTCTGAGGTTGTTTCATAAGGGATTGGAGCGCTGGTATGTAGGTCTGGGTGAGGCCGTCGAGGGCTGCGATCGCTTGTGGCAGACTCTCGTTCGAGCCAAGGAGCTTCTGAAAGGCCGTGATTGTTGCCTTGCCCTGCAGGGTGCTGCCGTTGAGGATAGTAGAGGAGAGAATGCGAAACGGGAGCCGTCGCTCCTGCTCGCGGGCGAGTAGCTCAGCGTGGATCGTTTGACCGACGTCATGTCCGACGATGTGCACCTCGTCGAGACCGAGGTCTGAGGCCAGTGCTTCGACGATATCGGTCTGCTGGAAGAGGGAGTAGCTGTAGGCAGCGGGTTTGTCAGAGAGTCCGTAGCCGGGGAAGTCGAAGGTAACGCAGCGATAGGCGTCCGCCAGGTCATCTATGACGCCTCGGAAGTCGTAACAGGAGGTAGGGAACCCGTGCAGGAGGAGGACGGTTGGCCCGCTGCCCTTTTCGTACACGAAGATGTTGAGGTCACCGGCCCGGACGTGGCGGCCTTCGCCAAGCCAGCGCTGGGTCGGCTCTGAGAATTGCGATTGATCCATGGTTGTTTCTCTCCAATCTAAGTCAACTGAGACGAAAGCAGATAGGCGGCCGGCTTGTCAACAGAAGAAGCCGCCCGTACGGCGACGCTCGCTGACCGCGCTGTTTTTGGCGGCGGTGATTGGATACGTCGTCGGATCGTTCTCGACTGCGGACGTTGCGGCGAGGTTGGCGCGCGGGAACGGCACCGATCTGCGACGAGAAGGGTCGGGTAATCCGGGGGCGATTAACGCTGGATCGGTGCTGGGACATCGCTGGGGATACCTCGTGCTGGTCGTAGACGTCCTGAAGGGAGCGGCCGCGTCGTACCTGGGGCGGGCGTTCGCGGGGGACGACGGGGCTTATGTGGCGGGCGCAGCGGCTGTGGCGGGGCACGCGTATCCGCCGTTTCGGGGTTTTCGGGGTGGCAAGGGCGTGGCGACGAGTTTAGGGACGACTTTGGTCTGCATGCCGGCTTACGCCCCACTGGACGTGGTGGTGGCGGCGGTCTCGTACGGGGCTGCGTCCAACGGATCGAGGGGTGCCGACGAGTACGTAGATACGGGGTCGCCGGCGTGGGCTGGAACGTTCGCCGCCGCTTCGACGTTCGTACTGGCGGCGCTGGCGATGTGGGGATTTCGGTGGAGGGTCTTGTGGGGTCCGAAGCCTTCGGTGTTGCTGCCGGCGTATGCGGTGGTGGTGAGCGGCGTGATTTTCGTGCGGACTGTGACCGGGCGCGGGGCTTCGTCACGTAGGTAACGGGTGGGCGCCACCTCTATATTCTCGATGCTACAATTCCGGGCGTGATTATCGACGTTCATCATGTGGGCATCGCCGTGAGGGATATGGAGGAGGCGTGCGCCTTGTTCCGAGACGTGCTACACCTCCCGGTCGTCAAGGAAGGGGTGGCGCCGGCGCGTGGGGCACGGGTGACGATGCTGGGGGTTGGCGGTAGCTATCTGGAGCTGATTCAACCGGTGGCGGTGGATTCGCCGTTTACAACGTATATTCGCGATAAGGGGGAGGGGCTGCATCACATTGCTCTGTGGAGCGGGGACGTCGAGCTGGAGGTGGAACGGCTTGCCGAGCAGGGCGTTCCGCTGGAGGACCCGGAGCCGCGACGGGGTTTCACGGGCAACCTGAGCTTCCTGGAGGCCGAGGCGTTCGACGGGGTGGTCGTGGAGGTGGTGGAGCCGGATGAGGAGTTGAGCGGAGCTTCGCGTCCCGGTGGGCGGATCAAGCGAGTCGATCACGTTGTGCTGCGAGTGCCGGACGCAGGCTCGATTGCGGATCGGTTCGGTGAGTACTTTGGCATCGAGACGAAGCGGAAGATGGAGCGAGGGCCGGCGGTGTTCGCGTTCTTGCGTCCGGGCGACGTGATAATCGAGGTTGTAAGCGGGAAGGGGACAGAGTCGCCGGCGAACGGTCCCTCGAAAGGGCGGGAGACAGGCCTTTCGCTGGATCTGAGGAGAGGTCCGCTGGCAGAACAGAAGACGGGCTCTTCGGTGGACTTCCAGACAGGTACCATTTCCGGGCTGGCGTTCGAGGTAACTGAAATCGACAGGCTAGCGGCGTCTCTGAAGCAGAAGGGATATCCGATCGGCGATCCGCATCCGGCGTTGCAGGGCGGCCGGATCGTGAGTGTGCACGCGACGGGGGCGTGCGGGGTACCGTTGGCGTTCATCGACTTCACGGACTCTCCGGGTCCGTCGCCGCGGAAGTAGCGCGAGAGGGTCTGGCGGTCAGCGTCGTAATCGAAGCGTGAGGGTGTCTTGGGCGCGAATCTCATCTGCGCGTCGAACGAGGTCCGTGAGGTCATCTGAGACGTGGATGAAGCGGCCGGATAGTGCGTCAGCCTCTCCAGCGGCCAGAGCCACGATCAGCGCAGCACCTTTCTCCGCGGGTACCCACACGCTTTCCGGCAGATTCTGCATCTGTGGCAACCACCGGCGTCCGGCATCCGATTCGAGGACGTAGTCCATCAGCGCAGTACGGACTGTTCCTGGGCTTGCGGCGAACACCTGAATGTCGTGCGACGCTACTTCAAGTGCGAGCGAGTCGGTGAATCGCAAGGCCGCCGCCTTCGACGAGGAGTAACTTGTTCCGTGCGGAGCCGGGTTGAGTGCGATGCCGCTCGATACGTTGATGATTCGGCCACGGCCGCGCGCGACCATCGATGGAAGGATGGCGTGGCAGCAGAGAAAAACGCTGCGAAGGTTTACCCAATGGACGCCCACCACTCATTGGCATCAACCTCCCATACGGGGCCAATCGCGCGCCCTCCTCCGGCGTTGTTAACCAGGATGTCGATCGGTCCGAGTTCTTTGGATATCTTCTGTACGGCTCGGTCGACCTGTGCCTCGTTCGTAACGTCGGCTGTAGCCGCGAACGCTTTGCCGCCGCGATCGTTGATGAGGCCGGCGACCTCTTCGATCTCGTTGGTTGAGCGCGCTACGACAGCGACGGAAGCGCCCTCCTGTGCCAGCGCTATTGCGGTTGCCCGGCCAATACCGCGGCCTCCACCGGTCACGAACGCTACTTCGCCCTCTAATCTCATAGAGATCTCCTTCCTGTGCTCAGGGATGATAGTACATGGGCCCGGTCGCGTTGGGCGAAGTAAACGTTGAGCATCCGCTAGAATAGGCGTGAGCGTATCTTGTATTGGGATACAATGGCGGAGCTAACCGTCAGAAGGAGGCTACCAGAGTGAGAGAAGTGGTAATCGTAGAGGCCGTTCGTACGCCTATGGGCCGTAGGGGCGGCGTGCTGTCCGGCATTCACCCGAACAACCTGGGTGCGATGGTGCTGAATGAGGTTGTGAAGCGAGCTGGCATCGAGTCGTCGCTGGTTGAGGATGTTGTGTTCGGCTGTGTTTCGCAGGTCGGTGAGCAGGGTGGTAACGTTGCTCGCCACTGCTTGCTGACGGCCGATTTCCCGTACGACGTCCCGGCGACGACGGTCGACCGGCAGTGCGGGTCGGGCCAGCAGGCGATACACTTCGCCGCGAACCTGATCCAGGCTGGGACGTGTGATATCACGATCGGCGGCGGCGTCGAGTCGATGTCGCGCGTGGCGATGGGCTCGAACATGACGCAGGGCCCCGGGTTTGCCTACCAGCCGGAGCTGACAGCGAAGTACGCACTGACAGGGCAAGGAGTCGCGGCGGAGGAGATCGCCAAGAAGTGGAAGATCAGCCGCGAGGAGGTCGACGAGTTCGCGCTGGGGAGCCAGGTTAAGGCGAGGCAGGCGCGTGACGAGGGCCGCTTCGACAACGAGATCCTTCCGGTCGACGTGAAGCTTGAGGGCGTTGCAGCGACGATCACGAAGGACGAGGGGATCCGCGATAACGCATCGTTGGAGAAACTGGCGTCGCTGGAGCCTTCGTTCCGCCCGGACGGGATTCTGCACGCGGGTAACTCGTCGCAGATCACGGACGGCGCTTCGGCGTTGCTCTTGATGGCGCGGGAGAAGGCGGACGAGCTTGGCCTGAAGTCACGCGCCCGGATTATCGGGCAGGCGGTGGTCGGCTCTGACCCGATCCTGATGCTGACGGGCCCGATCCCGGCGACGCCGAAGGTGTTGGACAAGGCGGGGCTGAAGCTCGAGGATATCGACGTTATCGAGATCAACGAGGCGTTCGCGCCGGTGCCGCTGGCGTGGGAGAAGGAGACCGGTGGCGATCTGTCCAAGGTCAACGTCAACGGCGGAGCGATTGCTTTGGGCCATCCTCTAGGCGCGACCGGCGCGCGGCTGATGACGACGATGCTGAACGAGCTTGAGCGCACGGGAGGCCACTACGGTATGCAGCTGATGTGCTGCGGCGGTGGTCTGGGGACGGCGACGATCATCGAGCGTCTCGACTAGAAGCGAATTCGAACGGAGAGCGGGGGCTGAGTCATTTGCCCTTCCTTTGGTGTAGTGTCTATCGCTTCCCTGCGGTGGGGAGAAAAGGACTACAGCGGATCGCTAATGTCGGTGCATGGTTCGTTCTGAGAGAAGGGGATGCCAGCGACGAACTGAAGTATCTTCAGCGCATCGATCGCGTCGGCGGCTCCATCACAGTCCACATCGCCGAAGATCGACTCGACCCCGGAACCAATCTTGGGGCAGCCGGGATTCTGCGAGGGTGACATGGCGGCCGCGTGTTGAATGCCCTTCAGGGCATCTACCGAGTCGACGCTCTCGCTGCAATCGTTGTCAGCCTGCACGAGCATGCCCGGGACGGCGATTGGAGTTGGCGATGGCGTTGGGGTGGGAGCTGGCGTCGGCGTAGGTACGGGTGACGGAGTAGCCGTTGGAGCGGGGGAGGGCGTAGCAGTTGGCACCGGGGTCGGGGTTGGCGAGGGTGTGGGGGTGGACTGAGGGGGACCGGGGGGAGCGTAGCCGCCGAAGTCGTTCGTCCAGTACCAGCCGTACGCGCTGCCGGGGGTGGAAACGCGGGCGATGCCCATGACGATGAAGTTGGCGCTGAGCATGTTTGCGTCGTGGCCGGGGGAGTTTCGCCAGGCGTCGAACACGGCCTGAGCGGTGGAGTAGCCGGCGGCGATGTTTTCGCCCTTCCACGTGTTGTAGCCGTAACCGAAATCCGCCATGCGATCCCAGGGGTCGCGGCCGAGAGAGTCCGTGTGGCTGAAGTAGTTGTTGGCGCCCATGTCGGCGCTCATCCAATCGGTCGCGTTCTGCAGTTCTGTGTTAGTGGAGAGGGTCGAGAGGCCGTTCTGTTGGCGATAGTCGTTGATGAGGTCGATGAAGGCCAGTTCTTCGGTATCGAGCGCCGGGTCGGCGGTCGTAGGGGCGGGAAGGGCGATCGCTGCCAGGGCGAAGGCGAGGGCGATCGCGACGGCGGCAAGGGGCCGAATGTTCGGGGTGCGCATCCTGCGGTGTGTCCTCCTTCTGTGAGTAGCGGCCCGGTGGTGACGGAGAGCAGCGCTATACAGCGCGCCTCCGGGTGAGACGCTTTCCATAAAGCAAGACAGTGGAGGTTATGGCTGGTTACGGGCGAGATCCGGGTGGGGTGTCTAGGGTTGGTTAAGGTGGGGTAAAGCTGTTGACTCTACGGCTGAGGGCGGGGCAAGCTCTGCCCCTGCGTGTGTGTGGGTGATGGTCGGAGCGCGGGGTCTAGAAGGCCTGGTTCAGGCGGCCTGTTCGGCTCGCGTGTCCATTGACATGCCGGCGAATCCTGCGGCGCCGACGGCGAATCCAAGCAGCGAAACGATCAGGAAGTTGCGGACTGCCACGCTTTCGGCATCGACGGCGATGTCCACGAGGTCGTCCGTGAACTGACCGCCACCGAGGGACGGCAGTGCGACTCTAACGAGCAGGGCTACGAGCAGAGCAGGGACTGCCGACGCGGTGACGATTGCACCCAGCGTGACCAGTCGTCTGAGGGTGCTCAGCTGCATTGCCAGCGTGGCAGCGAATACGAGAGTGGCCAATCCGGCGACCACGGCGAGCACCAGGAACACCGTATGTTGAGTATCGCCGACGAGGCCGATGCCGAGCCGGACCGCGCCAGCGGTGGAGCGGCGGCCGATCTGCTGCCGGGCGTCCGAGTCAGCGTTGGCCCAAACGGAGACGCCGTCGTTGTAGAGGGCGTCTCCAGATGTGGTGAGGATTCGGTCGCGGAGGTCTACGCCGGTGATCGTGAGGGCCTCATCGCGCGCAATTTGGACCGGGATCGGGAAGTTGGGCACGGTGATGGGGTCTTGCGCGCCCTGCTCGGCGGACTCGCGGAGGGAGGTTTCGATTCCGGGAAGGGCGGCGTCGATATCCGCGATCATGGCGACTGTATTGGCGAGTAGACGGCTCCCGGCGCTGGATGACGTGACCTGGACCAGCGATATCAACGAAATGAAGGCGACGAGGCTAAACCCGATGAGAAAGGCGAGAATCCATTGCGATCCGCCGGGCCGAGGCGGGGAGGGTTGGATCATGGAAGCTCGACCACCACGGTGCTGGCCAGCATATCGTGGAGAGCGCGGGACTCGCGGTCGAACCAGATGGTGGCGAATCCGGTGCAGAGGGGGAGAAAGCTAAGGGGATAAACGAGCGTACGGAGGAACGCCTGTAAGAACGAGAGGTGGTTGCCGTCGCGATCGGTGACGGCGATGTGAACGGCCATCATGCCGAGGGTCTGCCCTTTCCACCACCAGGTGGCGATGAAGTACCAGGGGAGGAAGAGAAGGAAGCTGAGGGTGATGGCGAGGCCTGTCCAGTTGGCGCCGTCTGAGGTGGTGTCGCCCCAGTCGGTGCGAAGGAGAATCTGGAGGCCGGCAAAGGCGACGAAGAGAGCGAACATGGAGGCGGTTACCATCACGTCGAGGATGAAGGCGACGACTCGCAGCGAGAAGCCCGCGTAAGGTAGGGGTTCCGCCGTCTGTTTCCGGTTAGGAGCAGCCTGTCCAGTGACGGCCATAATCTCCGGGAATTGTATCATGGCGCTGGGTTATGGCATCGCTGTTGAGGGTCTGTGGTAGCGACCATTACGCCCGGGGCAGCTGTCGCCTCCGTCGCTTCGAATCAAAAAAACTGGAGACGGGCGTAGGTTACACGGCGGATCGGAGGGTCTTTACAGCGTGCGGCTGCGGAGGGCGATGGCGCTGAGGCTCCAGGTGAGGGCAGCGAATCCGGCCATGGCGGCGAGTGCGGCGAGGAGGGAGGCGAGGTCCCAGCCGTTGAGGACGAGATCGCGCATGCCTTCGAGAATGTATGTGATGGGGTTGAGCCGGCTGACGAATTCGAGCCAGCCACTGAGCGTTTCTTTCGGCGTGATGGCGGGCGAGAGGAATAGGAGCGGGAAGAAGATGAGGAACCCGACCCGGTCGGCCTGAGCGCTGCCCGTGTAGAGGGCGATGGCGAGGCCGAGGCCTGAGTAAGAGAGACCGAACAACCCGGCGAGAATGATGAGGACTACGAATCCTGGAATGCCGGTCTCCATTCCGGAGCCAGCGATCAGGCCGACCGAGACGATACTGATAGCCAGGATCATCCCGCGCAACGAATCGGCTACCAGTCGATATGCGATAAGAGCGGCGCGCGAGGATGGGGTGAGGAGGAGCTTGTCGAAGTAGCCGTTCTGGATATCCATGACCATCCCAGCCCCGGAACTGCCGCCTGCCCCCGCCGCCGACTGCAGAATAATCGATGGGACCAGGAAGCCGATGTAGTTCTCGACGCCCAATGCATCTCCGGCGATGTTGCCGATAGAGCTGGCGGCGATGGCGAAGACGAACATTGGGATGAAGAACGAGCCGATCTCGACGGCGGGTTGGCGCAGCGACTCCCGCAGCGCCCTGGCTGCGAGGGTTCCGGTGTCGTTGATAGCGTGGATCATGTCGTACCTCCGAGCGGCTGATGGAAGGCGGTTACGCCCAGGGCAGGTGGGCGCGAAGCAGATTCAGGGTAGCGGAGGGGTGGCGCAGGGAGATGCGTGCGAGCGTCGTCAGCGCCGGGAACGATCGCGCGACGCGGGTGAGGACGCGTGAGGGGTAGTCGATGTCGCCGTGGCGGGCGGCGATTTGTTGGATGCCTTCGTTGCGGAGGGTGTTGACGACGAGGTCGGTTTCGGCGTCGCTGAGGGAGAGGCCGGCGTGGCGGAGGCGGCGGCTGCGTTGCAGTTCGCGGCCGATCTCGCGCTTCCACTCGCGTTCGTAAGGCGCTAGCGTTTTCGTGCTCAGATCGTTCTTGTCGAACGCGCGTCGGACCGCCGTCGCGGCGTGTCGGGCGCCGACGAGACCGGTGTAGATGCCACCGCCGGAGAATGGTTTGACCTGGCCGGCGGCGTCGCCCACGAGGACGACGTTGTCAGCGTATGAGCGCTCGGCGAACTGAAGCGGGATCGTGCCGCCGTAGTAGTGGATCGGTTCGATGTCATGGAAGAGGCCGTCGAACTGCGAGGCGAGCGAGCGGTAGCAGTCGATGGGCTTGTGCGAGTTGCCGACGCGGCAGCCGATGCCGACGCGGACGGCGCCGTCGCCGGTGGGGATGATCCAGCCGAACCAGCCGGGGGCGAGGTCGCGTCCGACGAAGACGTGTACGAAGTCCTCGCGGGGGACGGACATGCGCGCCTCGATGCCGAGACAGTAGACGCGCTCGCCGGGCCGGGCGAGTCCGAGGCTGCGGCCGACGCGGGAGTGGCCGCCGTCCGCGCCGACGACCATTCGTGCGGTGACGGTGCGACGGCCGTTGGGTGTAAGCGTCTGCAGGGTGACGCCGCCGTTCGTGCGCTCGACGTTCAGCACGCGGGCGGTGAGCAGGTCCGCGCCGTCACGCTGGGCCTGTTCGCAGAGGGTCTCGTCCCACTTGACGCGGTCGATGGCGACGGCGCTGGTGGAGCCGGCGTCGAGGCCGACCTGCGAGCCGTCGGGGCCGTGTATGAAGGCGCCGTTGATGCGGTGGATGATGGCGTCTTCGCCGATCTCGGCCTCGCGGAGGGTGCGGAGGCTGATGAGGCCGGAGCAGTGTGAGGGGACGCCGATTTTGCGGTGCTCCTCGAGCAGCTTCACGCGCAGGCCGGAGCGGGCGAGGTTGCGGGCGGTCCGTGAACCGGCGGGCCCGGCGCCGACGACGGCGACGTCACAGTCGTATCTCATACGCCGGACATTATAGGGTGGGGGAACGGGTGCCGATAGCGAAAGGTCGGGCGCTTGGGTTATGCGCGGCGGGTTTTCTGGAACGCTGCTTTGGCTTGTTCCAGAAGGGCCGGGTTCTGGATGAGGTCAACGCCGGTCATGGCGAGGGCTTGCGCGACCTGGATCATGGAGTCGTGGGCGGCGTCGGTGGCTGAGGCTGCGGTGAAGTCGGAGGTGTGGTTGATGGCGATGGCGCCGATGCCGAAGGTGGGGTGGATGGACGGTAAAGCCCAGCTAACGTTGCCCATGTCTGTGCTGCCGGTGGAGGAGACCTCGATCTCGAGGAACTTGCGGCCTACGGCTTCAGCGTTCGTCCGGTAGGCCTCGGCGAGGGGGTCGTTGCTGTTCAGCGGCTCGTAGGTGACGCCGTTCCAGTTGATCTCGACGGTTGCGCCGCTGGCGTCGGCGCCGGCCTGGAAGCAGCGCTCGACACGGGCTTTGAGGTCGCGGAGGTAAGCGGGCTGCAGGGACCGGACGCCGAACTTGGCTTCGGCGCGATCGGGAATTACGTTCGTGGCCGAACCGCCGTAGGTAATGATGCCGTGGATTCGGGAGTCGCGGCGGATGTGCTGGCGGAGCTGGGCGATCGCCTGGTAGGCGGTAACCAGTCCGTCGAGTGCGTTGACGCCGGTTTCGGGTGCGACCGAGGCGTGTGCGGCCTGGCCGTGGTAGGTGACGTGAACTTCCTCGACGCCGTACATCGGTGGTGCGGCGATGTCGAAGGGCGCCGGATGCGCCATCATCGCGACATCGACGCCCTCGAAGGCGCCGCGGTCGAGCATCAGCTGCTTACCGCCGATGTCTTCTTCCGCTGGCGTGCCGAGGACGAGCAGGGTGACGGCGTCGGGTGAGACGGCGGCCTTGAGGCCGAGCGCGCCGCCCATGCCAGCGGTGGCGATGAGGTTGTGACCGCAGGCGTGACCGATTTCGGGGAGTGCGTCGTACTCGCAGAGGTAGGCGATAGTGACGGGGCCCTTGCCCCAGCGGGCCCGGAAGGCGGTGTCGAGATCAAATGCGCCGCGCTCTACGATGAAGCCGCTGGATTCGAGGCTGTCGGCGATAGTCTTAGCGGCGCGTTCTTCCTTGAGCGCGAGTTCAGGGTGGGAGTGGATGTCGAGGCTGACCTCGACCAGGTCGTCGCGCGCCGCCTCGACGGCGGCGATGGCGTTCTTCTTGGCTGCGTTGGTTTCAGTCATATCTCGTCACTTAATCGCTAGTGCGTTTGGTGGCGATCCAACGCCGCCCGGCATGTGGAGCGGCGCCGAGGTTAGCATGAACTCGTAGACGCCGTCTTCGGCGCAATCGTTCGACAAGTCCTCAAGGTACCACAGCTCGCCGATGGGGATGCCGAGGAGGGGGATGAGTGTGCGGTGGAGGAAGTCGTCGTCGGTCGCAGGCGGATAGGCTTCGAGCGCTGGGTTGTCCGCGGCGACGGCGGAGACGTGGAGGTCCCAGAGGAACGCGGCCATTTCGGTGGTCGGGGCGATGCCGGGCGCCTCCATCTCGCGGCGAGCGGAGGTGTCTGCAAGCTGCTGCTTCTGAACCGGGGTGGCGGACTCAAGGTACCAGTTCAGCCAGCCGGTGCGGATGAGGAGGATGTCGCCGGTCTCGACCTCGGTGTTCTGTTCGCGCAGGCAGTCCTTGAGTAGATCGACGCTGATGCGGTCAGAGCGCATGAAGTCAAGGGATTTCCGCGTGGCTTCCATACGGGCGGCAACGTCGATGAGGACGCCGCGGCCGACGATACCTTTGCGAGCGAAGTGCTCCATGCCGAGCTTGCCGGTGTCGCCGGGAATGATCTCGTCGTCCGCTACGCCGTTGTAGAAGCCGTGGACGTGGTGACGGATGTGCCGAAGTCCGTCCCACTGGCTCGAGGCTTGAGGCCAGAAGCTGTCGATGTAGTCGTCGCGGCTGTTGCCGCCCTCACCTATGATTGTGTGCCTGGGTGCGCCGCGCCCGTAGAGGGGCGGCTCGGGACAGTCGATGCGGAGGTTGAGCGGGAAGACGGCGCCCTTGCGGACGAGGGTCGCAGCGGCGGCGATGCGTTCCGGGGTAAGCAGGTTGAGGGTGCCGAGCTGGTCGTGGTCGCCGAAGAGGCCCCACGCGGAGTTTGGGGGAGCGTCGGGTTTCACGGGTAGGTCGGCGAAGGAGGGTAGTTTGTCTGGAGGATGGGTCATCGGGAGCCCTCCGGTGGGTCGAACTTCAGCGTCGCGATCTCGTTGGTCTTGAGCGAAAGCGGCAGCCAGCCATCGCTCGCGGTTACCTCCGAAGGTTCCTCCTCGTTTAAGTTCACACGCTCGGTTCGAGAGGCCCGAGCGTTCAGACGGACGCGGCCTTCGACGGGTTCGTTCGTGATGTTGTAGAGGCGGGCGACGATGCCGTTGTCGTCTTCTGCGAGCTTGACGGTGGAGACGATCATGGCTGGGTGATCGGTTTCGAGGAGTGATCCTGTTAGCGGCAGAGAGCCCGTGCCGCGCGAGGTGCGGATCGATCGCAGCGGCCGGAGGAAACGGTGGGCATGTGCGTAGGCGGATTCCCAGCCGCCGTCGTGCGGGACGAGTGAATACGCGAACGTCCAGCGTCCTTCCATCTGCGCCCCGGGGGTTTTCATCGGCGGTCCGGCCTGGGCTTTGCGGGTGCGGAGGTGGGCACGGGAGAGCCAGCCGACGCAGCGAAGCGTGAGGGCGATGGTAATCGTCCCGTCATCGTTCCGGAGCGCCTCGTACTCGGGCAGGCCACGGTTCGCGAGCATCAGACCGCTTGTGCCGTCGCTGATGTCGACGAACGACTTCTGCGGGTAGGTGCCGACGGGCGTCTCGAACCAGGTGCCGTCGTCTTCGGGCACGGCGATGGGCCGCTCGACGACGCCGAAGTGCTGTTCGGCGTGCGAGACGTCCGATCGGATGCCTGTCGGGAAATGGACCCGGAGCCGGTGGTCCTTGGCGTGATTGTCGACGTCGGTCTCGATGTCGATGCGGGCGACGCCGGGGCAGAGGCTGATACGGCTTGTGATCTCGCAATCGACCGTGTCGTCGGAGCGGCGCTTGTGGTCGCCGGCGTCCGCGGACGGGAGCCTGTATCGCAGCGTCACCTCGAGGGTGTGGCGCGCGGGGCCGCTTTCGGTGACGCGAACTCGTGCAGGGGAGCCGGGAGCGGAAACGAGTGAGTCTTCGTCGGGAGGGCAGTAGGTGTACTCGTCGCCGGAGTCGCCGCCGTCGACGAAGCGGTTGAGGCCGCTGTGCGTCGTGCCGGAACGCTTGTCGTGGATGGTGAGGGCGCCGTCGGTTGGGTCTGCGGTGACGCGGAAGAATTCGTTCTCGATCTTCGTGCCGGTCGTGCGGCCGACGGGGCTGGCGTCTTCGCTGTAGATGGCTCGGTAGGCGGTGTAGCCGTGACCGGGGATGCCCGGCGCGACGAAGCCAACCGTCACGCGCTCGCGGGAGTCGACGGGCGAGTAGCCGCCGCGTTTGATGATTTGGGTGGGGATTTCCGTACCGCCCAGCGCGACGAGTGCCGCCGGCAGTTTGGCGCCGTCGACGGGAAGGCGTGCGGTGCAGAAGTCGGTTCGGGGGCCGTGTTCGGGGTTGAAAACAACGACCGTCATCTCATCCTTCGGGGCGGCGTCGTCGGCGAGCTGGCGAAACGATTGGTGGATCACCTCGTTGGCGATCTGCTCGCAGCGGTCGAAGCGAGCGGCGACGTCGACGTAGACTTCGTCGACGGAGCAGCCGGTGACGGAATCATGTGGGCCGTTCTGGAGGAGGAGGGTCCAGGCGTGGCGCAGGAGGCCGCGGGTCGATGCCATGCGGTCGCCGTCGCTGTCTTTCGTTTGGCGAAGGAGGTGCGCCCACGCCGCCAAAGGTTCGGCGTAGCGTGCGAGCAGGTCTTCGCAGTGTTGGTAGTGCTGCTTGAGCCAGATGCGGGTGGAGAGGACGCCGGCGAGGACGTTCGAGCGGGCACTGGACCGGAATTCGCCTTCGAGGAGCGGTAGGTCCTGGAGGTTGCCGTCGAGTTCGCTTCGGACGTGGTCGATGAACATCGGGTAGCTGCCGTGGACCATCTGCGCGCCGTCCATCTGCTCGTTGGCGCTGCGTATGACCTGCGAGAGGCCTGTGTGAGCGGGCAGGTGGTCGGTGCCGTTGGGGACGAGCACGTATTTCGTCGTCGCCAGCGGTTCGAGGGCGTTGCGGACGCTTTTGAGGCTGGAGGCGAGGGCGGCGTCGCTGTCTGGGAGAACGGGCATCATGCCGTACCCAAAGGGAAAGTGGACGGCGAGGACTTCCGAGCCGTCGGGGGCGGCCCAGCGGAACTCGGACGTGGTCGCCTCGGGGCCGACGCCTCGCCAGATGAGGACGGAGTCGATGCCGAAGCCCCGGAGGATAGCGGGCAGGTGGGCGATGTGTCCGAAAGCGTCCGGTGAGTAGCCGACCATCATGGCGCCGCCGTAGTTTCGGGCCGAGCGGATGCCGTACATGAGGTTGTGGATCCAGGCCTCACCGCCGATCAGGAACTCGTCCGGGAGCATGTAGTTGGGGCCGACGAGGAGTCGGCCTTTCTTGACGAGCCGCTCGATGTCCTGGCGGCGCTCCGGGCGGATTTCGAGGTAGTCGTCGAGGGGGATGGTCTGGCCGTCGAGAACGAAGTGTTTGTAGGCAGGGTCTGTGTCCAGGAGGTTAAGGAGGCTGTCCATCATGCCGACGAGGCGAGCGCGAAAGGCCTCGAACGGCAGGTACCATTCGCGGTCCCAGTGGGTGTGGGAGACGACGACGAGGACGCGATCCGGGTCTGGCTTCGCGGTCATTCGACGTATCGCTGGCCGGTGAAGAGCGTGGTCTCGTCCACAAAGCAGATTGGATTGCCGAAGGGGTCCCGGGCGTAGAAGGAGCGTTCGTCCCAGGGGCGGGTCTCGATCGAGTCTTCGAGCCAGTCGCAGCCGGCGTCCTTGGCGCGCTCGAAGACCGCTTCGAGGTCGTCGCCGGCGAAGTAGACGTGATCGATGTTGGGGCGGAACTCGGGGCCTTCGCCTTCTGGCACAACGCAGGCGAGGATCGTGCCGCCGCAGTCGAAATAGTGACGGCCTTCCGAGACGCGCTTGCCTTCGAAGCCGAGGACCGTGGCGTAGAAGTGGGTTGCGGTCTTGATGTCGCTAGCGGGGAGGATGACTCGATAGAGTCGTGGTGGCTTGCTCATGCGGTCGTCTTGAGGAAGATTGGGTTGGTCATCGCCCAGATGACTTCGCCACGATCGGCGCGGCCGCGAAAGCCGCGCAGCTCGGCGCGGACGTAGCTGCGGCCGGAGAGCTCCAGCGAGAAGCTGTGCGTCGCCTCCGACCGGTCCAGGGGGATGACGTCCAGGGGGAGGCCATCGCAGATGAGCCACAGCCGGCGGTCCATGCCGCCGTTGGTCCAGACGCGGAAGGAGACCCGCTGGCCCTCGGCCGCCTCCACCGTATCCCCCATCGTCTTCTCGAACTTGCCGTCGCCGTCGGCGTCCGCGGTCAGGATGAGCTGGGCGCCCTTGGGGTCGTCAGAGATGAAAACGTGGCCCTCGCGGATGCCCTGCAGGATGCTCTCCTCAGACGGGCCGCCCTGGGCGTACACCCAGGTGCAGGGGTTGCCCAGGCCGTGCGGGTGCATGGGGCGCTTGGGCGGGATGGAGTGGACGTCGGAGCCGCCCACGGCGACGACCTGCTCACCGCCGCGCAGCATATCGTCCCAGCGCTCCAGCGACTCCCAGTTGTAGAAGCGCCAAGGGGCATGCCAGACCTCCAGGCAGGGGTAGCCGCGCCAGCCCTCGAACAGCCAGGGAGGGCCGACGCTCTTGGGATGGTTCACGGAGATAAGGCCACCCTTCTGGAGCACGAACCGCTGCACCGCCTGCATCGACTCCGCGTCCGCGCAGCGGAAGTCGATCCATTCGCGCAGGCCCCACATGTTGGCGTGGCCCCAGTAGGTAGTCACCTCCTCGCCGGGGATAAGGGTGATCGGCAGGTGGGAGAGGCGCGCCAGCTCCTCATGGTGCGTATTTGTGTTGTGGTCGGTCACGGCCAGGAAGTCGAGGCCGCGCTCGACGGCGCTGTCCACGATCTCCTCCACCGTGTTGAGCCCGTCCGAGTGGACGGTATGGCAGTGGAGGTCGCCCTTCAGCCAGCGCCCGGTCGGGTGCCCGCCTGGGCGGCTGCGGCCCTTGTTCTGCGCCTGTATGGGCCCTGCGTGTACGGTCTCCGTCTCAGCCGCAGACGGGTCCCGTTCGTCCACGGTCATATTCACTGTCACGTCGTAGCGCACGCCGTCCGGGTTCACCCTCTCGATGCCCAGGAGCAGTTGCCAGTCGCCGGGGATCAGCGGGCCGCGGATGTAGCCGGGGGTCGCCTCATGGGGAGCGATGAAGAACTCGCGCCGGGCGCTGCCGCTCCAACCACGGAAGCCGGCGGCGTGGATGAAGTCGTGGCCGCGCGGGTCGAAGATGCCGATGTCTACGGTGTTGCCGGGGCCCATGCCGAAGGGCGCGGTCACGGGTTCCGAGTACCCGTAGGAGACGTGCAGCCGCGAGGCGCGAGGCGGCACGGGGACTGGAAGGTAGAGATACGGGCTGCGACGGACATCCTCCGCCGATATGTGTCCCTCAAGACGCAGGCTACGCTCCACGGCAGTCTCCTTCAGATAGCGATCTGGGGCGGATTCGGCGTCGCTCGTGTATTATACCCCGCCAACCTGCATCCGCTACGCGTATGCTCACAGCATCACCGGCGCTCGCGTCCTAACGCCCTACAAAGAGATCGGTTGCGGTGCCATAGTGATGGCAGGTCTGCTCCTATTAGAAATGGAAGTGGGACGAGCCCGCATCCGGGGCTGCGTGACGGAGCTACCTCAGATAGTCCTGCCCTGCGTTGGCGGGCAGGCGGCGGGTTCCGCAAGGCTAGCCCGCATCGCGTTTAACGCAGTCACACGCTAAAGTAGCGGCCGTACCTGTAACTACCCCCCAAGGGGCGCGTCTTACCTAATGAAATGAACGTTATTCGGTTGCGGTTCAATCAATCCCAAGCTACAGAAAATGGCGACTCGCTCGAAAGGGTGAAGAGTAGGGATGGCGAAGGTAATCCACATTAAGGCGTAGGATGAACAACACAACACAGCTCGGGGCAGAGGTACTATCGGAAGAGCCGCTGGCACGGGACGAGGAGCGGATCAGCCGCATCGCCTGGGTGAGCATCTTCATTTCGCTCGCTCTAGCGGGATTGGCCGCATCCTTCTTCCTACTCACAGAGGCCGTCCAGCTATGGCAGTACATCGTCTACCCCGTACTAGTCTGCCTGCCTGTCCTGTTTGGGATCGCCTCTGCCCGCCACACCCATACTACGCACGTGGACCTGCTGCGTGGCTACCAGGCGCGTCTCATCCTGCGCTCGATAGAGCTTGAAAAGATAGCATCGCACGACGAGCTGACGGAGCTTTACAACCGGCGCTACTTCTACGAACGCTTTCAAGAGGGGTTGGCACGCGCCCGCACCAGCAATCAGACGC
>JACZRQ010000136.1:0-1033 GCA_022574655.1 Chloroflexota bacterium
GACGCTCGAACTCATGATGACGCGCGTCGCCTTCGCCCGCAGCTTTGTCATGACGTCGCAGGGTCTCGGGATCCGGTCGCAAAACCCCGGTAACGTGACGCTGCTGATCAACTCGCTGCACTGGCTCAACGACAACACGGAATTCATGAACATCGGAAAGCCGATCGACGCCGGCGTGCTCGAGGTGGAGAATCCGGCGACGGTCAAAGCGGTCCAGGCCTTTGCCATTTTTGGTTGGCCGTTCCTGGCGATCGTCGGCGGTACGGTGGTCTGGTGGGTTCGACGCAGATAGAGCCGATATGAACACGAAAACGACTTTGTTTCTGGCGGTGGTGCTCGTTGTCCTGGGCTCACTCTACTTTGTGCAGCGGTCTCGACCCGTGTCGAACGATCTCGCAGCGCCGTTCGGTCTCAGCTCTACCGCGTCGGCCGTGGCACTTGATCTCAGCGAAGACGAACTCGGCGACGTGGTCCGGGTGGTGTGCCGGCGCAGGGGTAAAGAAGAGTGGGTGTTCGAGAAGTCCAGCACCGATCAGACCCCCGCGCAGGACGAGTGGCACATGACGGCGCCTTTTAGCGCTAAGTGCGTTACGTGGGAGATCGATCGGTTTGACAGCCGCCTCGGCAACCTGCAATACGAAATCAGCTACACACTCGAGCAGTCCGGAGCCCCGACGCTGAAAGAGGCCGGGCTCGATCCACCCCAGGCCGTCGTCACCCTGACCGATTCCGACGGCAAGTCCATCGGTGTGGAAATCGGAAGGGCACACTCCAGGAACGAGACCTACGTACGAAAGGTCGGCAGCGACGAGATCGTGCTGGCCAAGTCCAACCTGAAAGACTTGTTCAAAGACAGCGCCCTGGCTTATCGCGATAGACTTCTCTGGAGCTTCGATTCGACCAAGGTGACGCGCATCGAGATTGAGGACCGCAGCGCCGGTGATGCGCCGGTCAAATTTGCGCTGGCCAAGGACGGTTCCCGTTGGATGATGGAGTCGCCGGTGACCGCCCGAGCCACCGGCAAAGTCGATGA
>JACZRQ010000136.1:1043-5082 GCA_022574655.1 Chloroflexota bacterium
TGACATGCTGCGAGCGATGGGTAACCTTCGCGTCCTGGAGTGGCAGGACAACGACCCGGCCAAACTGGCCATGTACGGGCTCAAGCCGGGTTCCGTTTCGGTCCGCGTGACGGTCGAGGAGCAGGTGCCTGTGGCAGAGCCGGAGCCCGAGCCGGAGGAGGGTGAGACGACCGGCGAAGAGGCTGAGCCGGCTACCGAAACCAAGACCACCTCATACGTGCTCCTGCTGTCCGGCCGCTCCCCGATCGGCGAAGACACCAAGACCTACCTGCGCGTCGGTGGCGAAAACGCCGTCGCGACCGTCATGAAAACGGTGGCCGACAAGTTCTCGCCGGTGATGTCCGAGTGGCGCGACATGCACCTGACGCCCGCCAACCTTTCTGCGGCGAGTCGCATCGAGATTCAGACGCCGGGCGGCGCCGCGACACTGGTGAAGAACGCCGGCGACTGGTCGTTCGACGGCGACGGGGGTCGAGCGGAAACATCCGTCGTTTCCGAGCTACTGTCGGCAACCGCGGCACTGTCGGCCGTCACGTTTGTGGACGACGCCCCGGCCGGCACGAACGCCTACGGCTTTGATCACCCGCTGGCGGAGCTTCGCCTCACGGTCCCCGGCGTGGAGGACATCGAGCGGTTTACCCTCGGCGCCTACACCGACGAAAACACGAAACGCCTCGTGTATGTCCGGCGAAACGACGGCCCCACCGTTGCCAAAGTGCGCACGGCCGACGTGTCCAAACTGATCCGAGCGCCCCTGGCCTATCGCGACCGCACGATCATCGATGTTCTGCCGAGTCGATTTGAACGAATCACGCTCGTCTCTGAGTTCGGCTTCGGCGGCGGTCGAACCGAGATCACGCTCGAGCGGAGCGGAAACGACTGGGCGATCTCGGCGCCAGTCTCGGCGACGGCACGCACCGCCGAAGTTGACAAGCTCATGGCCCAACTTGGAGGCCTGCGCGCGGAGGGTGTGGTGGCTGACGAATCGCAGCTAAGCGCCTACGGCCTGCACGCGCCCGCTGCCAAGGTCTCGCTTACCTACAAAGTGGTGGGGGAGACGGGTGGCGAGTCGGACGGCGAGGCGACATCGCGAACGCTCACACTGGCTGCGGCGCAGCACGACGGCAAGTATTACGCCCACCTCGCCGGTCGCGGGGTGATCTATGAAATCACCAAGGACGCCTACACGCAATTCACGGCCGAGTACCGCACCGATCGGGTCATCGAGTTCGACGACGCCAAGGTCGAGCGGTTTTCCATTCGCCACGGCGATTCGACGCACACCTTCGTGAAACGCGACGACGGATGGAACCTCGAGGCGGAGCCCGACCTGCCGCTCGACGCCGACAAGGTGAAGAACCTGCTCCTGCAGGTGAACGATCTGCGTACGCCGCGCTACGTAAAGCACGCCGGCGCCGATCCCGTAACGTTCGGGTTGGACAGTCCCAGCCGGGAGGTCACGGTTTCGCTCGAAGACGGAACCCAGCGGATCCTCTTAGTGTCTCAGCGAAAGGGCGGCAGTGGAACCGAGAGCGGGTTCTATGGCGGCGTCAAAGGCCGCACCGACGTGTTCCTGCTGACCGCGGACCAGCCCGCGCTGCTGCCAACGCGAGAGCCCGGCCTCTCGCTGGAACACAGCCAGCCGGCTACGCAGAGCCTGCTGGACGACTTGCGTTCTGATGACGGCATGGACTGGATACCGGAGTCTGCGTGGCTCACCAAGCTCGTCGTGAATAGCTCAGCCGGCGACCTCAACTATGACCTCGCCATCGATGTCAGCGGCCTGAACAACCCATCGCCCGTGGCGGCCGGCCTCGTACCCGTGCCCGGCGAAGGCTTTCCGGAGACCGCTACGCTCGCCGCCATCGCCGCACTGATCTTGCTCCTCCTTGCGGGCGCCATGGCGCGGCGCGCCGGCGTTGCGTCCGCAAGCTCGTCTAAGATCTAATGCGTGGATTGGGCCTGCTGTTGATAGCGGGGGCCGTGCTCCTGGCCGGCGCTTGTGGTGGCGGGCAGGAGGGCGAAGCGACGATCACGATCCACTATTCGGCGTTCCAGCCCCAAGTGTTGGAGGTCCCTGCCGGGCAGCCCGTCACGATCACGCTGCGCAACGACGACCCCATCGCGCACGAGTGGATCGTCGGCACACCAGACGTGCACGACGTGCATCGCGTCGGTACCGAGCCGTTCCATGGGGACGTCTCGACCGAAGTGACGATCCCAGCCTTTACGACGCTAGAGACGACGCTGACCTTCACGGAGCCCGGCGAGTACGCCTTCATCTGCCATCTGCCTGGACATGAGGCCTACGGCATGGCCGGCACGCTGCGCGTCGTCGACGCGTAGCCCGGGCTCACGCCCAAGCGCCGGCTCCGTTCAGAGCCCTTGGCGGAAGCGGAGTTCGGCTACGTGAGACTCGTGGTAGACGCGTTCTTTGCACCGTGATCCTTATCAGGCCCGTGCCCGTTGTCAGCCCCGTGCCCGTTGTCAGGCCCGTGCCCGTTGGCAGGCCCGTGCCCATTGACGAAGTTGATTGCGCCATCTGACCGGCGCCACTCGCTGGTCAGCTCCGTCAGATCGCGAACGCTGAACAGCCCCCTGCTTCTGAACGCATGCTCTTCGAAGAGGCGGCGAATCGCGACGAATTGGACGCCACTGTCTCTCACGAACTCGTAGTCCATCAACGAGTCGCCAACGAAGATGACCTCTTCCGGACGCAAGTCGTACTGGCGCAGAATGTACTGAATCTGTTGGCCCTTAGCGAAACCGGGCCCGTAGCCAAAGCACCCGGTGATCAGGTGATCGATGCCTGCGACCTTCGTATGCTGACGGACCAGCGTCTCCTCCGTACTGCTACATACGAACCGCTGGACGCCGCGCTCCTCGAAAAACCGCAGAACAGAGACGACCTCGTCGAACAGAGGATGCTCTAGAATACGCTCCCCTTTGCACGATTCCATCGCGGCGACTACCGAGACGTTCTTTGCGTGTCCGGGGAAGATCTCCTCAATCTGGCTGCTGAAGTCCATTCCCGTCGTCTCCAGATACTTGCGCCGCGCCTCCGCGTCGGAGATGTCATAGCTGTCCGTCATGAGGCCGACCGCTAAGTCGGACAGGAAAGGCATCGTATTCGCGATCGTCCCGTCGAAATCGAAAATGACGGCTTTCGCGCTGGGTCCCACCAATCGGCGGCGGCCAAGGGAGTAGTTCCAGGAAACCCATACGCGCCACAGGACGATGCCTGTCGTTAATAACGCGACCGCGAGCACAGCTACGAACACCGATATAGGATGGATCAGCGTGGCCACGCCTCCCAGCGCGAGCACGAATAGCCTCAGATCTCTGCCCCTGCCGGCTGCTGTTAATCGCCCGCCGTACGCGTAGCCGAAGTCGTTGACCGACTTCGCGGACGTATAGCTGACCATCAGCGTTCCGAGGATCGCCAGCATCGACGCGCCCACCACGAGCGTAGTGGTGGCCGGACCCAACAGGCTCTCGATCTCAGAGGTCGCCATCATGTAGTAGAACATTCCGAACAGCATGAAGCCGTCCGAGTAGCGATCGACGACCGCATCAAAGAAGTTCCCAAAGGGAGACTGCAGCTTCTTCAGGCGCGCCACTTCTCCATCGCTGCCGTCCAGGATGCTGGCTAGCTGAATGACGATTCCGCCCACAATCGGAGCCCCGAGAAAGAAGGCGAGGCTTGCCGCCAGGCTGACCGCGAACGCGAGGACCGACACGATATTCGCGGTGATTCGCGGGAAGAGCCTCAGCAGCAGCGGTGTGAAGATCGTCGTCGATATTCGCCGGTTGAACGTACGGGAGATGAAGCCGTCTTCGGGCTTTGAGAGGTTTCGGAAGAGGAACTTCTCCGCGTTCTTCAGGTCGTTGGGCGTGTCGACGTCAATCCAGTCATGCTCCTGGACGTCCACTACCTTCACCTTGCCCCTCGCAGCGAGGCATCGAATGGCGCCGGAAACGGACGGATCGCCCGCCTCCGCGCTCGCTTCGGCGGCAGAGAAGATCTGTGGCGAACATA
>JACZRQ010000137.1 GCA_022574655.1 Chloroflexota bacterium
TGACCCCCTCCTGGCCTCCCCCCGAGGTGTGGCTGTGGATCTTCTGGTGCATGGGAGTTGTGGCTGGGATCGAAGTGTTATTGCATCGCACGGGGCGGTGTGTGTTCAGGCCGTGGGAGTGGAGGTGAAGGGATGACGACAACGACAGACGCAACCAAGGTGACCAGGCCCAAGTTCATTCTCAAAGCTTGTCCGAGATGTCGTGGCGACTTGAAGTTTCGCAGCGACTACTTCGGTGACTACTACGACTGCCTGCAGTGCGGCGCAGAACTGGAGCCGCCCGTGACGGGTATGAGCGAACTTAAGGAGACGCGACAAGCCGCATAGCAAGCGATTCAACGCCCAGGTGTGGTTGAGCAGGAACTGCGCTTCCAGCACGAGCGCATCGCGCAGCTAGCGGAGGGCGCTGAGTAGCGCAAGAATTGTCGAAGTTCCCGGAGGGGACGCTCGTTTGCACCGGCGTCGGCCCTTTCTTGGTTGATGATGTAGTATGCCGACCATGTGCTTCAGATCGAATGGTTCTCGCGGGCCGCGCGCCCATCTAGGAGGGCTCGTGCATGGAATCCGAGGCTGAGGGCACAGCCACTGGAGCGTCGGGAGGAGAGGAGGAGTCTCTACTGACCCCGGAGGATCTCTCGCGGCGCCCACGCATGGTGGCGCTGCTTGCGTTTTCCACGCTGCTCGCCATGAGCGCCTGGTTCTCGACCAGCGCGGTCAGGCCTGCCTTGTCGCTCGACCGGGGCTACACCAGCGCCGAGCTTACCTGGATGGCTGTCGCCGTTCCAGCGGGCTTCGCCGTGGGGACTCTGGTTGTCGCGTTTCTCAACCTTCCCGACATCTTTCGTCCGCAGCGAGTATTCTTCGCCGGCACCGTCGGGGCTGCCGTGTCAACGATTAGCCTGGTGCCGTTGGAAGCGGTCGGTCTCGTCATCGCCACTCAGTTCACGCTTGGGCTCTTTCTGGCTGCGGTCTACCCGGTGGGAATGAAGATGCTCACCGGCTGGTATCGCCGGGGCCGCGGGCTGGTCCTCGGCATCATGATCGGCGCCCTGACGCTGGGGTCGGGTCTGCCTCACCTCTCTGGCTCGCTCTTCACCGAAAACTGGGAGCCCACCATAGTGGTGGCGGCCCTGGCCACCCTGGCCGGAGGGCTACTGGCCCTCGTATTCATCCCTGAAGGGCCGTATGCCGCCCCAACCGCGCGCTTTCGTCCCGGCTACGCTCTAGAGCTGGTAAGGGGCCGCGCAACGCGGCTCGCTATTGGCGGCTATCTCGGTCACATGTGGGAGCTTTACGCGATGTGGACCTGGGTACCCCTGTTCTTGGTGGAGGTTGTCGGCAGCCATAGCCTCTTCTCCGGGACGTTCGAGCTCGCCGGCCTTCTCGCCTTCGCGGTCTTCGCGGCGGGTGCGGGGGGTAGCGTTCTTGCCGGCCTCGGGTCTGAACGATGGGGCAGAACCCGAAGTGCCTCCGCTGCGATGATCGCCAGTGGCTCCGTCGCGGTTTTCGTCGGCTTTCTGCCGGATACCGTAGCCCCTCTCATCGTCATTCTGGTTCTCTTCTGGGGGTTAGCCGTCGTTGCTGACTCCGCGCAGTTCTCCAGCGCCATGTCCGAGCTGGCCGAGCCGAGCTACGTTGGCACCGCGCTCACCCTGCAGACGGGCCTCGGCTTCCTTCTGACGATTGCTTCGATCCGGCTTCTCCCGATCGTGCAGGAAGCAGAGGGCTGGGGGCTGGCTTTCGCAATGCTCGCTGTCGGTCCGGCGCTGGGCACGCTGGCGATGCTGCGGCTGCGCCAGCTCCCAGAGGCCGTGCGCATGTGCTCAGGCCGTCGCTAGGCTGAAAGGGCCTCGTCTAGGTGGGTGGCACTCTTCGTCCGCCTGATAACATGGGTCGGCGAACGGACCGAAACGCTACAGACCGATAGGACGGGCCGCCCATGAGCAAGACAGCCTCGACGAGCACGACTTGGGGATTCCCCGAGATCTTCCGCGAACCCGAATGGAGAGAGCAGTGGAGCCGCATCAAGGACGGGATCAAAGACCGCCTCTCGAAGCCCGGAGCGTCCAGCAACGACATCGCGGTCAGGGCTCCGCTCTTGGTGGATGCCTGGGAGGAGTGCGGCGAGATCAGGAAAGGTATTGAGGATTTCAGCGAGTCTGACGAAGAGAGAAGGGGCCTAGGCTGGGCGATCATCAACCTGGAGTCTTTCAAGGTCGACACCGCTCTCTATGAAAGACTTGCCAAGCTAGCCTACCTGCGAGCGACCGGATTCTATTTCCAGTCGAGGCAGTCCGAGATAGAGGGGATCCAAGGCTTCTTCAACGCGTGGTGGAGCGACGATGCGAAGACCAAAGGAATGGCTGAAGACGTCTTGGCGCTGCGGCGCAAGACGGACGATCTTTCCGTGGCCCTGAGCCATCGAGAGCTACTCGCACTGACGAGCCGTCCGCGGCGGACGGCGGCGAAAGAGCGGCTAAGAAGGCTGCTGGCCGAGGTCGAGACTGTGTCGGGGAAATTGCGCGTCAAGTTGGACGAACCGTTCGACTGACAACCGGCTGACCGCGTGCGAATCTGCATCGACACCAACCTGCTCATCGCGGCGCTGACGAAACGCGACGGCGCAAGCGCGCGCATCGTCGAAGCCTGGCTGGACGGCGATGTCGAAGTCGTGACGTCGGAGGCGACTCAGCGCGAGGCCAAGCTCGTGCTGGGCGGCGGCTGGCTGGCGCGAATGACTTCTCGTTCGATGGTGGACGATCTGCTTGAGAATCTGCGGACGCGAACGGTCGTCGTCGATCCTGACGAGATTGACGATATCGGCCTGAAGGACGAGGGCGACCGGCGGATGGTCGAAGCGGCCGTCGCTGGCGGCGCTGAATACGTCGTGACGACGGATCGAGAGTTCCTCAGCAGGCGCGGATACCGTGATACGGAGTTCGTGACTCCGCGGGAGCTGCTTGAGACATTGCGATTGTGAACACAATCACGACGTAATCGTGTGAAATCCGGCGCAATGGAATCCGTCCCTGAGAGGCGACGTATCTCCCAATAGAAGGAGATCATGAAGACGGAACGAGGCATAGCCGGTCTGGACTGCGAGCTTCCCGTAACCGAGGGCAAGCTCGACCTCTGGCGAGAGCTGTTCTGGCCCGTGGATTGGCTGCAGCTCCGTACGTCCTCCGTCTATCGGGGAACGGGTCTCGTGCTCGGCGACGGCAGGCCCGTAGTGCTCGTACCCGGTTTCCTAGCCTCGGACGCCTCGATGTTCGAGATGCATCGTTGGCTGAAGCGCGTCGGCTACGACGCCCGAATGTCGCGGATCGGCCGCAACGCCGACTGCCCCGACGTCATTCTCGAGATCCTTGAAGAGCGTGTCGCAGCCGTCGCCGAAGAGACGGGCCGATCGGTGACGCTGATCGGTCACAGCCTTGGCGGGATCATGGCGCGTGCCCTCGCCGTGAAGCGCCCCGAGATCGTCTCGCAGGTTATCACGCTCGGCTCGCCGGTCCGGCCGGGCGAGGTGCATCCGCTGGTCCTCTCTCTCATTCGCGCCGCCGCGCGAGCCAGGCCGCTCCCAGAGGACAGCCCTCGGGCTCACGAGGACCACTACCACTGCGGGACCTGCAGCTGCGCTCTGGGCGAGGCCCTGGACCAGCCGTTCCCGGCTGACGTCCCACACGCCTCGATCTACAGCAAGAGCGACGGTGTCATCGACTGGCGCTCAGCCGTCAATGACGCGCCCGGCGTGAACGTCGTCGTCAACTCCACGCACGTTGGGATGACCGTCAGTAGCGAGGTTTACGAAGCGGTGGCAGACCTCTTGGCCTCCGCTTCCGAGATCAACTACCCGATGGCGGCCTAGCTAGAGCCTACGTCGGCGCGTTCCCGGACACAGACGTCTACGCACAGTAGACAACAACTTCTCGTAACGCCGCCCGGCTCTGACACGTCTATTGAGACGCAACTGCTTATCGCGAGATAGGAGCGTCTAATGGCGTACGTAGAGATAACAGCCGGCTGGGCCTGTGTGATCGTGGGAGCGCTTGCCGTGTATGCCGGCCTCTACAATCGGAATCCACTTCCGGCTAGAGTTGGCGCTGTCGTACAGGTTCCTGTCGCGATGGTGGGAGCGGGTGCGTGGTTGGTGCGGACCGGGGTCCGGGTTAGCCTGGGCGGTCCGAACAAGGCCAAGGCCCGTCGATAAAGAACGTTACTTACTTCACTGGACGGGGTGAGCGGGGGCGCAGTTCAGCTGCGCCCCTGTTTTTTTGCGACGAAGAAGCACCGCAGGAATGTCTGGGGAGGCAAACAGCCCTGCGGTGCGATGTCCCCTGCTAGAGGGACGGTCGTGCTAGCGGTCGGTCGTTAATCTAAGTTTCGCGTATAGGCTTTCCTTTCCGGGCATAGCCCTCTGTACTTGTTTTTCCCTCCGCCTCAGGCGGAAGGGTAGTTGTTCAGTTAACGGATCGATACGGGCCTTCGGAGAAACGTAGGCAGGTCCATATCGTCGCGGTTTTCCAGCGCCTCCTCGCGAATCCTGCGGAATTCGGCCTCCTCCTCTTGAGAGTAGGAGTCAGCGCCGCCGAAACCGACGGCGATAAGCGTTACCTTCACGTCTTCGCCCAGATCGGGGTCGATCGAGGTGCCGAAGATGACCTCGGCGTCCGGGTCGACGACCTCAGCGATGACCTGGGCGGCCATGTTTAGCTCGTGCAGCTTCATCTCTCCCGCGCTGGCGACGTTGAAGAGTACGCCAGTCGCGCCGTGAATGTTGATGTCCAGCAGTGGGCTGCTGATCGCCGCTTGAGCCGCCTCTACGGCGCGGTTGTCTCCCTTGCCCCGCCCAATCGCCATCAACGCCTGCCCCGCGCTCGACATAATGCCTCTCACGTCCGCGAAGTCCAGGTTGATCTCGCCGGGTGTCGTGATGATTTCGGAGATCCCCTGTATGCCCTGGCGAAGAACGTCGTCCGCCATCAGGAACGCTTCCTTGGTCGTGACGTTCTGATCGCAAACGGCAAGAAGGCGATCGTTCGGGAT
>JACZRQ010000001.1:0-72315 GCA_022574655.1 Chloroflexota bacterium
CAACTCAGTCACCGCCACCAGAGAACGGATACCGACTCGCCGATCCGCTCCCCAGCGTGAACTTTCCCGACATGATCGGGATGGCGGTGGTCCCCGGACAAGCTGACGTGGCAATTGTGATCACGCAGACCGGGCTCCTTTACCGCATATCGATCTCCGGTGCGTTCACTCCGGCGCCGTTCGGGGACATCTCGGGAATGATCACGCAAGATGGGGATGAGGGGCTGCTCGCCCTCGTCTTCGAGCCCGGCGACGCCGCTCACGTCTACCTCAACTACACGACGGGCACTGAGTACTATCGCCCGGTTGTGCCCACGGGCACACCTTCGGCAACGATCCCGCCGGATCCAAAGCGCAACGTCATCTCCCGGTTTGACATCGTTGATGATGCGCTGGACATGGCGAGCGAGACCATGATCATCGAGGTCCTCGAACCGCACTACTGGCACAACGTCAATGAGATGGTATTTGGCCCGGACGGGATGATGTACGTGGGCTCCGGGGACGGCGGCGGTGGCAGCGCAGAGTACGACGAGGACCGCGGCCAAGGCGTGGGGAACCTTCTCGCGACGATCTTCAGGATCGACCCGCTGCCCGGCGGCGGTTACGATGTGCCACTGGATAACCCGTTCGTTGGCGTCGCCGACGCCGCTGAGGAGGTCTGGGCGTATGGGCTTCGCAATCCATGGCGTTTGAGCTTCGACTCCATGACTGGTGACCTTTGGACTGGTGACGTAGGGGAGTTCTACTGGGAAGAAGTGGACAAGGTGATCAAGGGCAAGAACTACGGCTGGGAGATCATCGAAGGGGAGTTCGGCGAACCGAACTCGTGTCACGGCAGTCATGGCCCAGACTGCACGCCTCCTCCGAACTACGTGGACCCACGTACCGCCTACTGCCACACTTTCGTCGCCACCTGCGAGTTCAAGAACCCGGACGCCGATGTGGTGATCATCGGCGGATACGTGTATCGCGGGTCGGCGATGCCGGAGCTGGATGGCTGGTACATCTACGCGGACCTCGGCAGCGCCCGGATCCGCGCCTTCGACACGACGGACGACGGCTCCGCGCCGATCATTTTGGCCAGCAGCGCCAGCGCGCCGTGCCTCTTCTGCGTCCGCTCGTTCGTGCAGCTTGCGGACGGTGAGCTGCTAGTTCTGACCGCACCCGGCGGCGGCGGTCCAGGCGCGATCTACAGGTTCGAGCGCGCGCCCTGACGCCACGAGCCAGTCTTGCGTGTGACCGATATCACACCTCGCGGCGGTCAATCTACGCTAGACTAGGTACGACATGGGATCCCGGCACGAACTGCCAAAGGGCGCGCGCCTCCGCGTCCTTACGATATCCGGCAGAGTTAACGTCATAGCCGAAGAACGGAACGACCTAGAGGTCGATCCGCCGGATAAGCGCGTCAAGCTCGACGGAGACCATGTCGCCGAGCTGAAGTCACGCTCCAGCAACCTGACGATCCGCTGCCCGATTGGAACTAACGTGTCTATCGGCACGGTCTCCGGACACGTCAAGCTCGAAGGATCGCTTGGCTCGATCAAGATCAGCACGATCTCTTCCGGAGTCGAACTCGACACATCTTCGGGCGACATAGACATCCGCACTATCAGCGGCAGTATCAACGTCGCGCGCTGCGGCGGGAGTTGCAAGCTCGGGAGTAAGAGCGGGTCGATCCGCGTGGGCGGCGTCGGGGGCGACGTTCGTGCATCGACGATCAGCGGATCACTGGACGTCGAGACTCTGGGGCGGGGTGAGGTAAGCCTGAAGGCGGTCTCGGGGAGCATGAGAGTACGGATCCCGCACGGCAAGCGGCCGCGGGTACGGATGAAGACATTGAGTGGAAGCGTCAAGTGCGATTGCGAACAAGGTTCCGATTTCGAGATCAAAGGGGGAAGCATATCGGGGTCTCTGCACGTCACGGAATCATGAGCCGGTCGCGGACTGCGTCACCCGACGCCGTTCAAGGGACGATAATTTTTACGGACCTGGCCGGGTTCACCGAGTTCACGGACGAGCGCGGAGACGAAGCCGCCCTCAGACTGCTGGCGCTAAAGGACAAGCTGGTCCGGGAGACGATAGGCGACCGCGGACGCATCGTCAAGAACCTCGGCGACGGTCTGATGCTCTGGTTTGAGAACGCCTGCGACGCGATCGACGCCGCCCTCAGACTGCAAGACCAGTTCGAGGACGAGTCATCGGTCGATGACGACCTGCCTCTTTGGGTGCGAATCGGTGCGCACTACGGCCAGCCGACGCCCCGCGGGGACGACTTTTTCGGGCACGATGTGAACGTGGCGCACAGGATCGTCGAATTGGCGGCGCCGGGCGAGGTACTCGTCTCGGGGGCGCTGGCAGAAAAGGTGGGCGATAGTCTGCCGGAAGTCACGTTCGATGAGGTCGGGCCGACGCTGATGAAGGGGATCCGCGACCCGGTACCGCTGTATCGCGCCTATCGGGCGGAGTAGCGGACTAGCGCCAGTCGCGTCCCTTCGTAAGTTCGAGGAACTCCGCGACGGGACCGCTGGCCCCGGCGACGACACCCTGGTTCTGGATCGAGACAGGTCCCCCGTCGCGGGTGAAGATGTTTCCGCCGCCCTCGCGCACGAGGACGATGCCGGCGGCCACGTCCCAGGGATAGAGCTTGCTGTGCACGAAGAAGTCGTAGCGCCCGCAAGCGGCGAAGGCGAGGCCCAAGGCGGCGCTGCCCATGATGCGCACAGCCTGCACGCCCGGCCAAACCTCGACGATGATCTGGAGCAGTTTCGCGGCGCGGCCGTCGTCGTAGCCCATGTCCATCCCCCAGACCGAGTCCTTAATCGAAGCAACGTCAGAACAGCGAGCAGGCTGCCCGTTGACCGTGAGGCCACCGCCCTTGGTAGCGAAGAACTCGTCGCCGATGGCGGGTGAGCGGGTCAGTCCGAGGACGGGGTCGCCGTCGTGGCAGAGGGCGATGTTGAAGGCGAAGTTTGGGTTTCCCTGCGAGTAGTTGTGCGTACCGTCGATGGGATCGACGACCCACAGCCAGCCCTCGTCCCATCGCTCGACGTCGGAAGAGGTCTCCTCCGACAGCACGGCGTGATCGGGGTACTCGTTCGCTAACAGACTGAGGACCGCTTTCTCCGCCGCGAGATCGGTCTCCGTGACGAAGTTGCCACGCCCCTTCGTTTCGCGCGCCGGGCGCTGCTTTGCGCCATCGAGGATGATCACGGAGGCTTTGTCGGCGCAGGCGCGCGCGACTTCTTCTGCTGTCTTGCCGTTAATGGAGCGCGGGAGTTCGACGATGCCCTTCTACATGCGCTCCGGCGCGGTCATGCCCATGAGGTCAAGGACACGCGTGAGAACGATCTTCGCCGCCGAGACGAGCTTCAGACGCGCCTTCGAGAGCGCCTCATCGTCGGAGAGGACGCGACACCTTTCGTAGAAGTCGTGGAATGAGGTCGCCAGTTCGGTGGCGTAGTAGGGGAGCTGGTGGGGTTCGAGGCTATCGACGACCTGCTCGAGAAGTTCGGGCAGACGTAGCATCTTCTTGATGAGCGCCAGTTCCGCCTCGTGGGTCAGCAGCGCAACGTCTCCGCCGGAGTAGTCTGCGAAACGCTCGCCGGCTTGCGAGAGAATGCCGGCGATGCGAGCGTGGGCGTATTGGACGTAGTAGACGGGATTCTCTGCGCTCTGCTTCTTCGCCAGATCGATGTCGAAATCCATGTGCGAATCGGCTGCGCGAGCGACGAAGTTGTAGCGGGCCGCGTCCGGGCCGACCTCGTCGACCAGCTCGCGGAGCGTGACGATCTGGCCGGCTCGCTTCGAGAGCTTGACGACTTCGCCACCGCGCTTCAGGGAGACGAGCTGGTAGATGGTGATCGTCAGGCGTTCGGGGTCGACGCCGAGCGCGTTCACGGCGGCCTTCATACGCGGAACGTGACCCTGATGGTCGGCGCCCCAGATGTCGATCACGCGGTCGAAACCACGGACGATGAACTTATCGTAGTGGTAGGCGATGTCGGAGGCGAAGTAGGTTGGCTGACCGGTGGAGCGAACGAGAACGTTGTCCTTCTCGTCGCCCAGCGCAGACGAGGTGAACCAGACGGCGCCTTCGCGCTCGACGACGAACCCGCGCTCGCGAAGCAGCTTCATGGTGGCCTCGTACGTGCCGTCCGCGTGGAGCGAACGCTCGGAGAACCAGTTGTCGTACTTTACGCCAATGGCGGCGAGGTCATCCTTGATGATCGTCATCATCTTTTCGACTCCGAGATCGTGAATCTCGGGCGGGCCGTCCTCGCCCTCGGGATTGAGCAGTGAATCGCCGACTTCGCTTTTGATCTCCGTGGCGATATCGATCATGTATTCGCCGGGGTAACCACCCTCGGGTATCTCGACGTCGCGACCGAATAGCTGCTGATAACGCGCATACAGGGTTTTCGCGAACGTTTCCGTCTGCGTGCCGGCGTCATTCACGAGGTACTCCCGCTGCACCTCGAAGCCGGCGGCGTCGAGGACACGAGCGATCGTGTCGCCCAGGGCGAGACCACGGCCGTTGCCGACGTGTATGGGCCCGACGGGGTTGGCGGAGACGAACTCGACCTGGACCTTCTTGCCGGCACCGATGTCCAGATTGCCGAACTTCGCCCCTACTTCTCTGATGACGTCCACTTGCGCCGCTAACCACGCGGGGGAGAGCCGTATGTTGATGAACCCGGGCGGGACCGCGGTGACGGACTCGATCGTACTGCCGGTCTCGACATGGCCGGCTATAAGCTTGGCGATCTCCAGCGGCGGCATCGAGGCCGTTCGCGCGAGCCTGAGGGGCACGCTCGAAGCGTAATCGCCATGCTCGGGCCGCTGTGGCCGTTCGACGAGCACGTCAGGGATCGCAACCTGCGGTAGATCGCCAGCAGCCTGCGCCGCCTCGGCTGCCGCCGAGATGAGGCCTTCGATCTCGTCCTTAATTAACGCCATCTCAAATCACACACCGCCCCCTAATGGGGACGGTTCTACGGCTGCATTCTATCCCAAGCTCGATTGGAGTTCTACGAGACCTCGGAGGTAATCCGGCCCCAGAGTCGCTCAACTTGACTGCGCAACTCACTGTGCTGAGGTTGCTCCAACATCGGATCATCGTCGAGAAGCAGCCCCGCCTCCCGCCGTGTGTTCTCGATGAGCGACACGTCCGTCAGCTTCGCAAGCCTGAGGTCAGGCATGCCGGACTGGCGGGTGCCGAAGTACTCGCCGGGGCCGCGAATACGGAGGTCTTCCTCGGCGAGTTCGAAACCATCGCTAACGGTCTCCAAGATGCGAAGGCGCTCCTTGCCTTCTTCCGTCGGATCGTCCGCGAGCAGAAGACAGTAAGCCTGCTCGCTGCTCCTGCGAACCCGACCCCGGAACTGGTGAAGTTGCGAGAGGCCGAAGCGATCCGCGCCCTCGATAAGCATGACGGTGGCGTTGGGTACGTCGATCCCGACCTCAACGACCGCGGTGGAAACCAGGATGTCCAGCTCGCCATCGCGGAACTGACGCATCGTCGCGTTTTTTTCCTTCGGAGTCATCCGACCGTGTAGCAGGCCGAGCCGCAGTTCGGGGAAGACGTCGCTCGAGAGACGTTCGTACTCCTGTACCGCCGCCTTCGCTTCGATAACGTCGGATTCCTCCACGAGCGGGCAGATGATATACGCCTGGCGTCCCTCATCGACCTTTTTCTTGACGAAGTCCCAAGCTTGGCGACGCTGTTTCTCCAGCACTCGCGTGGTCTTGACCGTCGGGCGGCCGGGCGGCATTTCGTCCAGCACAGTGATATCCAGATCGCCATAGACGGTCAGAGCGAGCGTCCGCGGGATGGGCGTCGCAGTCATGACGAGAACGTGGGGGCTTACGCCCTTTTCGCGAAGAGCGGCTCTCTGCGCGACGCCGAAGCGGTGCTGCTCGTCGACGACGACAAGCCCGAGGTTGTCGAACTCGACGGCACCCTGGACGAGAGCATGCGTGCCGACGGCGATATCGACTTCGCCGCGCGATATGGCATCGTGAACGGCCGCTTTCTCGGAGGCCTTCTGCCTGCCGGTGAGCAGAGCGACCTTCACCGGCCGGTCCATGTACTCCGGACGTAATGCCGTATAGCCTTCGGCCGTCTCCTGGAACCAGACACCTCCGTCAGGCGATTCGTGACCCTTGGAGTCGAGGATGCTGGTGAAAGTACGAAAGTGCTGCTCGGCGAGTATTTCGGTGGGCGCCATGATGACGCCCTGGTAGCCGCTCTTGACGGCTGCGAGCAGCGCCGCGGCGGCGACGACGGTCTTACCGCTTCCGACATCACCTTCGAGCAGTCGGTTCATAGCAACGCCACCACCGATGTTCGCCAGGATCGCAGCGATCGCTTTTTCCTGCGCTCCAGTCAGCGGGAACGGCAGCGACCGTACGAAGCCGTCACGTGTTTCGTCGGGCAGCTCAAGCGCGGGCGCGCCGCCTCGCGATTCCCATTCCCGCCGCCGCCGAACGACGCCGATCTCGATGAACAGCAGTTCCTCGAACGCGAACCGGTTTCGGGCCGCCTCCGCATCCTCCAGTGAGTCTGGAGCGTGAATCTGGCGAATGGCGTCCGGCGAGGCCCAAAGGTCGAACCGCTCTCGTATGGCGTCTGGTATCGGGTCAGTGAGACGACCGGCGAAGTTGTCCAGCGCGTGCTGGATTGCTGAGCGAATCATCCCCTGAGTCAGCTTGTCGGTCGATTTGTACACCGGGACGAGCCGGCGCTGACGCAAGGACTCATCGTCAATGTCATGAATCTCGGGACCGTCCATCTGCAAGCGACCGCGGTAGTGGGAGACTTTCCCGCTGAGGGCGATCTTCTCGCCCTGCCTCAACCGGCGCGCCACCCAGGGTTGTCCCCACCAGATCGCGCGCAAGGTTCCGGTCTCGTCGCCGATGATGGCCTCGGCAGCTCTTCTCCGGCCGATCGGCTTGACGCCGACGGACCAAATTTCGCCCATGACCGTTTGCTCGCCGTCCGGCTCAAGTTCGGCTATGGGTCGTAGCTCGGAATAGTCGTGGTAGCGCGTCGGGAAGTGGTAGAGGAGATCGCGAACGGACGAGACGCCGATCTTAGCGAATTTCTGCTCAACCGCCCGGGTGATGCCGGGGAGAACGCTTACGGGCGAGTTGAGCGTTCCGATTATTTCCTGTGGAGCGGGCTTGGCCGGAGACTTCGGCTTCGCCTTTGAGACGGGCGTCGATTTACGAGGCTTTGGTGGCGGAGACTTCGGCTCGGACGTGCGAGGGGTCGGCGGGATACCGTTCTCCGAGGCAGCTGAAAGCTCGTCCACGACGCGCTTTCTCTGGATCGGATGCAGGGAGCGGTAGCCGCCGAAGGGCAGGGACTTCAGGATCTTGGTGATCTTGTGCGATGGGGAGAGGGAGGACCCTTGTGCGAAGTTGAGCAAGTAGCCGTCGAGACCACCGACGACGGCTGTGTCTCTAAATTTTCGCTGGCGTTCCAGCGCCAGTATTTTCCTGAGTTGTTCGACCGCCTCCGTCAAGGCGGGATCACTCCCCCTGGAGCACACCCAGTCCCAACACACCGGGCCCACCGTGCACGCCGAGCACGGGTCCCAGCCTGCTGATCTCAATCTGGACACCGGACACGCCAGACGCCAACTTCTGCCGCAATTCCTCAGCCTCGTGAGGGTTGGTCGAATAAGCGATCCCAAATTTGGCGACGTTCGGGTAGGAGGTGGCGATTTGGTACAACTTCTCCATCACTTTCTTCTTGGTGCGAATCCTCTCCTCGGGGACGAATTCGCCGTCCCGGATCGCGAGCAGTGGCTTGACCTTCAGCACGGAACCCAGGAAGGCACGAGCGCGGCCGATGCGTCCACCCCTCCGAACATATTCGAGCGTGTCAAAGACGATGAAGAGATGCACGCGGGGAATCATATCGTCGATGATCTGCCTGATCTCCTCGACGGTGGCCCCATTGGCAGCAGCCCTAGCCGCCGCGCTCACAAGAAAGGCTATGCCCTGTGACAAGAAACCCGAGTCTACCACTTCTATTTTCGCGCCGCTGTCCGAGAGGTGACGAGCTGCCTGAGTGGCGTTGTTGCACGTCACCGACATCTTCGCCGAGAGGTGAATCGAGACGATCTCGTCGGTTTCCTTGAGGACTTCCTCGTATGCCGTTATGAATTCGCCGACCGAGGGTGCTGACGTCGTGGGTAGGTCTTTACTGCGAACGAGTCTGTCGTAGAAGAGGTCGTGACTTATGTCGATCCCCTCTCGAAGCGATTCCTCGCCGAAGACGACGCTCAGAGGAACGACGGAAACGCCCAGCTCCGCTGCCATTTCCGGCAGGAGATCGGCAGTGCTATCTGTGACAATACGTACGGTCAATCCGGATACCTACGCGGTAGTATATCAGCCGCGATCAACGCGTGAACACGCGACTGGCACATCACTCGACAGAGATTATGTAGTCATAGTGTGGCTGGCCGCCGAAGACGATTTCGATTTCATGGCTTTCGAACGCCGCCTGGGCGAGCTTTCCGAGCTTATTCGCATCGGATTTGGTCCTGTCGCCACCGTAGTAGATACAGATCAAGCTTGTGTCATCGCCAACCGCCTCGGTCAGAGCCTGTATAGCGGCATCTTCGGCTGATTCAGCTGCGGTCGTTAGCTCGTCGTCGACTATGGCGATCGCCTGGCCCTCCCGCACGTCGACGCCACCAATTGTCGTTGAGCGCACGGCTTTCGTCACTTCTACGGTCTGGACAGCCTCGATGGCGCTTTCCATCGCTCGAGCGTTGTCGTCGAAGCTGTCATCGGGGTTGATTGCCAAGGCGGCGGCGATCCCCTGAGGCACAGATCGTGATTGAACGACCCGAACCCGCTTCGAGGCGAGTTTCGTCGCCTGCTGGGCGGCGAGAACGACGTTCTTGTCGTTTGGCAGCACCACAACGTCATCCGTGGGACAGGCTTCGATCGCATCGACGATCTCTTGCGTGCTCGGGTTCATCGTTGGGCCGCCGCTGACGATCCTGGTCCCGCCTACGCTCCCGAAGACGCTTGCCATACCATCACCTGCTACGACCACCACACAACTGAGCGAGCCGATGACTGGCGGAACGGGCGTGACATCGCGCGCGAGTGCCTCGCTCTGCTCCCGCACGAATCGCTCGGCCTGCTCCCTTATGTTGTCTACCTTGACCTGTCGCAAGCTTCCGATCTCCGTTCCAAGAGAGAGTACGGCGCCGGGATCGTCAGTGTGGACGTGAACCCGTACCAATGTCTGATCGCCAACGACCAGCACGGAGTCGCCGAGAGTCTCGATTCGTTCCCGGACGGGCTGGATCTCCAGACGATCTCCACCGATCAAGACTTCGGTGCAGTAGCCATAAGCTGACTCTTCGGTTGCGTGCCGTTCATCGGTCATTGAGAGCCACTGCTCTTCTACCGCCCCGGCGGCCGACGGAACATCCGCCGGTTCTCCTCGCAGGTGGCGCAGCATCCCTTCGAACAACACCTGCAACCCGAGGCCACCGGCATCGACGACGCCTGCTTCGGCAAGCACCGGAAGCAACGTCGGTGTCCTTTCGACGCTCGCCTTCGCAGTTTCAACGGCGATCTCCAGACTGGACTCGACGTCAGGGGAACCGCCGTTGCTGGCTTGCCTAACCGCCTCCGCCACTTCCCGAATGACGGTCAGGATCGTCCCTTCCGCGGGCTTGGTCACGGCCTTGTAAGCGGCGGTCGACGCCGATTCGAGGGCGGCGGCGAAAAGGGAAGAGTCGAGCCGCGCCGCGCTGCCGATAGCGCTGGCCATGCCACTGACGATCTGCGAAAGAATGACGCCCGAGTTGCCGCGCGCGCCCATTAGAGCGCCGTGGGACATGGCAGCCAGCATTGCGCCGGCGCCTTCGTCCTGGCAGCTGTCAGCCTCACGCATGGTAGACCGCATGGTGAGGAGCATGTTCGTGCCCGTATCGCCATCGGGCACGGGAAAGACGTTGACGGCGTTCACTTGCTCTGAGTTGACCTCGAGCCAGGCGGTAGCGGCCGCGAACATCTCCCTGAGCTGAGGGCCGCCTAGCGACTCTACAGAATGCGCGGGGTCAGTCATATCGCCTCGAGTCACGAATCACGCGGTGAGTTTGGACGAGTTTCATTGCCCACAAGTAAGCGCGATGATACCATACTCGCTGCGGATTCTATCCGGGCGAACAAGGCCCGACAGAGGTGACAAACAATTGGCAAGATGCGAGGTCTGCGGTAAAGGCACAGCCTTCGGCCGCAGGATCAGACACAAACACTCCGGTCGCTGGGAGCGCAAGGCCCCCAAGACGAACCGCACGTTCAAGGCGAACGTGCAGAAGAAGACGTTCGTAGTCGAAGGCGTGCCGGTCCGCGTGAAAATTTGCACGCGCTGCCTCCGCACTATGGTTAAGACCCGCGCTTAAGCGGGCAACTCTACTCACTGCCGAGCGCCACACCCAGACCTGGAAGGCCATGAATGGAACTTCGCCACGCACATCCGCGACGTGCCGATCGACGAACTGAAGCCACCGGCGTAGGAATGTGAGCCAAGATCCACTTGAGCGTCTGCGGAAGATCTGCCTGGCGCTGCCCGAGTCGACGGAAAAGGAGACGTGGGAGACGCCCACCTTCCGTGTGCGAAATAAGTTGTTCGCGATGTTCAGGGCAGAGCAGCGAGGCGAGGGCCGCATCGGCGTCTGGTGCAAGGGCGCGCCGGGGGCTCAGGACGTGCTCGTCGGCGCGGACCCGGAGCGCTTCTTCGTACCGCCGTACGTCGGCCGCAACGGTTGGATCGGAATCTATCTCGACGACGGTGTAGATTGGAAGGCTGTCGCAGCGCTGGTTACGGACAGCTTCGTGATGACGGCGCCGAAGAAGGTGGCGGCGCTGCTCGATCAGTAGGTAAGGACGCCGGTCTAGTCGCGCGCGGACGCAACGGCGGCGCGGAGGGCCTTGATGTTTTCGGCGACCGAGGCGCGATCGTTGAACACGGCCGAGGCGCTGACGAGGACGTTTGCGCCCGCGAGGACGCAGCCAGCGGCGGTCTGGACGTTGACGCCACCGTCGACTTCGATCTCGGTGCTGAGCCTCCGCGAGTCGATCAACTCCCGCAAGCGTTTCACCTTCGGCAGCGCACTCTCGATGAACTTCTGGCCGGACGCGCCGGGGTTCACCGCCATCACCATCACTTGATCGATTTCGGGCAGTATCTGCTCGATCTCGCTGACGGGCGTCGCGGGGTTCAGGCAGACGCCCGCCTTCTTCCCGCGACCGTGCACCTCCTGCACGATCCGGTGGAGGTGGGTCGCTGCCTCGACGTGGACGTTGATGATGTCGGCACCGACGTCCATGAACGTACCGACGTGCTTCTCCGGCTCGACGATCATCAGGTGGATGTCCAGCACGAGACCCGTCGTCCGGCGCACGGCCTCGACGATGGGGGAACCGATCGTGATGACGGGAACGAAACGCCCGTCCATGATGTCGATGTGGAGATACTCGGCGCCCGCGGCTTCGCACTCCTTGATCTGCTCGCCCAGCCGCAAGAGATCCGCCGAAACGATCGAAGGGGCAATCTTAATCTGACTCACGATTGTCCCTCAAGCCGCTTCCGTGCTTCGGCGAGGGCGGCTTCTACACGGTTGGGCGCCGTACCGCCGGGCACGTCGCGGGCGGCGATAGACGAACGAACATCGAGCGATAGGATGTCGTCCTCGAACAGCGGCGAGCAGGCGCGGAAATCGGCGAGCGTGAGTTCGTGCAGGCCCTTCCCGGAGTCCTGCGCAGACGCCACGAGCTTCGTGACCGCCTGGTGCGCGTCGCGGAAGGGCATGCCTTTGCGAACGAGGTAGTCGGCCACGTCCGTCGCCAAAGTGTACGAGCCTGCCGCTGCTTCCTCAGATTTGGCGGCGTCGATCTGAAGCGCCGGGATCATCGCCGCTAGAACTTCTAGCGTCGGCAGGAGCGTGTCGACCGTGTCGAACAGCGGCTCTTTGTCCTCTTGCAGGTCGCGGTTGTAGGCCAGCGGCAGCCCCTTCAGCGTCGTGAGGATCGCGATCAGGTTGCCGTATACACGGCCGGTGCGGCCGCGGGCCAGCTCGGCGATGTCCGGATTGCGTTTCTGCGGCATGATGCTGGAACCGGTCGCGAACTGCGGCGGCAGCTTCAGGAAGCCAAACTCAGCGCTGGACCAGACGATGATATCTTCGCACAGCCGCGAGAGGTGCATCATTATGGTCGCGGCGGCGGCGTGGAAGTCGATAACGAAGTCGCGGTCCGAGACAGCGTCGATGCTGTTGCGGCTGACGCGGCTAAAGCCAAGCTCCTTCGCGACGAAGTCACGATCGATGTCGTACGGCACGCCGGCGAGCGCACCGGAACCGAGCGGCAGCTCATCTGCATTTTCGCGAGCGACAGTGAAGCGGCGGACGTCGCGATCGAGCATCTCGAAGTACGCGAGCAGATGATGCGCGAGAAGCACGGGCTGCGCCCGCTGCAGGTGGGTGTAACCGGGCACAACGACATCGCGGTTCGCCTCGGCTAGCTGTAGCAGGGCCGATTGAAGCGCCCTGGTCCCCGCGACCGTATCCTCACACGCCTGCATCACGAACAACCGCATGTCGGTCGCGACCTGGTCGTTGCGGGAGCGCGCTGTGTGTAGACGTGCGGCGGCATCGCCGATCTTTTCCCGCAGTCTCACCTCGATGTTGAGGTGGACGTCCTCTAGCTCCTCACGCCAAGGGAAGGTATCGCTCTCGATCTCCCGCCGGATGTCTTCGAGACCGCGCACGATCGAGTCTGCGTCTTCGGTCGAGATGATCGCTTGTTTGCCGAGCATCCGGGCGTGCGCGATCGACCCAGCGATGTCATCGCGGTAGAGCCTGCGATCGTAGGCTATCGAAGCGCTGTACTTGAGGGCGCGGCGATCGAGGCCGCTCGCGGTCGGGCTCTTGGCGGACGAGTCGTCAGCCATCGGCGCGGCCATTCGCAAAGAGGGGGATGCTCCTGATGTCGGCGAGCGTTGAGATGGTGTAGTCGGGCACGGGGCCGGGTTCGTCTTCGGCAGGCTCGTCCTCGGTCTCCTCGACGGGCTCGTCCTTCACAGGCTTGCGCCAGACGGCGACCATGCCGAGCGCCTTCGATCCGCCAACGTCCGCATGGAGGCTATCGCCGACCATGGCGGCCTGATTCGCTTCGAGGTTCAGTTCTCCGAGTGCCAGTTCGTAAATCATGGGATGCGGTTTCATGTAGCCGACATCACAGGAGATGACGGTGGTCTCGAAGAGGTCGGTCAGCCCGAGGTCGGCCAGCTCCTGGTGGAAGCGCGGTCCGCTGTGGCCGCGGTTAGTGACACACCCAATCCGATACCCTTTGTCCCGCAGCCAGTGCAGCGTATCGAGCGCGTCCGGGAACAGCTTACGACCGAGAAAGGCGCCACCGAGGTTCCAGGTGTCCCACAGCTCTTCGCCTTGCTCCCGGGTTAGCTCCATGTCATGTTCCGCAGCGACCTTGCGACAGAGCGCCGGATAGCCGGGATCGATGCTGTCGCCGTGGAAAGCGCGGTGTGTTGCATCCTCGATCGAAAGGCGGATGTCACGTCCGAGGTAGAAGCGGCCATCCGTGAACTCATGGCCCCAGCTTTCGACCAGACGTTTGAGACGCGAAACAGTCTCTCGCCGAATGACCTTGCCGGGCGGCATGCTTGGGAAGTGCCAAAGCGTGTCGCCGAGATCGAACAGGACCGCCTTGATCTCGCTCACGCGCCGTCAACCTCGCCCAAGTCCTGAGCCTTCGCCTGTACGCGGACGGGCAAGCCCCAGATGTCGATGAATCCCACGGCGGAGGTGCGGTCGAACTCGTCGCCTTTGTCGTAGGTCGCCAGAGCGAAGTCGTACAGGCTTTTCGGCGATTTGCGGCCGACAACCGTCGCGACGCCCTTGTGTAGCCGCAGGCGAACCTCGCCTGTGACGTGCCGCTGGGTGGCCCGAACGTACGCTTCGAGGTCCTTGTGGTGTGCGGAGAACCAGAGGCCGTTGTACACGAGCTCGGCGTACTCCTGCGCGATGCGGGCCTTCAGCCGGCGCTGGTCCTTCGAAAGCGTGAGAGCCTCGAGGGCGTCGTGTGCCGCGAGGAGCGTGATTCCGGCGGGCGCTTCGTAGATCTCACGAGATTTGATGCCGACGAGCCGGTCCTCAACCCGATCGAGGCGACCGACGCCGTGCTCACCCGCGAGGGCGTTCAACTGCTTGACGAGCGAGACGGGATCGACCTCTTTACCATCGACAGAGACGGGAGCGCCCTTCTCGAAACCGATCTCGACGTACGCCGGTTCGTCTGGCGCCTCAGCGGGCGACTTCGTCCAAGCGTAGACGTCCGCGGGCGGTTCCTGCCACGGGTCCTCGAGGACGCCGCACTCGATGCTGCGTCCCCAGAGGTTCTCGTCGATGCTGTAAGGACTCGCCTTGGTCACTTCAATTGGGATCGAGTGTTCGTGTGCGTAGGCGATCTCCGACTCGCGGTCCATCTCCCACTCGCGCAGAGGCGCAACGACCTTGAGGTCGGGCGCCAGCGCTCCTACCGATACGTCGAGGCGGACCTGATCGTTGCCCTTCGCAGTACAGCCGTGAGCGACGGCGGTCGCGCCTTCGGCCCTCGCCACGGCAACCATCTCACGAGCGATCAACGGGCGAGAGAGCGCCGTCGCGAGCGGGTATCCCTGGTAGCGTGCGCCGGCGGCGAGCGCCGGGAAGACGAAGTGGCGGATGAACGTCTCCTGGCAGTCCGCCCATTGGTAGCCGACCGCTCCGGCGGTCATCGCCCGCGACTGGAGCGTCTCCCGATCGCGGTCCATGCCGACGTCGACGGTCAGTGCGACGACGTCGTATCCGCGCTCTTCCTTGAGCCAGCGTATGGCGATGGACGTGTCCAGTCCGCCGGAGTACGCCAGTATGATCTTCTCAGCCATAGTTATTCCTTCTACTTTGGTGGGCCAGAATCGAGGCCTGCAAGCACAGCATCCAGTATCTCCATCGCACGATCGATCTCTTCCTCGCTGACGGTGAGTGGTGGCACCATTCGCAGTGCAGTCGGCTTAACGTTGTTCACGATCAGCCCAGCCTCCAGACACTGTGCCAGAATCTCTTCGCTGACAGGCCGATCCAGCTCTATCGCCAAGAAGAGGCCCTTACCGCGCACTTCCGTGACGATCTCGTGACGGTCGGCGAGCGATTGTAGCTTCCGTTCCATGTACTCGCCGCTGCGCGCCGCTTGAGCTGGGATATCGTGATCCAGCATGTACTTCGTGACGGTGTAACCGACTTCGCAGGCGAGAGGACCACCTCCGAACGTAGTGCCGTGCTCGCCAAAACCGAGCGACGCGCAGTGCTCTTTGGTTAGAAACGCGCCGATGGGGAATCCGCTGCCGAGCCCTTTGGCGACGGCGATTACGTCCGGCTCGATACCGTAGTGCTGGTAGGCGAACATCTTGCCGGTTCGTCCCATGCCGCTTTGGACCTCGTCGAGGATCATGAGAATGCCGGCCTCGTCACACCAACGGCGGAGGGCCGGGAGGTACTCGTCGGCAGGCACGATGACACCAGCCTCGCCCTGCACAGGCTCGATCAGCACAGCCACGGTCTTGGTGCTCGTCGCCTGTTTGATGGCATCGATATCGTCGAAGGGGACGCGGACGAAGCCCTCGACCAGAGGCGTGAATGGAGCGCGGTACTTCTCCGTGCCGCCCGCTGTAATGGCGGTAATCGTCCGGCCGTGAAACGCTCCTTCAGCGACGATGATCTCGTACGCTCCTTCGCGCTTCTCCTTACCCCACTTGCGGGCGAGCTTGACGCAGCCTTCGACGGCCTCGGCGCCGCTGTTGCAGAAGAAGGCACGATCCATGCCCGAGGCTTCGCAAAGGAGTTGCGCGAGCTTCGTCTGTGGTTCGGTGTAGAAGTAGTTAGAGGTGAGCATCAGCGTGCGGGCCTGCCGCTCGATGGCGGCGACTACGTCGGGATGACAGTGGCCGAGACTGACGACGGCGATGCCGCCGAGGAAGTCCAGGTATTCCTTGTCGTTGGCGTCCCAGACCTTGGTACCCTCTCCGCGAACGAGCGTTACGGGCAGACGCTTATACGTCTGGACAACGTACTGCTTGTCCAGCGCCATCAGGTCCCGCTGCAGTGTCTCGTCCATCATTCCTCTCCCAGTACGGTTCCCGCGAATTCTCCGCGAACGACCGAGGCCAGCGCGCCTTCGCTCCGTCCATCGACGATGACGCCACGGCATCCTGCCCGAACGGCGCTGAGGCAGGCCTCGACCTTCGGTATCATACCGCCTTGTATCACGCCAGAATCTATCAGGCTTTTCGCTTCTTCGGATGACACGCGGGACAGCGAATCGCCTCCTTCACCTCGTATCCCCGGCACGTCCGTCAGGAACACGAGCCAGCGTGCCTTTAGTGCGGCGGCGATCGCTCCGGCCATTGAGTCCGCGTTGATGTTCAGAAGCTGATCTGTCGCCCGGTCCCCCTCCCAGAGAAGGCCGATCGGAGCGATTACCGGGATTACGCCGGTCATCGTGATCCCCTCCAGTACGCGCGAGTCCACTTCCGTCACGTCCCCGACGAAGCCAAGCTTCTCGTCTCGCAGCTTTGCCCGGATCATACCCGCGTCGACGCCGGACATCCCGACAGCGCGCGCGCCCAGCTTCGTCAACGAGGCCACGATCCGTTTGTTTATCAGACCGGCGAGGACGGCCACGACGACGTTCAGCGACTCTTCGTCGGTGACTCGCAGGCCGTTCTCGAAGCGCGTGTGGATGTTATGTCGAGTCAGCCATTCGTTGATCAGCGATCCGCCGCCGTGCACAACGACGGAACGAACACCCCGGTGCTGTAATTCGGCCAAGTCTGTGAGGGTGGTGTCGTGGCTCCCAAGCGTGGAGCCGCCGATCTTGGCCACGAGGACGTCGTCTGTCATCAGGTTGTGTACAGGCTGTTGAGGCGAACGAACTCTTCAGTGAGATCGGAGCCCCAGGCGGTCGCCGACTCGGCGCCCCTCGCGAGGTTGACCCTGACGTGGATCTCCTGCGGGATAAGGCACGCCTCCGCGGTGGCTCTGTCCAAGCCGGTGGGAGCGCCGTCCTTGAAGAGGCATAGGTCGCCGCCCTCAGGGCTTCTGAAGTACAGTTCGACGTTGTCGATGTCGAAGGCCGCACCGCTGTTCCCTACGGCCGCGAGGATGCGCCCGAAGTTTGGGTCGTGGCCCGTCATCGCTGTCTTCACGCCCGGCGACCTCACGATCTCGCGCGCGGCCTTACGGGCGTCCTCGTGCGATTCCGCTCCGTCGACGCGGACTTCGATGACTTTCGTACCGCCTTCCGCATCGGCGACCATCGCCTTTGCGAGATGAGTACAGACGAGCTTCAGCGCCTCGCTAAACGGCCCGGCCTCGGGATGCCCGTCGGATATCGTGTCGCCACCGGCCATGCCGTTGGCCATCACCAGCGCCATGTCGTTTGTGCTGGTGTCGCTGTCGATGTCGATCATGTGAAACGAGACGTCGACTGCGTTCTTTAACGCCGTCTTCAGGAAAACGGGCTCGACCGCCGCATCCGTAGTCAGGAAGCAAAGCATCGTTGCCATGTTGGGATGGATCATCCCAACGCCCTTGACCACGCCACCGACCGTCCACGCACCGTGCTTGGCGGCGATGTACTTGGGCACGGTATCCGTCGTCATGATCGCGTTCGCGAAGTCGATTCCGCCCTCGGGTGTGAGGCCGATCTCCTTCACGCCGCTCGCGATCTTTTCCATCGGCAGGTGCGGCGGACCGATGACGCCCGTCGACGCCACGACCACATCGTGAGGATCGACGCCGAACTTCTCGCCGGCGAGCTGCGCCATCTCGATCGCGTCGGCGTGGCCCTGCTTGCCGGTGGCGCAGTTCGCACAGCCCGAGTTGGCGATGACTGCTTGCGCTCTGCCGTCTGCGAGATGCGACTGGCTGATCAGCACGGGCGCCGCCTTCAGATTGTTGGTCGTAAACACCGCTGCTGTCGTACATGGCTTCTCGGAGTACAGCAGCGTCAGGTCAAGCTTCTCCCAGTCGCTACGAACGCCGACGGCCGCTGCTCCGGCGACGAAGCCCTTAGGCGTGGTGACAGTTCCTTCTGGTTGAATTTCGATTCCGTTGTCCATCGTTGTGGTCCTCTCTAAGGATGCGATTACGGGTATAGCGCCGGCATGTCGATACCCATGGTCTCCGGCAGCCCGAGCATAGCGTTCATGTTCTGGATCGCCTGCCCTGCCGCGCCCTTAACGAGGTTGTCGAGGACGCTAACGACCACGAGCCTGTCAGTCCTTTGATCGACCGTCGGGTACACGTGGCAGGCGTTGGTGCCTCTCACCTGCTTCGTCGAGGGCGGGGCATCAACGATTCGGACGAACGGTTCGTCGCTGTAGAACTGTTGGTACAGCTCGCGAACCTCCACCTCCGTCTTCGTTGTTGATAGCGGCGCATAGCAGGTCGAGAGGATGCCACGCGTCATCGGGACCAAGTGTGGTGTAAACGTCACCTTCGGCGACTCGGACTCCCGCCACATCTTCCGTAGCTCCTGGACGATCTCCGGCAAATGCCGGTGCCCTTTGAGGCCGTACACCGACACGCTTTCTCCCGCCTCGGCGAGCAGCAGGCTCTGCTTGAGACCACGACCCGCGCCCGAGACACCGGACTTGGAGTCGATGATGATGTCTGGGCCGATGAGTCCGGCCTTGGCTGCGGGCGCCAGCGCCAGCAGCGCACTCTCGGGATAGCAGCCTGGGTTGGCGATTAGCTTCGATGCTTTCACCGCCTCGCGGTTGAGCTCAGTGAGGCCGTATGCGACCTTCGGAAGCAGTTCGGGCGCTGGGTGCTCGCCGCCATACCACTCGGCGTACTCCTTGGCGTCGTTGAGGCGGAAGTCGGCGCTGATATCGACGACGGGCACTCCCGATTGGACGAGGGGCGCGACGCTCTCTGCGCTGGCAGCGTGCGGCAGTGCCGAGAACACGAAGTCGACGTCGCCAAGCTCGGGGTCGACGGCCATGTCGTAGGCAGCGAGGTGCGGGAAGACTTCGGCGAGCTTCTTCCCGGCTTCGCTGCGGCCGGTGACGCTGGCGAGTTGGGCTTCGGGGTGGTTGTACAGCAAGCGAGCGAGTTCGGCGCCGGCATATCCTGTTACGTTCAGTATTCCCACTTTCACCATCGGACAGTCTCCAAAACTAAAAATCCCCACCACTCGTGTAGTGGTGGGGCGTTTCCGCTCTCGTTATCTGCGTCTAACGACGGGTACGACGAAGCCACCCAACCACTGGCTGGACTCGTCGCGGACGCGGGAATGCGTTAACTGCCGTCATGATTCGTATACGTTAGGGTGTGCGTACGGGCGGTGTCAAGGGAGAGGCACTGAGACGGACCGTCGGCCGATCTCGTTCAGTGTTAAGATTGGCGTCACCCTGAGACGGTCGATACAGTGATCAAGGCCACACCGACAAGAACGATCAACAGAAGGAGAGCCACCGCCACGATGAGCATTCGGGTTGACATTTCAGACTCTTCACGCATGGTTGGCCTGAGACCACTCTACGGTAGGCATCGTGATTCAAACCGTGACCCTGCTCACATCCCAGGCAAATCTATGAGCACACCATGCTCATAGTAGCACGCAAGAATCTCTTCTCAGAACGCGTACGGCTGGCGATCTCAGTGGGCGGTATCGCTCTGTCGGTGCTGCTGATCACTTTCCTCCTGGCGTTGTTCCGCGGCTGGAACGAGAAGGTCGGTGGGTTCGTGGAGGAGGTTGACGCAGATATTTGGATCGCACGCGAAGGCACGACCGACTTCTTGGTCGCCGCGTCGATCCTGCCGTTAGAGGGCGCCGACGAGCGCTTTGCCAGGATCGATTCGATCGAACGATGGAGTCCTTTGATTGCCGTACCCATGGGAGCCACCAAGGGCGACACCAAGATGGATATACAGCTGATCGGCTTCGATCCTGCTACGGGTATGGGCGGTCCAGTTCGCGTTACTGATGGTAAAAGCGTTCCGGGTCCCGGTGAGATGATTATCGACCAGGCGCTGACCAGCCGTTACGGGGTGGAGATCGGGGACTCGCTCAACGCTGCTGGAACCGACTGGGAAGTCGTTGGCAAGTCCACCGGCGGCGATTTCGTGGCCTCGCAAGCGGTGTTCGTGACAATTGAGCAGGCTCAAGCAGCGCTGGTGATGGAGGGGCTCGCAACGTTCCTTCTGGTCGATCTGGTTGAGATGAGAGACCCGGCTACTTACGCGCGAACCATCGCGGGTAATCAGCCGGGCGTAGTCGGCATAACCAGCGAGGAGTTTGCCGCCGCAACCCGCGACCGGGTCCTCGGCGACGTAATTCCGATACTAACGGTGATCTTAATACTAGCGTTTATCGTTGGTCTGGCTGTGGCCGGACTGACGATCTACACGGCAACGGTTGAAAAAGCACGCGAATACGGGATTCTGAAGGCGGTGGGATTCCCGAACAGTTATCTGTACCGGGTGGTATTCGAACAAAGTATCGTGACTGGGCTGTTAGGCTTCGGCATCGGGACTGGCATAACCGTAGTGGCTGGGAGCTTCATTCAAGACCTTGTGCCACAGTTCGTCACACTCATCCGTTGGCAAGACGTTCTCGCAGTGGCGGGCGTCACCCTGGTCATGTCGGTGCTCGCAGCATACGTACCGATACGTCGACTGGCCGCCATCGATCCAGTAGCGGTGTTTAAGGCATAAGAAGATGGCTGACGACAGAGTAGCCCTTAGGCTCCGTGGCGTGACAAAGATTTACAGTCTTGCTGACTCCGAGGTGATTGCTCTGGACACCGTCGACTTCGAGGCTCAGGCCGGTCAGGTGGTGGTGATCATGGGCCCGTCCGGCGCCGGTAAAACAACGTTCCTCACGATCGCGGGCACGCTGATGAAGCCGACCTCGGGAACGATAGAGGTCGCCGGCATCGAGACCACGAAGCTAAAGGAGAAAGAGCTGGCATCGATCAGGCGTGAGAACGTGGGCTTCATCTTTCAGAGCTTCAACCTACTTGAGTCACTGACAGCGCTGGAGAATGTGAGAGTGGTAGCCGCCGGCGGGATCACGGCACCGGCAAGCGATACCAACCGAGCGCGCGAACTGCTGAACATGTTCGGACTGGACCATAGATTGCATTCGCTTCCGAGACAGCTCAGCGGCGGCGAGAAGCAGCGCGTGGCGATAGCGCGATCGCTGATGAACAATCCAGAGATCATTCTGGCTGACGAGCCGACCGGAAATCTGGACTACAAGCGCGGTCAAGAAGTCATGGAGCTACTGCTGCAGATCTCGGTGGAGCTTCGCAAGGCGGTGGTGATCGTCAGTCACGACCATCGCGTCCGCGAGGTGGCGCACCGCTCGCTCTGGCTCCAGGACGGCAGCTTCCGGGACACGATAGTGACGGCCAACGATCCGGTCTGCGGGCAGCTGGTAGAGGTCGATTCAGCCTCGGCGGTGACGTGGGAGAACAAGGACTATTACTTCTGTGCAGGCGAGTGCCGCCAGTTGTTCAAAGCGAACCAGCAGAAGTACGCAAAACGGGAATCAAAGTAGCCGGGAGATGAATATAAGGGCCGGCTATACGTTGGCGGTCGTGATTGCGACGATCCTTAGTGTCCTGCAACTGTTTCTGCCCTGGATATCGCTCGATATTGAGGTGCCGATTCTGGGCTCAATCGGAAGCGCTACGCGATACGGCTATGACGGTGATGGGCTGATCACGCTGCTCGTAGGCGTCATCGCGTTGGGATTCGCGGCTTACCTCTGCTCCGACGCCAGCACCAAGGCGTTTCGGCTTGTGACCGTCTTCAACGGATGTCTTGGCGCTCTGATCGTAGCGATCGCAGTTGTGAATATCGTCGACTCAGAACGAGCGTTGGGCGACGCGCAGCAGCAGATCGGCATCGACCTCCAAGCGCTGGTTGGGATCGATCTGGACAACGCCACCAGCGTTGAATCTGGGATCTACGTTGCGATCGCTGCCGGCGCGGTTCTGGCGGTTTCGAGCGTGGGAGCGTGGATCGCTCATCGGTCGGCGGTTACGGAAAGCGGCTGACTCGGATGTCGGCGGCTAACCGGCCTTAGCGCCGACCAGGTTCCGCCCAAACGGGCAGCCGTCGAGCAACGGGCACTCATCACACTTTGGGCGCTGTGCGTGGCAGATGCGACGGCCGTGCTTGATGAGCGATATGTGGAACGGGTAGACGTCTTCGGGTTCGAGGATCGCCTCCAGAAGATCGTGTGACTTCTCAGCGGTCGCCTTCTTCGGCACCAGGCCGAGGCGCTGCGCCACGCGGTGCACGTGCGTGTCAACCGGGAGAGCGGGTTTCCCGAGCGCGAACATGAGCACGCAGGCGGCGGTCTTCGGTCCGACGCCGGGAAGCGAGGTGAGCCACGACTTCGCGTCGGCCAGCGGCATCTCGCCGAGGAACGCTAGATCGAACGAGCCGCGCTGCTCCCAAACATCCTCCAGGACTCGCTTGATCCGCGGCGTCTTCACCTTGGCGAGGCCGCCGACCGAGATCGCGTCTTCGATCTCCGCTGGATCAGCCGCCATCAGCGACTCCCACGCCGGGAACCTCGAGGTCAATCGCATGAACGCGCGTCCCGAGTTCCCGTCGGAGGTGTTCTGCGAGAGGATCGTCAGCACGAGTTCGGTCATCGGATCGCCATGGATCCGCAGCTCGGGGGCGCCGTATAGGTCGGACAGCCGCCCGACGATCTCTTTAGGAGCGAGCTTAGCCGCCCTCGCCGGCATCTATGGGTTCGCCTCGAAGTACGCCCAGACCGCCACCGCCACGTCGCGGACCGGATCCAACGTGTACGAGGCGTCGGTCAGAACGGCGATGATGTATGGACCGGCCGGCCCCCAGACAATGGCTACGTCGTGCCCGGCGTTGGCGAAGCTGCCAGTCTTGTGGGCGATCGCCGTGCCGGCGGGGGCGCCGGCGATGACGCCGCCGGAGAAATGCTCCTGGCGCATGAGGCTCAGCATCTCCAGCCGCGAGGAGTCGGATACGCCCTCGCCGGAGGCAATGGCAGCGAAGAGGCGGGCCATACCATCCGCGGTTGCCGGGAGGGCGCGGTTCAAGAACTGCGTGTCCTCGATGCCCAGCTTGAGCAGCGTCTGATCAGCCGCGACGCCGACGAGGTCCTGCATCAGTACCGCGGTCGGCGTGTCGCTGGCGATCGTCATCGCACGGATCGCGCCTTCGACGGTGATGATGTCGCCCTCTTCGAGACCGAGGAACTCCAGCGTGCCGAGGTCGTAGACGACGTACTTCTCCTCAAGCACTACCTCCATCGCGAAATCGAGATTGCCAGCGTCGCGCTGGATGAACGCCTCGTACATGAGACTCGACTTGAAGAGGCTGGCGCCGTAGTAGACGTTCGATTCGTTGAACGCGGCGTAGCGTCCATCAAGCAGGTTATGGACGACGACGGAGTACTCGCCGCCGAAGTCGGGCAGCGCCGTCTCGATGACGTTCTGTAGGTCAGCGTCTAGTGCGGGGTCTGCGAACGGGGACGGGAGAGCCGGAACGTTGACTGTGCTTTGGAGCCATTCGAGGGACTGCGGAGAGCGAGTCTGCGTGGGGCTGGGCCGTGGGGATGACGTCACGGCAGCAGTTGGAGTCGGCGTAGTGATAGTTACGGGAAGCGTCGGCGTCGCTGTTTCCAGGGGATTCTTGCCGCCGCCACACGCGACGGCGACGAGGATGCCCAAGGCAACGACCAGTGGCAGCGAAGTCGAAACTGGCAAGCGAATCGTACTCATTGTTAGACGGTGGCCAGCGCCAATATACTGAGTCTGGTCGACACCATATTAGTTTACGTGTAGAAGGGACGAAATGACCGAGCCTACTCGTCTGACGGCTCTCGCTTCCTGCGCCGGTTGAGCCGGTAAAGCAGGGGCGGACGCCCTGGCGCAGGTGCTGCGCCTACTGAACGACTTGAGGCCAGAAGAGGACCCGAACTTGCTGGTCGGTCTCAGCGCGCCCGACGACGCCGCCGTCTACCGTCTGAATGACGAGCAAGCGGTGGTGATGACGACCGACTTCTTCGCACCGCTCGTCGACGACCCCTACGACTTCGGCGCCATCTCCGCGGCGAACGCGATGAGCGACGTCTACGCGATGGGCGGCGAAGTGACGCTAGCACTGAACATCGCGGCGTTCCCCGAGGAGATGGACTCGAAGATCATCGCGGCGATCCTGCGCGGGGGCGCCGAGAAGGTGCATGAAGCGGGAGGCATCATCGCCGGCGGACACACCATCATCGACGAGGAACCGAAGTACGGGCTCGCAGTGCTGGGCCTCGTTCACCCCGGCCAGATCCTGACGAAAGCCGGCGCAAAGGTTGGCGATGCTGTCTTCTTGACGAAGCCATTGGGCACGGGCATCGTCACGACCGCCGCGATGCGTGATGAAGCCTCGGCAGATGACCTTCGTGCAGCCGTCGAGAGCATGACTCTCCTGAACAGGCACTCCGTTCACCTCGCACGCGAGTCGGGCGCCCATGCGCTCACCGATGTCACGGGGTTCAGCTTGCTTGGGCACACGTACGAAATCGCCGACGCATCGGGAGTCGAGATTCGCATCACCACGGCCGGTCTGCCGACGCTTCCGGGCACCATGGATTACGCGGCGCGCGGAATCCTCACCGGCGGCGCGGCCCGAAACCGAGACTACCTCGAGGGCAAGGTGCGAGTGGCGGATGACGTGCCAGAAGCGACGGAGCATATCCTGTTCGATCCGCAAACGTCCGGCGGACTGTTGTTTACGGTACCGTCGGACTCAGCCGAGGACACTGAGAAGAGGTTCGAGGGCTCGAAGGAGCCGATCTGGCGGGTCGGCGAGGTGGTTGAGGGCGAGGGTGTCGAGGTGACGACCTAGGCTGCTAGGCGAGCATCATTCGCATAGACGTCAGCCACTCGACAATCTCCGGATTGTTATTCACGGCGATCCACTGAGTGCATTTTCGGCCGTTCTCTGAAAAGTCATCGATAGTGCACTTCTCGAAGCCCATGTGACCGAAAAACGGCCCAGCTTCCATAGTGAACAGGTATAGCTCCCGGACACCGTTCGATTTCGCCTCCTCGATCACGTTTTGAGTGAGGCGCCGACCCAGCCCGGTGCCACGTAAGGGCTCCGTGACCACAGCCGAGCGAAGAAGGCCAGCGTCGTCGTAGACCTCAAGGCCCACGCACCCGACGACCTCGCCCGCGGCTTCAGCTACCCAGAACGTGTCCAAGAAATCCGCCGTCCGGAACAAGGGGAGGTTTACGGTCCTGAGCAGGCCCTCGATGATCGCTAGATCGTCGGAGCGGGCCGCGCGAATCGCGGGCTCGCTCACGCCATCGCCCGGAGGAGTCGTACGCGTTCCTCGACGGGTGGGTGCGTGGCGAACAGTTTGTTCATGAAGCTCTCGTGCCCCTGCAGAGGCGCAGCGATGTACAGGTGCGCAGTGGCCTTGTTGGCCGCCTCAAGCGGGTCCGGGTCCTTGGCGATCTTCTCAAGCGCGTCGGCGAGAGCAGCGGGGTTCCGGCAAAGGAGAGCGCCGGAGGAGTCGGCAAGATACTCCCGGCGGCGGGAGAGCGCCATGCGCATTATGCCGGCGATGATCGGCGAGATGAGCAGAAAGACGATGGCGATTACGAGGAGGATGACGCCTATTCCGCCACCACCTTTGCCGCGGTTGCTGCGTCGCGCGCCAGCGCCGTACCAGGTAAACCGCAGCATGATGTCCGCGATGAGGGCGGCGATGCCAACTACGACCGCTACGATCGTCATCAGGCGAATGTCGAGGTTGCCGATGTGCGACATTTCGTGCGCCATTACTGCTTCCAGCTCGCGCTTCTCCAGCTTGTCCAGCAAGCCGCGAGTAACCGCGACATGGGCCCGGTCCACGTCGCGACCGGTGGCGAGGGCGTTCGGCGCGCCGTCTTCGATCACCCAGACCTTCGGCATCAGCAGCCCGGAGCCGATGCTCAGGTTCTCGACGACGCGGTACAGTTCCGGCTCTTCTTCCTTCGTCACTTCGTGAGCTCCAGAAATCGTTAGCACCGCGGTAGGCGCCAGGAAGTACATCATGACGGCGATTGCGGAGGCGAGGATGGCCGCGGCGATCCCGACGCGAATCGAGGTCTCGAGCAGCTCGGAGTCCTGCACTCCCGCGTAGTAGGAGACGATGACGCCGATGGAAGTGAACACACCAGCGGCGAGCAGAACGAAGCCCGCCATGATGACAAGCGTGCTGCGCTTGTTGGCGTCTATGCGATCGTATATGAGGATCCGCTCGTGCGGGGCCTCAGCCATCTGGCTTTGCAAAGGCTACCGGAACCCCTAGTCGCCGACGGCGGCTCCGGCGCTGAAGTCCACCTGCACTTCGGCGCGGCCTTCCTCGTCGGTCTCGAAGAACTCCTCCGCCTCGAAGCTGAACATGTTGGCGATGAAGACAGACGGCACGACCTGAATGCGGTTGTTGTACGAGAGTACGTTTGCGTTGAAGAACTGCCGGGCGAAGGCGATCTTCTCCTCGATGTCAGACAGTTCACGCTGGAGCTCCCGGAAGTTGTCGGCAGCCTTCAGCTCCGGGTAGTTCTCAACCACAGCGAACAGGTGCCTGAGCGCCCCGGTGAGCATGTTGTTGGCAACGGCCGCCTCCGCCGCGCCGTTCGCGTTCTCCAGTTGTGAACGGGCCTTCGTGACCTCTTCGAACGTCTCACGTTCGTGTTCGGCGTAACCGCGGACCGTCTCGACGAGGTTCGGGATCAGACTCGCCCGTCTGCGCAGCTGCACATCAATGCCCGACCAGGCCTCCTTAACGCGGTTACGCGAGCGGATGAGGCGGTTGTACATACCGGCCAGGAAAAATACGAGGAGCGCGACGATACCCACTACCACCGCAAGAACAATGATTTCCATTCAGTCCTCCTTCGCCGCCCTATGCGTTGACGGCAGAGACCGTGTCTGCCCACCGAAAGAACGCACGAATGCGAACTCGGGTTGCTTGAGATCAACCACAGATCGTCCCTATTATCGGACGCCTGATATCATTGGCGCATTATGCCGATGCGAGTGCGAGATTTCATGCCTCTGGTACGCGACCAAGTGATAGCGCGCCTCCCGAAAGACCTCCGCGACATGAACCACCGCATTCGCTCGGTATGGCTGCAGCTCCACTATCATAGTCCGAAAGTCCATTACGAGGTCTGGCTGGCACGGAAGAACGAGCGCATCGAGATCGGTCTGCATTTCGAGGGACCGAAGGAGTTCTCGTATCTCTGGGCGGAGCGCATCGCCCCGTATATGCCGGAGATACAGGCTCGTCTCGGGTCTGCGGTAGAACTCGAGGAGTGGACGTCGTCGTGGACGCGTCTTCACCAGACGCTTCCGTACGATCCGCTGAATGAGCCGCTGGCGGAAGAGGTCGCCGCACGGCTGGCGGACACGATAGTCACGCTTCAGCCGATCGTGGAGCGGGAGCGGAAGAACATACCGTCAGAGCTGGAGAACGCTGCTGACCCGAACGCCGGGAAGGCCAGGCGTCGGTTTGGCGGACGCCACCACCGGCGTTAGCGGCACAGGCTAATCGCCGTCTTCAACCGCGGCTTTGAGGCGAGCGATCATGCCGAGAGTGCCGGCCCGGTCCTGAAGCTGGCCCAGCTTCACGGTCACATCGGCTAGCGGCGCCCTCATCGCCTTTCGCTTCATGGTCGCGACCGCCTGGTCCATGAACATCTCACCGGACTGAGAGACGCCGCCTCCGATCACGATCACACTGGGGTTGAAGATGTTGACGTAGCTGGCCAGAGCTACGCCAAGATACATTCCCACCCGGTCGGCATACTCAGCGACAGCTTCGTCACCCGCCTTCACCGCCCTGTTCATCATCTCCGCAGTTACCGCGCCTTCCGCGTCCCTCAGCTTCGTCAACTCAGGAGCCTTGCCCGCGTCGATCAACCTCTCGCCTTCCTTGGCTATCGCGGTGCCGGATATTAGCGATTCGAGGCAGCCGTTGCCTCCGCAGCCACACGGCGGACCGTCGTAGTCGATGATCATGTGGCCCAGCTCACCAGCCGCTCCTCGCGTACCGCGGTAGAGGTCGCCGTCGATGATGATGCCGCCGCCGACGCCGGTGCTGACCGTCATGTAGAGCATGTTCTTCGCGCCCTTGCCTGCGCCGAAGCGGTTTTCGCCAAGTGCGGCGGCGTTGGCATCGTTTTCGAGCCAGACCGGAACGCCCAGACGTTTAGACATTATCTCAACGATCGGCACGTCCCTCCAACCCGGCAGTTGTGGCGCTTCGGGAACTACTCCGTTGTAGGCATCGACGGCGCCTGGTGAGGCGATTCCCAAGCCCTTGATGTCCGCGGTGTTGACACCCGCGGCCACACACGCCGCTTCCAGGCAGGCGACCATTGTGTCCGTGGTTGCGGCGAGACCCTCGCTCGCTCGAGAGAGGCGAATGTCTTCGCCGTAGATTTGTCCGTCGAGATCCGCAACGATGGCGCGGACCTTGGTACCGCCGAGATCAATCGCCGCATAGCGCTCCGATCTGCTCAAGCGACGGCCGTTGCGTCCATCTCGACCATGAGGCCCGGGAACGCCAACCTACTGACGCCGATCAAGGTCTGCGCAGACTTTGCTCCGGCAAGCCGCCCGGCGACGGATGGGTACGCCTGGAACGCCGCATCGATGTCAGTGACGTAGATGGTGAGCTTGACGACGTTTTCGAGCGCCATCTCTGCGCCACCCAGGACAGCTCCCAGGTTGTCCAGAGCCTTGCCCAGTTGCGCCGCCATGTCGTTGGCGTGGACCACCGATCCGTTCTCGTCCACGGACACCTGGCCCGAGCAATACAGCACTTTCTCCGCGCCGCTCACCAGGTTCGCTTGCACGAACCCGAACTGGTCCTGCCACTTCCAGGGATTCACGGCCTGACGTTCCATCATTCTCCTTTCGCCGAAGCGGAAATGAACAGTCGCCCTTCGTACGAAGGGCGACTTATCGATTGGGTTCTCGTTGCTTAGACTTCTTGCGGCCAGATGGTGTGGCAGTTCTCGCCCGTTATCGCGTTTACGACCGCAACTCTCTCCAGGCCGGACAGGCGCGCCATCGCGGTGTCCATGACCTTGGCCGACTCCCCGTGCTCCACGGCACCGACTCGCTCACGTATCCGATCGGCGATCCCGGACTCCTGGAAGAAGTTGATCGAGTGAGGCCAGACGAAGAACGTGAAACGCTCCGGCGCGCTGAAGGCGGGCCTGCGCTTGCCGAGCCAGAAGAAGCGCTCTTCAACCGTTGCTACGGGCCCCACTACCTCAGCCATCGCAATCTCAGATTCGGTTGAGCGCGTATCGACGATGAACCGCTCCGGGAAGAGCCGGAATCCGACGGTGAACACATCACAATCGTCGACGACTCTGCGTAGTTCCTCGAGGTCGATCAAGACACCGTTTTCAGTAAACATAGCTCAACCCCTTACGTTCTGTGCGGTACGACCGGCTATTCGATTATACGACGTGGGACGCCAAGGCGTCGCTTCGCGCACGGCTCTAGTACATGTCCGGCATGCCAGGAGGCGCTCCCGGCATGGGAGCTGTATTCTTCTCCGGCAGGTCCGCGACCAGGCAGTTCGTGGTGAGAACCATCGCTGCGATGCTGACGGCGTTCTCGAGTGCGGAGCGGGTTACCTTCACAGGATCGACGATCCCACGCTTCATCATGTCCCCGAACTGGTCTTTGGCAGCGTCGTAGCCTTCGCCTTTTTTCAGGTCTTTGACCTTCTGGACGATAACCGAGCCGTCCTTTCCAGCGTTCAAGGCGATGCGTCGCAGCGGCTCTTCGAGCGCGCGGCGCAGGATGTTCGAGCCTGTCTGCTCGTCATCGTCAAGCTTGAGCCTGTCCAAAGCGGAAATCGCGGTGATAAACGCGACGCCACCGCCGCTGACGATCCCCTCATCCACAGCCGCGCGAGTGGCCTGGACGGCATCCTCAACTCGGTGCTTGCGCTCCTTAAGTTCAGTCTCCGTCGCGGCTCCAACCTTGACCACAGCGACGCTGCCGGTGAGCTTCCCGAGGCGCTCTTGGAGCTTCTCGCGATCCCAATCGGAAGTGGTTTCGTCGATCGCTACTTTGATCGCTTTGATCCGCTGCTGCGTGGCGGTGGTTTTACCCTTACCCTCGACGACAGTTGTTTCTTCCTTCGAAACAACCACACGCCGAGCGCGGCCGAGGTCAGCGATCTCCGCAGAGTCGAGCTTGCGGCCGAGGTCTTCGCTCACGAGCTGGCCGCCGATGACGGCTGCCAGGTCGGCGAGGTTGTCCTTACGGCGATCGCCGAAGCCGGGGGCCTTGACGGCACAGACGTTGAGGGTGCCGCGAAGCTTGTTGACGGCGAGCGTCGCCAGGGCCTCACCGTCGCAGTCGTCGCAGATGATCAGGAGGCTCTTGTTGCCGCCCTGAAGAACCTTCTCCAGGAGCGGGACGATGTCGTTGACAGCGGAGAGTTTCTTGTCGGTGATCAGTATGTACGGATCGTCGAGCACGCACTCCATGCGCTCAGGGTTCGTGACGAAGTAGGGGCTGATGTATCCGCGGTCGAAGCTCATGCCCTCGACGTACTCGGTCTCGGTCTGAATGCCCTTGGACTCCTCGACGGTGATGACGCCGTCCTTGCCGACCTTCTCCATAACCTCAGCGATCAGCTCGCCGACCTCCGGGTCGTTGTTGGCGGAGATCGCGGCGACCTGCGCCATGACATTTCGCGTCGTCACACGCGTGGCGTTCCTTTTGATAGATTCCAGAACCGCCTGGGAAGCCTTCTCGATGCCACGTTTGAGTGCCATCGGGTTCGCACCGGCGGCGACGTTCTTCAAACCCTGGTGGACGATCGCCTGACCGAGGACGGTCGCCGTGGTCGTTCCGTCACCGGCGATATCGTTCGTCTTCGAGGCGATCTCCTTGGCAAGTTGGGCACCGATGTTCTCGAACGGGTCCTCCAACTCGACGTCCTTGGCGATGGTGACACCGTCGTTGGTGATGGTGGGGGACCCGAACTTCTTCTCGAGGACCACGTTGCGGCCCTTGGGTCCGAGAGTGATCTTCACGGCGTCGGCTAACGCGTCGATGCCGTTCATCATGGCGTGTCGCGCGGCCTCGTCAAATAGCAACTGCTTGGCCATTTACATACTCCTCCGGAATAGTTTTTGTGGACTGTGAGAGAGCGTTAGCACTCGAAAGGGCGGAGTGCTAACAGTATTTTTAGCGCATCTGATCCCTGTACGCAAGCCCTCGGGAGCTCGACTCCAAAGATTGTCCCCACAGGTACCCCGATTAAGCAGCAAAATTGTTCGTTAATCGTTGACAACCGTCAGTTTCGATGCTAGAATTCACGCACTATTGAAGTCGTCTATAGCGACGGCTCTTCCTTACCCGCGAGACCTATTATGGACAGCCTTCAATTGTTTGGATATACTGCTCTCACATTTTCGCGGGACCGTGCGGCCGCAATCATGAGACGACGATACATTGCGAATTCAGCCGTTCGAAGCCCCCGTCTAGAACACGGAGGGTTCCTTCACCGCGCACGCCTAATCGCCGAAAACACGTTAAGCTGAATTCATCGGCTTTACGATAGGCTACGAGGGTCACCATGCAAGAGCCGCACACTCCCACTGCACAAGGTCTATACGATCCCAGCTTCGAGCACGATAGCTGCGGGGTCGGCTTCATCGTCCATCTCAAGGGCGGGCCGTCCCACAAGATCGTCCGAGATGGTATTGCCGCCCTCGAAAACCTCTATCATCGCGGCGCCTGCGGTTGTGAGCCCAACACCGGAGATGGCGCAGGCGTTCTTATCCAGATCCCACACGAGTTCCTGACCGAGGAGTGCTCAAAGCTCGGTATAGCGCTGCCGGACGTTGGCGAGTATGGGGTCGGCACACTGTTTCTTCCGAAGGATGAAGCGGTCCGCGATGAGGTGTTCGGTATCTTCAACAGGATCGTTGAAGAAGAGGGACAGCTCGCCCTGGGCTGGCGTCGTGTCCCAACGAACAACGAAGACCTCGGCGACTCGGCGCTGGCGTCGGAGCCCTGGATGTACCAGGCTCTCGTTGGCCGCGGGTCGGACGATGTGGACGAGGCGGAGCTGGAACGCAGGCTATACGTAATTCGCAAGCGGTTCGAGCACGCCGTCAAGCGTACCGACATTCCCGCGTCCGATTCGGTGTACTTTGCCAGCCTCTCCTGCCAGCGGCTCGTTTACAAGGGGATGCTCACGGCGCTACAGGTCAACGGATACTTCCCGGACCTCTCGAACCCACTGACGAAGAGCCAGCTCTGCATGTTCCACTCTCGCTTCAGCACTAATACTTTCCCGAGCTGGCGTCTCGCCCATCCCTACCGGATGATCTCACACAACGGCGAGATCAACACGCTGCGCGGTAACAATAGCTGGATGCGAGCGCGTGAGGCGCTGATCGAGTCGCCTTTGTTCGACGACATCAGCAAGACGTTCCCGATAATCGACGAGACCGGAAGCGACACAGCCTGCTTCGACAACGCGCTAGAGCTGCTCACCCTGGCGGGCCGGCCAATCCACGAGGCCGTGATGATGATGATCCCGGAGCCGTGGGACGGCCACGAATCGATGAGCCAGGAGAAGAAGGATCTGTACGAGTTCCAGAGCTGCCTCATGGAGCCGTGGGACGGCCCGGCCTCGATCGCCTTCACCGATGGCAAGCGAATCGGTGCTGTGCTCGACCGTAACGGTCTCCGTCCATCTCGCTATTACGTGACGAAGGACGGCTACGTGATCATGGCGTCGGAAGTTGGCGTGCTCCCGGTGGAACCCGAGAACATCCTCTATAAGGGTCGCCTGCAACCGGGCCGCATGTTCCTGATCGACCTCGAAGAGGGCCGCATCGTGGACGATGCGGAGCTAAAGAGCACGATGTCGACGCTGCACCCTTACGGGGAGTGGCTAGAAGAGCACCTGCGCACGTTCGACAGCCTGCCGAGCGCGGAGCCCGCTGACCGCATCTCCGGAGACGAACTCCTCGAGCAGCAGATGGCGTTCGGCTACACGGTGGAGGACCTCAAGTACATAGTCGGCCCGATGACTGCGACGGCGCAGGAGGCGCTCGGTTCGATGGGCACCGACACGCCGCTGGCAGTGCTGTCTGACAAGCCTCAACCGCTTCATTATTACTTCAAGCAACTCTTCGCCCAGGTGACGAATCCACCACTGGACGCTATTCGCGAGGAGATCGTCACCTCAGTCCGCACGCTAATCGGGCCCGAGGGCAACCTCCTGGACCCGCAGCCCGAGAGCTGTGCCATGATGAGTCTCAATTCGCCGTTCATCAGCAATGAAGAGCTCGCGAAGTTCAAGGCGCTGGACGACGACGCACTGCGGACGAAAGTGCTGTCGATGCTCTTCGATCCGAATAACGGTTCCCGCTCGCTCGAGACCGCTTTGGACGACCTGTACCAGCAGGCGGACGAAGCGATCGAAGAGGGAGCAACGATCCTCATCCTCTCCGATCGAGGCGTAGACGAGAATCAGGCGCCGATGCCGTCGCTGCTGGCGGTCGCCGGGTTGCACAACCACTTGGTCCGTAACCGGACGCGAACTCAGACCGGACTCATCGTCGAAGCCGGGGATGCTCGTGAGGCGCACCACTTCTCTCTGCTCATCGGCTACGGCGCGGGCGCGATCAACCCGTACCTGGCCATCGACTCGCTCAAGCAGATGATCGACGACGGCATCATCGATGTCGAGTTGGACTACGAGGAGGCGGTGGCGCGCTACTTGAAGGCGATCAAGAAAGGCGTCGTCAAGGTGATGTCCAAGATGGGCATCTCCACGATCCAGAGCTATCGCGCCGCGCAGATTTTCGAGGCGATCGGTCTCAACCAGGAGTTCATCGACAAGTACTTCACGTTCACAACTTCACGGATCGGCGGCATCGGTGCGGAAGAGATTGCGCTTGACACGGCGCATCACCATCGCCGGGCCTATCCAGACCGCGATGGGGGACTCAAGGAGCTAGTCTGGGGCGGTCAGTACCAGTGGCGCCGAGACGGCGAGTATCATCTGTTCAATCCCGAGACCGTGTTCCGGCTGCAGCACTCTACCCAGACGGGCCGATACGACATCTTCCGCGAATACACGAAGATGGTCGACGACCAGAGCGAGCGTATGTGTACGCTACGAAGCTTGTTCGAGATCAAGTCTGACCGTGAACCGATTCCGATAGAAGAAGTAGAGCCCGTTGAGGATATGTTCCGGAGGTTCGCCACCGGTGCCATGTCGTTCGGTTCGATCGGCGCGGAGGCGCACGAAACGCTGGCGATTGCGATGAATCGCATCGGCGGCAAGAGCAATACCGGGGAGGGCGGCGAGGATCGCCGCCGCTACACACCGGACCCGAACGGCGACCTGCGCCGCAGCGCTATCAAGCAGGTGGCGTCAGGCCGCTTCGGCGTGACGAGCGAGTACCTCGTAAACGCCGACGAGCTGCAGATTAAGATCGCTCAGGGCGCCAAGCCTGGAGAGGGCGGGCAGCTTCCCGGACACAAGGTCTACCCGTGGATCGCCGATGTGCGCTACTCGACGCCCGGCGTCGGTCTCATCAGCCCACCGCCTCACCACGACATCTACTCGATCGAGGACCTGGCGCAGCTCATCCATGACCTGAAGAACTCGAACCCACGTGCCCGGATCAACGTGAAGCTCGTCGCGGAAGTCGGCGTCGGCACCGTGGCGGCGGGAGTAGCGAAGGCCAAGTCCGACGTGGTGCTAATCAGCGGCCACGACGGCGGCACGGGCGCGAGCCCGCTGACGTCGATCAAGCACGCCGGCATCCCCTGGGAGCTGGGCCTCGCGGAGACCCAGCAGACGCTGGTCCTGCAGAAGTTGCGCGACCGCATCGTCGTGCAGACGGACGGGCAGCTGAAAACCGGGCGTGACGTGCTGATCGCGGCTCTTCTCGGCGCAGAGGAGTACGGCTTCGCGACGGCGCCCCTCGTCGTTATGGGCTGCATCATGATGCGCGTCTGTCATCTCGACACGTGCCCGGTGGGCATCGCGACGCAGAACCCGAAACTGCGCGAGAAGTTCGAAGGAAAAGCCGAGCACGTCATCAACTTCTTCAAGTTCGTCGCGGAGGAGATCCGCGAGTACCTTGCGGAGATAGGATACCGCTCGATCGACGAGATCATCGGTCGTAGCGACCTGCTAGACATGCAACGTGCCATCGTGCACTGGAAAGCAAAGGGGCTCGATCTCTCCGCGATCCTGTATCGGCCTGACGTGGGACCGGAAGTCGCCACTCGCTGCATCACGACGCAAGACCACGGCCTCGAGAAAGCGCTCGACCAGGAGCTACTGAAGCTAGCGGCCCCGGCCCTCGAAAAAGGCGAAAAGGTGACGATTGAGATGCCGATCCGCAACATCAACCGTACGGTGGGTACGATCCTCGGTAGCGAATTGACTCGGAAGTACGGCTTCGACGGACTGCCGGACGATACGATTACGATTAGGTTCACAGGCTCTGCCGGCCAGAGCTTCGGCGCGTTTGTGCCACGAGGCATGACGCTCTGGCTGGAGGGCGATGCCAACGACTACTTTGGGAAGGGGCTCTCCGGCGGCAGGATCATCGTGTACCCGCCGAAGAGTTCGACGTTCGTACCGGAAGAGAACATCCTCATCGGCAACGTCGCGCTTTACGGCGCGACAGCGGGCAGCATGTTCGTCCATGGTGTTGCCGGCGAGCGGTTCTGCGTCAGAAACAGCGGAGCGATCGCTGTCGTCGAGGGGATAGGCGACCACGGCTGCGAGTACATGACCGGCGGCCGCGTGGTGGTTATCGGACCCACGGGACGCAACTTCGCTGCCGGGATGAGCGGCGGAATCGCTTACGTTTACGACGAAGACGGTGACTTCGTCATTCGCTGCAACCAGGAGATGGTCGATCTCGAAAAGCTCGACGAGGAAGACATGGAGCTCGTTCGCGGGCTCATGGAGCGGCACGCCGAATACACGGGCAGCGAGGTTGCGAAGAAACTACTCGCTCAGTGGCCGAAGGTGGCCGAGAAGTTCGTGAAGATCATGCCACGAGACTTCAAGCGAGTGCTCCAAGAACAGGCTGAGGCCGCGAGCAAGGAAAGCGGAGAAGAGAAGGTTGGCGTGGCCGGTGGGTAAGATCACTGGCTTCATGGAGTTCAAGCGGAGCCTGCCCTCCCGCCGGCCAATCGAAGAACGAGTCCACGACTGGCTCGAGGTTTACGAGGAGTTTCCGAAGGACCATCTCAAGAACCAGGCCGCGCGTTGCATGGACTGCGGCATCCCGTTCTGTCATGAGGGCTGCCCCCTGGGCAACATCATTCCGGACTGGAACGACCTTGTCTATAAGGACCAGTGGCAGGAAGCGATCGAGCGCCTCCACGCTACGAACAACTTCCCGGAGTTCACCGGGCGCCTCTGCCCCGCACCGTGCGAGGCGTCCTGTGTTCTTGGCATCAACGACGACCCAGTTGCGATCAAGCAAGTCGAGCTGGAGATCATCGAGTACGCTTGGGCGCACGGGTGGGTGAAACCTGAACCGCCGGAGCGTAAGACCGGTTTGAGCGTCGCCGTCGTCGGCTCCGGTCCCGCGGGTCTCGCCTGCGCGCAGCAGCTGGCCCGCGCCGGCCATTCGGTCACCATCTTCGAGCGAGACGACCGGATCGGCGGTCTGCTCCGCTACGGGATACCCAGCTTCAAGATGGAGAAGCGCTTCATCGAGCGGCGGCTCGACCAGATGGAAGCAGAAGGCGTGATCTTCAGGCCAGAAGTCGACATCGGCAAGGACAAGGACGCCCGCTCCCTTCTCAACGAGTTCGACGCGACGTGTCTGACAGGAGGCGCAACTCAATCTCGCGACCTCGACGTACCCGGCCGCGAACTCAAGGGCGTATACGTTGCGATGGACTACTTGCCGCTCCAAAACAAGCGCAACGCCGGCGACGAGATCCTGGATGATCAGTTCATAAGCGCCGAGGGGAAGAAGGTCATCATCCTGGGCGGCGGCGACACTGGCGCCGACTGTCTGGGCACCGTGCACAGACAAGGCGCCGAGTCGGTGATCCAGATGGAGATACTGACCCGCCCTCCCGACGATAGGGCTGACGATAATCCCTGGCCGACGTGGCCGAACATCTACCGTGTCTCGGCGGCGCACGAAGAGGGGGGCGAGCGCGAGTACCAGATCTCGACGAAGAAGCTCACGGGTGAGAACGGGGTTCTCAAGAAGCTGCACGGCTGCAAGGTGGAGTTCGTCTCCGAGAACGGGAAGATGAACATGAAGGAGATCCCGGATACGGAGTTCGAGGAGGAGGTTGATCTCCTTCTGCTGGCGATGGGGTTCCTGGGTCCCGAGAACTACATGCTGGAACAGCTAGGCGTCGAGCTGACTGAACGCGGAAACGTTAAGGCCGACGCCGACAAGATGACGAGCATCCGTGGCGTGTTCGCCGCGGGCGACATGACCCGCGGCCAATCGCTCATTGTATGGGCGATCGCCGAGGGGCGCGACGCTGCACGGGGGATCGACAAGTTCCTCACCGGCGACACGATGCTGCCGGTCAACTAGAGAGTGGGCGAGGGCCGCCGACTGAAGTCAGCGGCTGAGGACATCGAGTTGCAGGATCGGCGGAGTGCGGCCTCGCGCTTGACCCTCGAACGGCCACGTCTGACAATCTGCCGTGTGCCGGAGCTGCCCATGCGAACGAACTGAAACCACGGTGATAACCCTCGTATCTTCGGAGGCACTGCGTGTCGGACAAAGTGAGCATCGAAATCATCCCGCAGATCCGTGAGGCCGTTCACGACCTCGTCGGATCGTACGTCAAGGGCAAGCGCTCCTGCCGCTACGCCGACATCCGCATCGAAGTCAGCGAGGGCAAGATGGCCGTCGCTGAGAACGGCATGGACAAGTTCAGCGGCGAGGACTACGGCTTCGAGTTCGGTGTGCGCGTGATCGCAGGCGAGCGCGTCGCCGCGCCGGGCTATTTCGGCGAGATCATCGGGGCAGCTGACCTCGGCCGACTCCAGGACAACCTCCGTGAGGCGCTGGACCGCGCCTACGACCGTGCGATGGCGAACGCACGAGGGAAGGACAGCACGCGCAGCCGATTCACTGCGCTGGGTGACGCCCTGACGGACGTCACGCTGGCGCCGATCGACGTCCGCCAGGACACTACAGACGCGAAATACGAGATCGACCCGCGCGAAGTCCCCCTCGACGACGCTGTCGAGTACGTTCGAGACGTCTCGAAACGCGTCCAGGGGATCGACGACTCGGTGGCTTTCAACTTCATCTCGGCAAGCACGCAGCTAAGCCGGCAGCTCTTCGTCAGCTCCGAGGGCGCAAACATCCAGCAGTCCTGGGCGATCACCCAAGGTACCTGCTTCGTTATCGCCGCGACCGAGGAAGGCCATCAGGAGTTGTACGACTTCACCGGTCACCTTCGCGGCTGGGAACAGATCATTCACGGCGCCGATGAAGAGTTCGTCAAGTTCCCCCACCTCATGGACTTCTCGCTCGAGCTGGCACGAGATACGGTCACGCTTGCCGGTTGCGAGCAGCTCAAGGCGACGGACAAGGACGTGGTCGTCGTCACGGACCCACACTACAACGCGCTTCTTTGCCACGAGGTGATCGGCCACCCGACGGAGCTGGACCGCGCGCTCAAGTTCGAGACCGGATACGCCGGTCGCTCCTGGTTCCTGCGCAACCCCAAGGACAACCAGCTCGGCAAACGAGTCGGTTCCGACCTCGTCACGGCGTTCAGCGACCCGACGCTCGACTGCTTCGGTCACTACATGTACGACGACGAGGGCACCCCGGCGCGACGTATCTATCACTTCGATAAAGGGATCTTCAACGGATTCACGAACAGCCGCCAGACGGCGGCCATCATGGACGCCGAGCCGAACGGCCACTACAAGGCGACCGACGCCTCGTTCGTGCCGCTGATCCGCATGTCGAACACCGCCATCGCACCCGGCGACCGCGATCGCCACGACATCCTCAAGGAGGTCGACGACGGATATTACGTCGTCGGGCACCGTATCCCGTCGATCGCCGAGTCGCGGGAGAACTTCCAGATCACGGCGATGAAGGTCTACGAGATCAAGAACGGCGAGATCGGCCAGCTATTCCGCGACGGTGGCCTGATGAGCGACAGCCGCGACTTCTTCATGAACATAGACGCCGTGGCAGACGACTTCCAGATGTTCGCTATCCCGAACTGCGGAAAGGGGCAGCCGATGCAGACGAAGCGCATGGGCAACGGCGGGCCGACGATGAGAAGCCGAGCGAGGTTGACGGGCGCGTAGCCTCGGTTCGACCATGAACAACCTCTGGAAGGACAGTGACGCAGGCAAGACCGAACTCGATCAGGTCGTATACTTGTCGAACCTGGTTGGCCGCGATCCGACGCTTGTGCAGCCTGGCGGCGGTAACACGTCGGTCAAGCTTGACGAAGGCGACCTGTTCGGTGCGTCCGCGAGCGCTCTCGTGGTCAAGGGCAGCGGCACGGACCTGCGGACGATCACCGCGGAGGGGTTCACGCATCTCTACAGTGACCGGCTCGCCGCGCTGCAGAACTTCGACTCGATGACCGACGAGGGGATGATGGAGTTCATGCAGGCCTGCATGCTCTTCCCCGGCCGAGACCCGTTGCCGAGCGTTGAAACGCCGCTCCATGCACTTCTCCCCGCCAAATTCATCGCGCACACCCACGACATCGCCACGCTTTCGCTGACCGATACACCCAGCCCACGACAGCACGTTGCGTCGGCGCTTGGATCCGCAGTTGCGTTCCTTGAGTACGTGCGTCCGGGCTTCCCGCTGGCGAAGCGGCTGGCCCAGCTCTATGCTGACGGCCCGCCTGCCACAACCACCGGGCTGGTCATGGAGAAGCACGGCCTCACAGTCTGGGGCGACACGGCAAGGGAGTGCTACGAGAACCTAGTTGCGATCATCGATAAGGCCGAGGCGTTCGTAGCGGAGCGCTCGGAGGGGAAGGAAGTTTTCGGCCCGCAGACCGCGCCGACGCTCGACATCACGACGCGGCGTAAGCACGCCTCTACTTTGCTGCCGATCGTGCGTGGCGAGCTTTCGCGTGCTACGGGAAGTGGGAACTGGCACCCGGTTCTCGTGTTCACGGACGCGCCCGAGAACCTTGAGGAGATCGCGGGCGAGACGTTTGCCGCCGCAGCAGCCAAGGGCGTGATGACGCCGGAGCACATCCTCCGCGCCGGCGTTCGTCCACTCGTTTTAGACCTCGACCTCGACTCCGATCCGACGAAGCTCAAAGATGACGTCCACAAGTCGGTCGCTTCGTTTTACGGCGACTACATCGACTACGCGAAGACACACGAACAGAACAACCCGATCCCCGACTTCTTGAAGACGGTGGTGATCCCCGGACTCGGTATCATCAGCGCCGGGCGAGATCGCAGAAGCGCCACTGTCGCAGCCGACTGCTACCGCGCGACGCTTGACGCTATGGCCGGCGCCGAGGCGGTCGAGTCGTTCGAGTTTCTCTCGGACGCTGACGCCTGCGAGATGGAGTATTGGCCACTAGAACGGCGCAAGATCGAAGAGAAGGCGAAGTCTAGGCCCGAACTCGACGGTAAGGTCGCGGTAATCGTCGGAGCCGCCAACGGCATCGGCCGAGCGACGGCGTTTCGATTCGCCGCCGAAGGGGCTCACGTGGCTCTCGGCGACATCGACTTCGACGGCGTCACAGAGGTCGCCAACCGCATCAACAGCGAATCCTCTGAACGCGCATACGCGGTTCGGATGGACGCGTCGGACCCGAACGAGATCTCGTCGTCGTTCCACGAGGCTGTGATGCGGTTCGGCGGAATCGACGTTCTGTTCTACTCGGCTGGAATCGCGCCGGGGATGCATTCCGTCGTCGACGTGCCGAACTCGGAGGTGGAGCGACAATCCGCCATCCACTTCGAGGGCGCGGTCGCCGCAACCCGCGAAGCGGCAAAGGTGATGCTCGCCCAGGGGACCGGCGGACGGCTGATCTACAACGCATCGAAGGCCGCATTCGCGCCCGGACCCGGGGCCGCGGCGTACGGGGCGGCCAAAGCGGCGCTCGTCCACTACGCACGCAACGTCGCTGTCGAGCTGGGGCGGCACGGCATCACCGCCAACTACATCAACGCCGACGCGGTCGACACACGCTTGTTCCGAGAGCGGCTCGCAGAGCGTGCGCAGGAGACGGGCAAGACTGAGGAAGAGATGCTGCAGTACTACGCCGAGCGCAGTGTGCTTGGCAAGGCGGTGATCCCGCCAGAAGCCGTGGCGGAGGCCGCGGTCTTCCTTGCGTCCGACCGATCTGCGTACACGACCGGTTGCGCTATCACGGTCGGCGGCGGGCATGAGGCGTTCCCGCGATAAGATGCATTTGAACAGGAACGAAGGAGCCCCCGAGTGATCCCACTACAACACTTGCAGAAAGCGGCCGCTGACGGCCTCGCCTTCCTCCGTTCCCAGCAGGACATCGAAGAAGCGGAGGTCTTCGTATCGGCCAACGGCATCCTTCTCACGCGGCTGAACTACACGTCGCACATACCGTGCAACGGCGTCGAAGAGCCGAAGTCGGTCGTCAACTATGGCGTAGGCGTGCAAGTGGTGATCAAGGACTTGAACGGGTCAGGTCGTCGGATCGGCTTTGGATCAGAACCATCGGACATCAGCATCTCCGGTGTAAAATCGGCGCTCGATAAAGCGCGGAAAGGCGCATCCAACGATCCGGAGTTCGTGAGCCTTGCGCGGCCCACGGGGGAGAAGTCATCGATCCGGGGCTACCACGACCAAGCGATCATGGACATTACGGACCAAGACCTGGTGGACGCCGGCTGGGGCGTCATTGATGGCGCGTTACGAGTCTTCGAGACCTCGGAGACGCTGACGAGTATAGCCGGGAATCCGGATAATTTGAAGGAGCTAGGTCTTATCATCAGCGGCGACGTCAGCATTCTGCAAGAGCGCATGGCGATCGCCTCGACGACGATGCCGGAGGTGCAATCCGACGAGTCAACGATGGTGATGTCGTTCATCACGTCTATGGTCGAACGGGAGGACGCGAAAGGAAGCGGATACGGTGCTGCGACTGCCCTGAGCGGTTTCGATGAGGAGGCTGGCTGCGAGGCCGCGCGCAACGCGATCGCAGGCATCAGCGGCGTCCGGGTGCCAAGCGGCGAGTACAAGGTCGTCTTTGGACGCCAGGCGGTGATGGAGATCCTGCACTACATCCTGATGCCGGGGCTCAACACGAGCATGTTCTACGCCGCAGCCTCGCCGTTCATGGGCAAGCTGGGGCAACAGGTCGCATCGGAGAAGTTCAACCTTGTGGACGACGGCGGGGCTGCGGGGCTGGTCGGTTCCAAGTCGATCACCTGCGAAGGGCTGCCAACGGGGCGCACCGAGCTGATAAAGGACGGGCGGCTGGTCGGAATCCTCTCGAACCATTACGAGACCCAACGGCTGCTCGGCGACCCCGGCGCGAAGGAGAAGCTCGGCGTCGACCCGAAGGAGTGGGCTTCAGCGTTCGTGCCGCGCAACGGGTTCCGCTTCGCGCGTGGCGGCGGCCGTCACTTCGACGCGCAACCGGGCATCAACCCAACGAACGTGATGGTACCCGGTGACATCGATTCGACCGAAGAGATATGCCGACTGGTCGGCGATGGGCTCTACATCGGCCGCATCTGGTACACGTATCCGGTCAACGGCCTGCGCGCGGGCGACTTCACCGGCACTGTCGTTGCGGACTCTTATCTGATAAAGGACGGCAAGCTCGCGAAACCGATCAAAGCGAACACGCTGCGAATCAACGAGAACATTCACCGCTTCCTCAACGGCGTGATCGGCGTCACGAAGGAAGGTAAGCCGACATTGGTATGGGCCGCCGATGAGATCGTCTACGCGCCTGAGATCGCCGTGGAGAACGTGCGGATCGACGCGATCGGCGAGTATATGGACACCATTTAGCGTTAGACGACGTATAAGAGACTGAAATGCTTACACGGCTGCTACCCATCGCTATCATGGCTTCGCTGCTGCTTGCCGCCTGCGGCGGTTCCAGCGGGCCGCAGGCCACGCCCCAACCGGTCGGGCGTGGCCCCGCCCTACAAACGTTCCTCGGTCAGGCGTACGAGAGCGGCTGGTTCGCGGAGGGAGACCCGATCGACGTGAAGATCGTCGGGACGTTCTACGAGCCGGCGGCGGCGCGCGCAGCAGAGCTTGGGCTGGGCCTCTACGCCACGGCGCCAGGCACGCCACCGTACTCCGACGGTCTTCCGGGATTCCTGATAACGGCGATCGGCGATTTCTTCGACTACGACGGCGAAGGCCGCCCACCGGCTGACACGCCGCGACGCCCGGCCGTTGCCGCCGGTTATGTCGACACGCTCGGACGGTTCACGTGGGTGATGCGGTTCCTAGACTATGAGGAGGAGAGCGAAGGGCAGGCCGGCGGCGGCTAGATGTCCGGCTGTGCTTCGGACTCCAGGCACAGATATTCGTTGATGGCCGCTCCGGCGCGCTTGGCGTCGGCTAGCGCGGTCACCACCAGGTCCGCTCCACGAACGTTGTCGCCGGCGGCGAAGACGCCGGAGCGGCTGGTCGTACCGTCGCTGTTGACGGCGACGGTGCCCCACTCGGTCGCGCAAAGGCCGGGAGTTGTCTCGGTCAAGGTGGCGTCGACTTCGTAGCCGATAGCGACGACGACGGTATCGGCCTCGATCTCGAACTCAGAACCGGCGATCGGCTCCGGGCGCCGGCGCCCAGACTCATCCTCATCGCCCAGTTGCATGCGCTGGAGCCGCACTGTACGGACCGACTCGTCGTCATCTCCCGACAGGATTTCGACGGGGTTGACGAGGAAGGCGAACTCGACGCCTTCCTCTTTTGCATGCCGGCGTTCCTCGACACGGCCAATCATCTCGGACTCGTTTCGACGGTAAGCGCAGACGACTGTTTCGGCCCCGGTGCGGACCGCCGATCTGACGGAGTCCATCGCGGTATCACCACCACCGATGACGACGACATGCTTACCAACTTCAAGCGGCTGCCTCATATGGGCCGGAAGCTCATCGGCTTCAAGATTCGTACGCACGAGAAACTCCGTTGCCGCGTAGACGCCTTCGAGCTGCTCGCCCGGGATTCCCATCCGCCTCGCTTTTCCGGCGCCGTGACCGAGAAAGATGGCATCGTAGCCGTCAGCGAAAAGTTGGTCAATCGGCACGTCCCGGCCGATGACCCGGTCGAACACAAACTGGACACCAAGGGAGTGGAGATAGTCGACCTGGTCGTCGATGTGGAGCTTGTCCATTTTGAAGGTAGGAATGCCGTATCGCAGGATGCCTCCTGGCCGCGGCCATGCCTCGAACACTTTCACACCGTGCCCACGCCTAGCGAGCGTCTCCGCCACGGCCAGGCCCGCGGGTCCCGATCCGACGACAGCGACCCGTTTCCCCGTCGAAGGAGCCGATTCTGGAGCAGTCCTGCCACCGTGATCGCGCTCGTAGTCAGCCACAAACGCCTCGAGCCTACCGATGGCGACTGGAATCGCCTTCTTGCCGACGACGCAGCTACCTTCGCAGAGGCTCTCCTGGGGGCAGAGCCGCCCGCACATGTCCGGCGCCGGGTTCGTCTCGCGGAACACGGCCGCGGCGCCCAGCGCATCACCACTTTCGAGCTTGAGCAGCGCACCCGGTATGTCGTTGTCCACCGGACAGGCCTTCTGACACGGCACGGCCGGACACTGGATGCAACGCATCGCTTCCAGTTTGGCGGTCTCGAGGTCGTAGCTTTCGTAAACCTCCAGCCAGTTGTGCACGCGCTGCTCCGGCCGCTGTTTTGGCGAGGGTTGGTACGGAATACGAAGCCGCGCCTTGCGGTCGATCGACTTCAGTTCGTTCGTATCTATGACCATTCTGTTAGATATGACGACTCTGAGCCGGCGACTGATACCATCACAGGGCGGCAATTCTGGAGATACGACCGGCTAGCGTGAAGTTCGGGGGTTCAGTCGCTGTGAAGGCGTTTCTGGCGTTCGCGTTCCAGGCCGACTTGCTCGGCCGAGCGGCCGTAGATGTGCGGGACGTCCCACCCCTGGAGACCGGCGTAGGTATCAATCTGTGACCTATGGTGCACTTCGTGCTCAAGGCACATCATTAAGATCCGCCAACCGGACAGCGCCCGGTCGCTATCGATCATCTGGATCTTACGAGTGAGCCAGTCGGAAGGAGTGCCGCTCAAACGCTCGACCACGAGGTTCGCGGACTGCTCCAAGCAGAGTACCCAGTCCTCCTGAGCCTCAGCCTCGTGAAGATCGTCCGAGAAGAACCAACCCTCATCACGATACGCTCTCGTGAAGTAGAGGCGAGCCCCGGCGATGTGCCTAACGATCTCACCGATACCCCAGGCCTTCTCGCCCTCACCCGTCTCAGGGAAATACGCCACGGCCTCGGGCGGAAGCGCCGAAACGTCACGAACTGTGCGCCGGTGAGCGCCCTCGAAGTAGTTGATGTACGCGCTGATGTCGGTGAACACTGTGCCTCTAATCTTACAGCTACCGACAGCCGCACGAGGTCGGAAGCTAGCCAAGTAGCTCAAGCGCTTGCCGAGGCTGTTAAGATGCGGTTTGACGGTCGGACCGCGACCGGATTAGACGAAAGAGATGCTCACTACAACCGGGCGAATTTTACTCATCTTCCTGGGTGGCCTTGTCGGCGTCGGTATCGGCTCGGCCGTCGCCATAACGGGCGACTTCACGTTCGCGCCCGGGATCGGTGCTGTGATCGGCGGAGCGTTCGCCTACGCGCTTACACGACTCTGGATCTAACGCTGGGCCGCAGTCTGCAATCTCAGCCTATGAATCGGGCACTTCCACAGGCGTCTCTTGCGCCCACTGAGTTTGCCGGAGGAGGCCCGTGCTGGGAGAGAACAAGAAAGCCAGCACGAACATCGCCGTTGCCGTCAACACGATCGACGCGCTTGCGGAGACGTCCGCATACCACGCCGCGTAGAGACCGATGACCGCTGAAGCGATCCCGAACACCGCTCCCAGACCCATCATCGCCGGAAGACGCCGTGTCAGGAGCTGCGCCGTGGCCGCTGGCGCGACAAGCATCGCCAGGACGAGTACTATCCCCATCACCTGCAGAGCAATGACGACAGTGATCGCGATCAGGAACAGAAGACCGTACTGCGCCGCATTCACCGGTATTCCAGACGCTGCCGCCATCGACGGATCGTAGGCGGTGAAGAGCAGTTCCTTGTAGAAGAGCGCCACGATGGTTAGCACGAACGCCCCGAGACCAGCGGTGATCCACACGTCTGTCCAACTAACGCTAAGCACGTTCCCAAAGACAAAGCTGAACAGGTCGACGACGTAGCCTTCTTCGCGACTGATGATCAGGATTCCCAAGGCGAAACCGGCGATGAACATGATGCCAATCGCTGTGTCGTAGCGAACTACTCCTCGTTTGCCAATGAATCCGATCGCGAAGGCAACAAGAATCGCTGCGACGGCGGCACCAAGCTGCAGATTCGCGCCGATGACGAAGGCGACGGCAACGCCTCCGAAGCTGGCGTGCGGTAGCGCATCACCGATGAAGGCCATCCCCTTGAGGATCATAAAGCTGCCAACCACGGCTGACACGACGCCGATGATGACGGCGACGATCAGTGCACGCTGCATGAACTCGAACGTCCATGGCTCTCGTAGCGTATCGATGATCTCGGTCACGGCCCCACCAGCGTCCGGTCACCGCCCGGCAGCACCAGCAAGTGACGCTGGAACGCCTCGGCCAAGAGATCGGCCGTGAACACGTCCTTGGGCCGTCCGAACGCCACCACTCGCTTGTTGAGCAGAACCGCGTGATCGAAGTCCGAGGCCACGCAGGACAGATCGTGCGTGGCGACGAATAACGTACGGTCTTCCTTGCGAAGGTCTTCCAGCAGGCGCAGGAGATCGTGCTGGGCCGCGGCGTCAAGGCCCGCCAACGGCTCGTCGAGCAGGATCAGGTCCGCTTCCTGTGCCAGCGCCCGCGCGATCAGCACCCGCCGCTGCTGGCCACCGGACAGTTCACCGACTCGGCGACGGCGAAACTGCGCCAGGTTCACGCGCTCGAGGGACCGAAGAGCGATGTCTCGATCCTCGCGCCCGGGTCTACGCACGAGCCCGATCTTCCCGTAGCGTCCCATCAACACGACATCCTCTACCGTCACGGGAAAGCTCCAGTCGACCAGCTCCGACTGCGGTGCGTAGCCGATGGATGCGGCGCCGGCTTTCACACTGGCTCCGGAGACCTTCACGGCACCGCTCCACGGCTTCATCAGGCCCATGATCACCTTGATAAGAGTCGACTTGCCCGAGCCGTTCGGTCCGACGAGGCCCGCCAGGCATCCCTTCTCGACGGTGAATGTCACATCATCAAGCGCCGCCTGGCCGTTGTAGCCCGCGCTCAGGTGGCTCACGTCGACGGCCGGAACCTGCGTTGCTTCGGAACTCATCGAATCAACCTCCGAGGCAGCGTGCGAGCTCATCAGCGTTGTGGCGGACAAGGTCCGTATAGGACTCGACATCGCCCATGAAAGCGTCGCTAAGGAGCACACACACCTCCACTCCAGCATCCGCCGCGGCCTGCTCCAGCACGTCCGTCTCCGGCCCGACTTGCGGCTCTCTGAACACTGCCGGCACCTGCCGATCCTCGATCACCTGCGTCAGATCAGCCACCGCTCTCGGACTTGGCTCCTGGCCCGGGCCCGTTGCGACCACTGCTCCGACCTCGAAGTCAATCGCGCGTGCGAGATAGGGAAATGCGTCGTGCGTGGTTACCAACACCCGCCGCCCAAGGGCGACTTCTGCAGCCTTCTGGGCGAGATATGCCGTGGCGTCGTTTAGCTCGCGGGCGTAGTCTAGACGGTTCTCTTTGAACTTGTCCTCCTTGCCCGGTACTAGTTCGGCCAAGCGCTCCTCGATGATACCGCCGTAAAAGTGCACAGCTCTGGGATCGAGCCAGAGGTGCGGGTTGGTGTCGCCGCCTTCGTCACCAACGATTGTCTCGAAACCTCGCGCTGCAGCTTCCTCGGCCAGCTTCACCAGCGACACGTTCGAGCGAATGTTCGCCTCTATCAGCGCGATGGTGGCGGTTTCCAGGTTGAATCCATTCGCGAATACGATGTCGGCCTGTGATATCAATGCAACGTCGCCCGGCGAGAGCTCGAACGTGTGCGGATCGGCCCCGGCCGGGATGAGTGCCGACACTTCGACCTCGTCGCCGCCAACGCCGCGCACAAAGTCTGCGGCCAGTTCCAGAGTCGTCACCACGCGAAGCCTCTCGCCACTATCATCGTCGCCGCCGCCACACGCGACGGTGGTTAGAATCGCAGTGCAGAGCAACAGAGCGAAGAATCCGATGGCTATGGTACGCAGCTTCAAAAAACCAGCTACCCAGCCAGAACTGCCCTAGACCGGCTCCGGCACTGGGAACACTTACCGTAAAGCTCGAGCCAGTGGCCTTCGATTTCGAATCCGGTGGCGCTGGAGAGTTCCCGCATTACGTCTGCGATCACGCACTGGTCGAGATCCTGGACACGTCCGCAGTCGCTACAGACGACATGATGATGATGCTTGCCCCGCTCAGACACGCGATAGTGCAAGCTCGCATCCTCCATGAGCACACGGCAGACGACGCCGATCTCCGTCAACAGCCGGATCGTACGAAACACAGTGGCGCGACCCGCGCCCTGGTACGAGAGGAGATCATCTACGGTGAAGTGCTCGCTCTGCTGGAGGATAGCCGCAATTACAGCACGGCGCGACGGCGTTACGCGGTGTCCCCGCGCCTCCAGCTTCAGACTAATCGCTTCAAGATCTGACATTGATACCTCGTCTCGGTGAGACTAAGTATCACTTGGAGACGTCCTTGTGTCAATGCAGGAGTCTCTACCGGGATTCTAGTCGCCGAAGCTTGTGTACAGAATGTATTCGCCGTGGGCTGGCGAAGTGCTGCCGCCCTCAGGCTCGATGGTAATACCCAGTCCGCTCGGCGGCCCCGACTCGGTCAACCCGAGCGGCATATTACACGAACCGTTGTGCGAGCTGAAGGTGCCGGCGGACTGGGGGCTGCCCTCGAGGGTGAACCACGCCTGATAGACCTGGCCTTCTGCCAGAGGTGGCAGGCCCTCACACAAGATGAACCCCGTCTGATCCTTTTGACTCCAAGTGTACGTGACCGCCGCTTCCGCAGCCTCGGGGCCCACCGGCTCCACGTCCAAGGTAGCGAGATCATCTGCCCGCAGGAACACAAACATGATGTCGCGCATGTCGACGATCGTCTGCTCTTCGACGGCAACCAAGTTCTCGAGGTCGCTGTTGTCGCCACGAAGGTCGCTCAATTGGACCTGCAGGACGGCAGCGAACACCAAGGCGGCGACACCCGCTAGTCCGAACGCTCCAGCGGCGGTTGGCCAACCGACTCGAAACCGGTCAAAAATGCTGGTTGCCGGTCGCGACTCGCGGGCAGCCTCCCGTATTATCCGCTCTTCCAAGCCGGCCGGGGCGTCCTCCACGGGAATAGCCAGCGCTAGCATCGCTGCCGCGCGCTGCGCCTCGTTCAACTGTTCCCAGCAGCGGACGCAGTCTGACACGTGCTCCTCGAGGCCACGAGCCTCGTCCGGCTCAGAGGCGCCAAGAGAGTAGGCGTCAAGGATCTCCGCTACTTGCTCGCAGTCCATCTGCTTCGTACTCATGTCACCTCGGGACTGAGGGCCGCCTTCAACTTCTGCATCCCCAGTCTAATCCTCGTCTTCACGGTTCCCAGCGGCTGATCTAGCTTGTCGGAGATCTCCTGCTGTGTCAGGCCCCCGAAGTAGGCAAGCTCGATCACCCGTCGCTGCTCCGCCGGTAGACCCGAAAGCGCCGTTAAGATGATCCTGCGCTGATCCGACATCTCTGCCGTCAGCGCCGGATCGTCCCGCTCATCTCCGGGTACGTCCCATTCTTGCTCCTCCGGCGATGCAGTCTCGTGCCGATAACGTCGGTTCCGTGACCGGATCGCGTCGACCGCTCGGTTCCTGGTCACCGAAGTGAGCCAGGTCGCAAACTTCCCACGCGTCGCCACGTAGCTCTCTGGCTTGCGCCATATGCGAAGGAATATTTCCTGAACCACATCCTCAGCCAAACTCGCATCTCGCAGCACCCGCAGTGAGGCGGAGTACACGAGACTGCTATATCGGTTGTAAAGCGTCCGAAACGCCGTCAGGTCCCGAAGGGTCAGGCGTTCCATGAGCGCCTGGTCCTCCAGAGCCTTGTACGTCTCTTCCTCAGATGTTACGTCCGTCATAGCGTCACTAGATTCGTCGCGATTCGCTGGCAATCAGACCACATTCTAACGAGCGGAACCGCCCCGTTCCACAGACCGTTCATTCTATCGGGGTGCCGTCACAAGGAGGACTCAAGTTGAAACGCTTCGCACTGAGGTCCCGCCGGTGAGAACCAGAGTCGACAGCGCAAACCTATCATCCAGGAACTGACGGACTCGGTCGCCGTAGACAGGGGCCTTCTCGGTGTTACAATCGAGTCAGTGGATCGGGCGCTCGCCGTCGGTTGCTTTCCGCTCTCGGCATTTCAGTGATGTCCTCATACACATGACAGGGTGCAACGAGGAGGCCCCCGCTGACGAAGCCGGCCTGCAGCCGTGCGGTGTGATCGTCCAGATCCAAGACGAACCGATCGATACACTCGGCGATCTCTTCAGCGTTCTGAACGATTATCGTGCCAGCGTCACGGTAGGCGTAGAGTTCATCAGACGAGACGACCGCAAATCAACGGAGATCATATTGGGCTGACGAGACGCCCGGCAACATGGGATAATGGATTTATGTCGATTTACATAGACGGACTATACAGAAATATAGAGGTTACGACGGCTCCGAAGCGCGTGATCTCGATCGTGCCAAGCCTTACCGAAACGCTCTTCACGTTCGGAGCTGCAGACATCGTCATGGGTGTCACGGACTTTTGCGTCGAACCACCCGAAGCGATGAAGTCGAAAGTTAGGGTCGGCGGAACAAAGACGCTTGATATCGAGAAGGTGAAAGAGATGAAGCCGGATCTCGTGATAGCGAACGCGGAAGAGAACCGCGAAGAAGACATCCGCCAGCTAGTCAGAAGCGGAATCAAGGTCTTCGTGACGTTTCCGCGCACCGTGTCCGCAGCGATCAAGATGATGCGCCAGATCGCAGAGATGACGGAGACGCTAGACCGAGCCGAGCCTATTCTCCAGGAGGCCGATGAGACCCTGGCGGAGGTTACGGCCTTGAGCCAGACGAAGCCGCGGCCGCGCGTGTTCTGCCCGATCTGGAGACGACCCTGGATGAGCGTGGGCGCCGATACCTACACGCACGACTTCATAGCCGTATGCGGTGGCCGCAACCTCTTCGCAGATCGCCACGATCGGTACCCGCGCATCGAGCTTGACGAGGTGGCACGCAGGATACCCGATGTGATCCTCCTCCCAAATGAGCCGTATAACTTCCGCGAGGAGCACAAAGCAGATTTCACCGACCGCACACACGTCCCCGCGGTACGGGATGATCGTATCCACATAGTGGATGGCAAGATTCTATGTTGGTATGGACCGAGGATCGCGAAGGGGCTCCGATTCATCAACGGTCTGCTCCAGAACCCTGCCTCTAAAAACAAGGCTAGCGGTAAGACAAGCAAAGCATCCACTTGAGAGCCCACTGGGCTTGGATTAAGCTAGATAGTAGGGGTGATAGCACCGCCCCATTGAGGTGATGACTTAGATGACTCAAGTCAAGACAGTTTTCCTCTTAACCATTCTCTCGGGGATCTTCTTGGCCATCGGCTATTTTTTGTTCGGTACTATCGGGATCGTCGGCGGCGCCATCTTTGGTCTCGCCATGAACGTCGGCTCATACTGGGGCTCGGACAAGCTCGCGCTACGAATGACCGGCTCCAAAGAGGTCACCCAGGACGAAGAGCCCCGGCTTCACAGGATCGTAGACGAAGTATCGTCCATGGCACGGATGCCGAAGCCCAAGGTCTACATTATCCAGAACGACGCACCGAACGCGTTCGCGACCGGCCGTAACGAGAACCACGCGGCAGTCGCCGCGACCACCGGCATTTTGCGCATTCTCGACGACCGCGAGCTGACGGCTGTCTTCGGTCACGAGCTGGGACACGTTAAGAACCGCGACATCCTAGTCAGCGCCATCGTCGCCTCTATTGCAACGGCAATCATGGCGCTGGCCTTCATCGGCAGATTTGCGATGTTCTTCGGCGGCCGACGAGGCATGGGCGGCATGATCGCCATGCTGGCGATCATCATTCTCGCACCGCTTGCTGCCACAGCCGTCCGATTCGCCATTTCACGCCAGCGCGAGTTTGGCGCGGACGCAACGGGCGCCGAGATCACTCACACACCGATGGCACTGGCAAGCGCGCTACAGAAGCTTGAGAGTTATTCAAAGGCGCGACCGATGCAGGTCAACCCAGCCGTTTCCCATCTATTCATCGTCAACCCGCTAGGCGCGACGAAGAGTCAGGGACAGGGGGGAGACTCGATGATGTCCGGATTCATCGGTGGCGGCCTGTTTAGCAGCCACCCGCCGATGGAGAAGCGCATCGAGCGACTCAACGAGATCGCTCGCCGCACCGGCAACTACTCGTAGCCACAAACCCATGAACGACTAGGGCCTCCCGGGCGGGAGGCCCTGCTGCTATAGTGGTCTGTACGCACCATCCGTATGTACGAAAGGAGCCTCAAGCTGTGAGATTCCTCGCGGTTCCCGCCGCCTTCATTGCACTCCTTGCATTCTTCGCCTGTAGCGACGACGAGGGCGAAGACTCCAAACTAGACGTTACCCTTGGCGAATTCTTCATCGATACCACTCTAGACACCGTGCCGCCCGGCGACGTCACGTTCGACATCGAAAACGACGGCCCTGATCTAGATCATGAGCTGATAATCATTCGCACGGACTTTGGGATTGACGAGTTGCCTACGGAAAACGACGGGACCGTCGATGAGCGTGCGGCCGGAATGGACGTAAAAGGCCGGATCGAGAAGGTGGATCCAGACCGAAAGACTAGCGGCACCTTCAGTCTGACGGATCCGGGCGCGTACGTTCTGATCTGCAACCTGAAGGATAGAGACGACGAGCCAGACGCCTCTCACTACGCGGACGGAATGCGCATCGCCTTCACCGTTGAAGAGTTCGCCGTAACTTCAGAATAACCAGGATACGCGCCTAGCACGGCCGTCTAGGCGGAGGAGACGGCTTCGGTGTGCTTTCCCGCGAAGTGCGGCATTACGTACTTGCCAAATCGCTCCGCCTCTTCAAGGTGCGGGTATCCGGAAAGGATGAACGTGTCGAGGCCGATGTCGGCGTACTCCTGTAACCGCTTCGCGACGTTCTCGCCTGAGCCCACGAGCGCCGTACCGACTCCCACGCGGGCCTTGCCGATGCCGGTCCACAGGTTGGGTGCGATCACGAGGTTCTCTCCGTCTTTGCTGCGCATCTGCTGCTGCCTTCGTTCTCCTTCTGAATCGGTGCGAGCGTGGACCTTGTCCATCGCAGATTCCATGCGTTCTGGAATCTGCGAGATCAGATCGTCAGCCGCGGCCCACGCCTCCTCCTCCGTCTCACGCACGACGACGTGCAGCCGCATTCCGAAGCGTAACGTCTTGCCTAAGGCAGACGCCCTTTTGCGCATATCTTCGATTCGCTCCCGCACCATCTCCTGCGTTTCAGCCCAAAGGAGGTATACGTCGGTTTCCTCGGCGCCGACGCGCTTCCCGGCCTCCGAAGCGCCACCGAAATAGAAGGGTGGGCACGGCTGCTGATAGGGGCGCGGGAACAGCTTCGCGCCTTCCACCTTGTAGTACTTGCCTTCGTGATCCCAACGCTTTTCCTCGGTCCAGGCCCTTCGTACAACCTGCATAAACTCCCGGGTCCGTTCGTATCGCTCGTCGTGGTCAAGGAAATCGCCGTCGGCTGCAAGCTCCGCAGGGTAGCCGCCAGTGACGATGTTGATGAGCACCCGGCCTTTGGTCAGCTGGTCGAGCGTGTTGGACATCTTCGCGGCTACCGTCGGCGCCACGAAGCCGGGACGCATCGCGACCAGGAACTTCAACCGCTTCGTCCTGCCGGCAACCGCGGCCGCAGAGAGCCAAGCGTCCTGACATGCAGCCCCGACCGGAACCAGCGCGAACGTGAAGCCGGCATCCTCAGCCGTCGTGACGACTTCCTCGAGGTAGTCCAAGCTTGGCTCTCTGGTCGGCGGCCCGATTATCTCGGAGTCACCCATCGTTGGTAGGAACCAACCAAAATCAATCTTCGTCATACCGCTCTCCCCGCTTACAGGCCCCTCGTTGCTACCCCTTCAGCGCCACCGCACACTCATCCAGGTCAGGCACCTCTAGCACCGGATGGACGTCAATGTAGCGGATGATCCCTTCCTTGTCGATCCCGATGACAGCGCGCTCGGCAACGCCGACCGGGAACAGCACACCGAACTTCTCTGCCACGGCCCCGTGCGGCCAGAAGTCGCTCAAGAGCGGAAATTCGATCCCCATCTGCTTCGCCCAAGCGTCGAGGGTGTAGTTGTTGTCCACGCTGACGCCGAACACGAGGGTGTCGTCATCGAACATGCTCTTTTGATCCTGGATCCGTGGCATCTGCTGAGAGCAGACCCCCGAAAATGCTGCCGGAAAGAAGTTGAGCACCACATTGTGCTTGCCTTTGGCATCGCTCAACTTAAATTCGCTGTTCTCCGTGCCTTTCAGCTCAAAGTCAGGGGCAGCGTCCCCTACCTTCAGCGTCTTCGTCGAATCTCCCATGTGTCCCTCCTTGCGAGCTTGCTGATCAAGTGAACCGAAATGATACCACTAGTTCGGCACTGCTGAAACGAACATTATCCCTTTGGCGACGACCTCGCCCGAGAGAACCAGTGCCATGGCGATGTACAGCAGGCCCGTTGCGGACTGCATCGCCCGCACGCCGGATGAGTCGTAGGCCATGTATGCGAGGAGCATCGGAAACGCTAAGCCGCCAGCCACACGCATCCAGAAGAACGGATTCTCGAGAATCGGCGTGTCTACCGAGCTGGGGAACGAGTCTCGCGGCAGCGCCAACGCGAGGATGATGAGCACGGCCTGCAGCAGCATCATGACGAGCAGCAGTCCAGTCATCTCGCGCAGCGGCTTCTCGGGGAGTCGTGGCGTAACCAGATACCAGTGGCCGAGGACCATGCCCATAGAGACGGCGCCGACGACCAGCGCGCCGACGATGAGACTGAGCAGCGTTCCCACGTAACCCCACGTTGGCACCGCTAGCACCTGCGCGAAGAATGCCATCGCCACCAGCCCGGCTATGGAAGCCAGCACGCCCGCAGCGATCCCCAGCCTACGAGCTTCGATCAGTGTGAGGAGCGAGTACGGCAGCGATAGGCCAAACAGCAAGGCCAACGCCAGCCGCGCCTCCGGCATGTACGACGGATCGAGCGGATAGCCGTCGATCTCGTCGCCGACGTTGATCGTGGCGGCCACCCAAAAGGCGAACCCGGCCATGACGAAAACGGTTGCCGCGCCGAACTTGATGAACGACGGCGTCGCCTGTCCGCGGATCTGGGAAAAGAGGACGACCCACAGCGAGCCGATCGCGAACTCAACGAGGACGATCAGGAGGGCGAAAGGAAGTGCTTCAGCGCTCATCGACGACAGCAATTATCCGACTCGCTCGAAGTACCAGCAAGACAGGCCAAGCCATCACGCAAATCGGGTCGGTCCAGCGCTACAATAGCGGCATGCTCCTTCAAGAACGTGACTCCCTCGGCTGGGTGCTCAAGGCTCTTCGCGAGACCGGCGGCCTGATCGGACGCGAATTCTATGGCATGGCTGAAGACGAGCTCATCGAGCGTCCGCATGAAGACGAACTTTCGCTGAAGGAGATTGCGGCGCACCTGCGCGACGCCGAGGAGCTTGCGGTCAAGCAGTTCAACGCCTTCGCCGAACGGACGCGGAAGCTGCCCGCATGGGACATCGACGTCCTTCCCTTCGAGCGCGACTATCGGTCATCGGACCTCGAAGAGGTTCTCAGCCAGCTGCGGATGCTACGACGCGAGTCGACGCATCTACTGTGGAGCGTATCTGAAGATGACTGGAGCCGGGAGGCCGATCATCCCTATCGTGACAAGGTCACGCTGGAGCAGATGGCGAGGGAGCTAGCAGAGCACGACCTTGAGCACCTCTGGCAGATGCGCCGGATCAAGTCCGACTTCGCGCCCGACTAGGCAACAACAGCCTTCAGATCGTTCACGTGGCCGCCCAGGTGCTCAGTGAATGAACCGGCGATGATATCCGCCACCGTTCCCCTCTCGCCCCAAGGCGCCTCGAACGGAGCGGCCAGTAGCTGATCCGGAGCGGCCTTGACGACCTGCCTGTCGCGATACAGCGTATCCGTTATCTCGGTCAGCAGCGCCTTGACCGCCTTCTTCTCGCGAGCCGCGACCTGTTGCGCGTTGAACGCATCGTTGTCGAACTCGCTGTCGCCCTCTCGCCGGCCGACAACGGGACCGGTTCGTGCCAGGGTAAGGATGAAGCCCGCGACGCCGGCGGTGGACGACAAGTGCGACAGCACTTGTTTGGCGTTCCAGCCGTTTTCGTAGATGCCCTTGTCCCACTCTGACTTCGGCAGCGTGGCAACTAGCTCCTCTACGGTGGCTTGGAACGCCTCAAGGGCCGCGATTACGTCTTCCTTCGTCGTCATCCGATTCTCCCGCTTAAGCTCAGCCGCTGTACGTCCAACCAGTGTACCCGGACGTCATCGGCTCGACTTCCTTCTCGATTCGCCCGTCGAGCACCCGCCCCACTACCAGCGTATGATCGCCGATCGAGAACGATTCCTCGACCTCGCACTCGAACCACGCCATCGCTGAGGAAAGCACGGGGCAGCCGGAGCCCGTCAGCTCGCAGTCCACGCCATCGAGCTTGTGGTGGACCTTGGCGGCTTCCGCCCCCTTTCGCCCCTTCACCTTCCCGCCGCTGCTCGGCTGCGCGAACCGGCGCGCCAACTCCATGCCTTCGTCGTTCTGCGCCAGCAGGTTCACCGTGAACGCCTTGTGCTCGCTCACATGCTTGAGGGTGTTGGAGTCGTTCTCAAACGAGACAGCGACGAGCCTCGGCTCGAATGAGACCTGCATCACCCAGTCCGCCATCATGGCGTTAACTCCGTCGCCCTCCCGGCAACCGATGATGTACAGACCGTACGGCATCTCGTGCATCACGCGCGCTACTTCGTCTTTTTCCATGATTAGCGATCCGCCTAGGCGGGCTTTGCCACCTCTGCCATCTGCTTCACCGACGCCAATAGCTCGGCAGCCTCTGTGACGGGAGGCGAACACATCGTGCCGAAGCAGGCGTATGCTGCGGGCGCTGGTTCCGAGGGAAGCACCAGCGCTTCCAGCCGCTTGGCATCCTCGGGATTGATGATCTGCACGCTGCGCGAAGGGACGTCGAGCGCCAAGGCGGCCTGATGCAGGCTGGAGGCGGACTCGGCATCACCAACGATGTTCACTTCGGCAGGCGGATTGAGGAACGTATCCGTCTGCCGCGCGTAGCCCGCTGCGAAGTGGCCCATGTGAGGCACGTCTCCGGCAAATGCTTCGAGGGTCGATCGTGCGACATCCTTGTAGTCGTCCGTGCGCGTCAGGTGGTGGAGACGCAGGAACAGCTCGGCGCACACGGTGTTGTCCTGCAGGGACTTCTGGCGTTCCTCCAGGCGGCCCACGGTCGACGGCTCGTCCCAGACATCGAAGAATCCCTTACGGCCGTTCGGATCGAGAAATCGGTCGAGGAGGAAGGCGGCTAGCTGTTCGGCGCGATCGAGGTATACGGGATCGCCCGTGACCTCGTAGGCGTCGAGCATCGCACGGGCGGTGTGTGACTGGTCTCCGAGAAGGCCAAGCACTTGCGGACCGCTGCCGTCATGGAAGCGGTACATGCCTTTTTTCGGTTCGCGACACTCGTCCCAGAGGAACGTCAGCGCCTGTGCGGCAGCATCACGGAGATCCGGACGGCCGAGCGTCCACGATGCTTCCAAGTACGCGGAGGCCGCCATCGCGTTCCAGCTCGTGTAGCAGGTGTGATCGATGTACGGTTCTTCTTTTCCTTCGCGTTCCGCCTTCGATAGCTTGTAGAACTCCTCGTCCGCGTCCTGGGAGCCATAGAAGAACCCCTTTTCTGGGTCGCGCAGCTTCCACTCGATGTAGTCGATCGTGCGACGCGCGAAGTCAGCGTGCTCCTCGTCGCCGGTGATGCGGTAGAGCGCCAGAAGCGCCTTGAGCAGGCCGCCGTGGTCCTCCAACATCTTCTCGTAGTGGGGCTCCGACCAGTCGCGCCTCGTGGAGTAGCGGAAGAAGCCACCCCACTCATGGTCGTACATTCCGCCACGCGCCATCGATTCCAGCGTCTTGCGCGCCATGTGCAGCACGTCGGGGTCGCGCGACTTGCGATGCGCGTACAGGAGGAGGTCGATGGCGTCCGAGTGCGGGAACTTCGGGGCGTCGCCGAACCCTCCGTGCATCGGATCGTAGTGATCGCCCACTGCCCTCAAGACCGTGTCGTAGACCTCCGAGGTGATCTCGCTCGTTGCTTGAGAGGAGAGCGCCGCCGCTCGCTTTTCGCGCAGATCAGCGACCTTGCGGGCCACCTCATCCTTGTTGCTCTGGAAGTAGACCCAGACCTTTGGGAGAAGCTCCAGCATCTGTTCCGGCGGCACGTAGGTCGAACCGGAAATCGCCTCGCCGTCGGGGGTGAGAAACGCCGTCGTCGGCCAGCCGCCCATGTTGTAGCGGGCGTTGATGTCCGGGCGCTGATCGTTGTCGACGCGGACCGGGATGTAGTGCTTGTTGATGTATGTGATGACGCCTTCGTTGGAGTACGAGGTCTCGTCCATGACGTGACACCAGTGACACCACACAGCGGAGAGGGCGAGCAGAACCGGCTTGTTCGAGACGCGCGCCTGTTCGAAGGGCTCCGGGCCCCACTCCTGCCAGTTGATCTCGTGCGCGCGGTTCGGGCGCGGCGAGAAGTGGAACGGAGGCTTCGCCTCTTTTTTAGATTTCGCCATTCAGTAATCCCTGCTATCCGGCACTAGCTACTTCTATTCTGTCAGAAATCGGTCTTTGACATCAGCCGCCGGTACCATGCACTCCTCCTTCCGGCCGAACCAGCGATAGCGCCGCTTCGCGAACCAGTTGTAGAGGACGTCTCGCAGCGGGCGTGGGACGACGATCGCCGCGTATAGGGCAGGATACACGCCGCCGAGCCTCCGCGCGATCCTCAGCGCAGCCGTGGAACGCAGGTACGCCTTCCCGCCCTCGATTAGGACGAACGTATCCAGTTGAGACGGGTCGAACCCGTACTGACGCTGGAGGCGCGCTCCCGCCTCCGACTGCAGCGGCGCGAAGCGAAAGTAGGATCGCTTGTCGTTACCGATCACGAAGTTGATGGAGGCGTCGCAGAAGTTGCAGACGCCGTCGAAGAGGACGGTTGGGTGGGCTCCGGAGTCGGGAGGCATTTCGGGTCTATGTTATCGAAGACGGATACTCCGTCTCTACTTGACGTCGGCGATCAGGTCGGCGATGACGTCGTAGCGCCCGAACGACGGTACCAGGTAGACGCCAGCGGCCTTGTCGCGGCACAAGGCGATGAAGTCTCGCGCCATCGCCTTGCCTTCGGCGAGGCCGCGTTCGTCGCCGGCCTTGCGCATACGGTCGCGCACGTCGTCCGGGAGGTACATGCCGGGGACTTCCTTGTGCAGGAACTCGGCGTGACGGGAGTTGGCGAGCGGCAGGACGCCGACCATCGCCGGGCGCTTGAACTTGGCGGCGCCGTCGAGGAAGCGTTCGAGCACCTTTTCGTCGAAGACGTTCTGGGTCATGAAGAAGTTGGCGCCGGCCTCCACCTTACGTCGCATCAGCCGTAGCTCCGGCTCGATCGGGTTGGCGTTCAGGTTCGCCGCGCCGCCGACGAAGAACGACGCCTTGCGGCCGATGGACTTGCCAGCGAAGTCGACGCCATCGTTGGCGAGCTTGAGGAAGCGGATGAGCCCGACGGCGCTGATGTCCCAGACGCCAACGATGTCCGTGTAGCCGCCGACGGACGGCGGGTCGCCGCGCAGACAGAGGATGTTGCGGACGCCGAGGACGTGCGCGCCGACCATGTCCGAGTGGATGGCCATGGCGTTACGGTCGCGGGTGGTGTAGTGCATGATGATGTCGGCGCCGACCTCGCGCTGGAGCAGCACGGACATCGCCAGGGGCGACATCCGTACCTTGGCGGTGGGGCTGTCGCCGACGTTGAGGCCGTCGACGCCCGCTTCTTGCAGGAGCTTGGCGCCTTCGAGCGCCCGCTTAGGGCTGAGGCCGTGCGGCGGGTCGACCTCGACGGTGACGACGAACTGGCCGGCCTCGACCTTCTCGCGGAAGGTGGCGGGTTCGAGGGCGTCGCTCGTCTGGGCGGCGGCTGGCTTCTTGGTCACAGTGGGTACAAGGGTAGGGGATGGGGGAGAGGCGGGCAACGGGCGATAGCGTGAGGGCTACCGCAGGTAGCGTCTGCGGGCGTACCAGCCACCAACGATGAGCGTGGCTCCGATTGCGGCCATGAGCCCCGCTATGTGGCCGGTGTTGTCATGTCGACTTTCGCTGGCCGGAGCATCTCCCGCCTCCAGCAGGCCAGCGATGCCGCCAACCGCCAGCGGCGGTCCGGGGGGTGGGCAACCGTTGTGTTGAGGGACACCGGGGAGATCAGGGCAGACGTCGAACGGATCGAAGATGTCGTCATCATCGCTGTCACTTCTGCAGTTCGGATTACTGCAATGCAGCACCTTCAGGTCGTCGTTCGGAACGCCGTCGAAGTAGCTAACCACTGAGTTGCCGATGCCATCCAGCGCCAGCGATGTGTGAAAGCCGACAATTCCCGCCGTGTCTGGGGAGGTGATGACGTTGTCTGCGCTGCAGTCCGGGCTTCCGCAGTGCAGCACCTTCAGGTCTCCGTTTGTGTCGTCGGCGTAGCTGACCACTGGGTTGCCGATGCCGTCCAGCGCCAGCGATGTGTAGAACCCGACATTCCCCGCCGTGTCGGGGGACGTGATGACATTGCCGCCGCTACAGTCCGAGTCGCCACACTGCAGCATCTTCAGGTCCTTGTTGGTGCTGTCGTAGTAGCTGACCACCGGGTTGCCGCTCCCGTCCAGCGCCAGCGACGAGTACAACCCCACGAAGCCCGCCGTGTCGGGAGAGGTGATAACGTTTCCTGCGCCGCAGTTCGGGTCGCCGCAGTGCAGCACCTTCAGGTCTCCATTGCTGCGGTCGTAGTAGCTCACCACCGGGTTTCCGCTCACGTCCAAGGCCAGAGCCGAGTGCTCGCCTACGAGACCTACCGTGTCGGGAGAGGTGATGACGTTGCCCATGCTGCAGTCCGGGTCGCCGCAGTGCAACACCTTCAGATCAAAGTTGCTGCCGTCGAGGTAGCTGACCACGGGGTTGCCGTTGCCGTCCAGCGCCAGCGATGTGTAGAACCCGACATTCCCCGCCATGTCAGGGGACGTGATAACGTTCCCCGCGGCGCAGTTCGCGTCTCGGCAGTGCAACACTTTTAGGTCTAAGTTGCTGTTGTCCCAGTAGCTGACAACTGGATTGCCGCTACTATCCAGCGCCAGCGATGTGTGGATCCCGACATTTCCCGCCGTGTCGGGGGAGGTGATGACGTTGCCCGCGCTGCAGTTCGGGTCGCCGCAGTGTAGCAACTTAAGATCCCCGTTGCTCCCGTCGTGGTAACTGACGACCGGGTTGCCGGTGCCATCGAGCGCCAGGGAAGTCGAACCCCCGACGCTGCCTGCCGTGTCAGGGGAGGTGATGACGTTGTCGACGGCCTCTACTGCGGGGGCTTTGCATAGCGCCGAGGCGAACAGTACCGCAACTATGGCAGCCGCCACGGCGACCGAAGGCGGGATTATTGACGGACGAAGCGTATAAGCGGCGTGTCCAGCATGGGACATGCTGCACCCCCTGTACGGCAATTATAGTCAACCTGAGGGGCGTGTCAATGTGACGATAGGGGCTCTGAGGCCCCTCCGGGAGCTCTACGCCTTGACGCCGGCGGCTTGGCGCATGAGGCCTGTAAGGCGCTCGTGGTTAGGGGTAGAATGACGGCGTAAGGAGATTCTGGTCCGTGCCCCAAATGACATCTGCTGCCGAAGGGACGATTGCTGGCGGCGGTACCCCTTGCGTTGCTCTCGGCGCTGGTGATAGGCGCGGCGGGGGTGGCGGGAGAGCCGTTGAGTGTTGTAGGGGCGACCTGGCCGATCCGCCCTTACGCTTTGACGCCGGAGGCTTCGCGCATGAGGCCGGTCAGCCATTCGTAGTCTTCTTCGGGGATCTGGTGTAGGTTGCCCTGGAAGGCGAGGCGCCAGTGCTCGGCGGGCCACTTCTTCGTGTACTTCATCTGGGGGCCGAGCTCGCGTACGTCGAGGTACTGGTCCGGGGTGAGCACGATCTCCGACTTGATGCTGACGCGCCAGGGGTAGTCTTCCTTGGGCTTCACGCTCTTGAACACGGGATCGTGGTCCTCGAAGTACTCGGAGGTGACTTCGGCGAGGCCGCCGAACTTCATGATCTTCGTGAGGTAGAAGATCAGCTTGTCGCCGGGCTGCATCTTCGCTACTTCCTTGCGGCGGGTGCTCTTGAAGCCGAACATGTCGAAGCCGCGCGACTCGGCGATGCGCATGTTTTCTTCTGATCCGACTACGATCCAGTAGGTCATTTTGTCCTCCTTTTGACAGGTGCCCACCCGCCCACCCATTGAAGAAGGGGACACCCCCATGCCCTCAGCCCCGATTGGATCGGGGAACCCGCTTGCCTCAGATTATACGGACACCGGCCTGACGGCGGGCTAAAGCCCGCCCCCCAAAGGATCAGCGCGGGCCAATTGGGAAGCCCGGTGGTCTCCCACCGGGCTTTGTGTCTCGTGTTAGGTTTGCGGCGCTAGTGCGAGCAGGCCTTGGCTTCACCGCCGCCTTCGGCGGTCTGGAAGGAGGTGCCGCAGGCGCAGGACTTGACTGCGTTGGGATTGTTGATCGTGAAGCCGGCCTTCATCAGATCGTCCACGTAGTCGATCTCGGCGCCTTCGAGCAGCGGAGCGCTCTCCGGGTCTACGATGATGCGGATGCCGCCGTGCTCGATGACCAGGTCGTCATCATCGACCTCTTTGGCTAGCGCCATGCCGTACTGATAGCCGGAGCAGCCGCCGCCCGCCACGAACACGCGTAGGCCAGCGTCTTCCTTGAGGCCCTTCTCTTCGAACAACTCTTTGGCCTTGACGGCCGCTTTTTCTGTCATCGTCAGCATGCTCTACACCTCATTCGGAGATAAAGGAACCAAACGCTTCTATTAAGCTACAGCAAGCGTATCAACGCTACCGTACGCTGTCAATACGACGACGCCCATCGGCGTATCGTTACCACTCGACGCCGAGGGCACGCAGCGACTTCTCAAGCGCCGGGAAGTGTCCCTCGTAATGGATCGCGCTGAATCCGGCCGCGATGGCGCCGTCGATGTTCGGCTGGAGATCGTCGATGTGGACGCAGGCCGAGTAGCCGACGTTCATCTGGTCGGCGGCGTGGTGATAGATACGGGTGTCGGGCTTGGCGATGCCCAGGCGGGCGGAGTTCACAACGATCTCGAACAAGTCGCTCAGCCCGCTTGGCTCCAGCATCTCCTTCTCGAGACGCTTCGTCGTGTTCGAGATCATCCCAACGCGGTAGCGCGATCCCAGTGCGCGTGCCAGCTCCACCACATCCTCGTCCAACCCCTGCCACATCTGCCGCCAGTCCTCGTGGAGTTGCGGCACTGGCTTACCAGCCTTCTCGTCGAGAGCCCGGTTCGCCGCCGCGATCCACTCCTCGGTCGGGATACGGCCAATCTCTGCCTTGCGCCACTCGGGGATGCCGTAGATCGAGCGCAGCAGGTCGTTCTCCTTGAGGCCGTACGAGCTTTCGAGGCGGCGGATCTCGTCACGGTCGAGCCTCCCGATCACGCCGCCGAAGTCGAAGAAGACGGCTTCGATCACCATGCCACACCTATCGCTTCCAGCTTGGCGACGAACGACTCGTAGTCCGTGAAGTGGATGCCATGCATCCCCAGCTCCGATGCCGCCAATGCGTAAGATGCCGTGTCGTCAGTGAAGACGCTGCTCTCCAGCGACACGCCCATCTGATTCGTGGCGTGGTGGAAGATCTCCGGATCGGGCTTGGCGATCTTGAGGTCGCCGGAGCCGACGCGCGCCTCTGTCAACTCGATGAGTTGGGGGAACTGCGTCTGCAACCGCTCTTCCATGCCCGGTGTAGTGTTCGAGATGATCCCCAGGCGATAGCGACCGTGCAGGCGTTCCATCAGCCGAACCATGTCGAGGTTCAGTTCACTATCGGCCTCCCGTAGCGCCTTCAGCATTCCCCGCGCCTTGTCGCCGACGTTGCGCTCGGCCGCCTCGCGGATCGACTCGACCCACTCCTGCTCGGTGCATCTGCCGACGAAGAAGTCCTTGTAGCGGCTGTCGCGGTAGAGGCAGTTGAAGACACTGCGCTCAGGCAGATCGAACTGAGCTTCGATCGCCTTGTGGTCGATTCCGTCGGCGTGCTTCAGCAGCACACCACCGAAGTCGAAAAAGATAGCTTCTACTGACAAAACAGTTGCGCTTGGATGATCCCGTGTTACCGGAGCGATTCGCTCCTACTCGACACGATACTGGTTTGCGATCGGCGGGCGCCAGTCGCGGCCGAAGGAGCGCGGCGTGATCTTGACGCCGGGCGGCGCCTGGCGGCGCTTGTACTCGTTGCGGTCCACCATGCGAACAACGTTCAACACCATCTCGCGGTCGTATCCTAGCTCGACGATCTCGGGGACGCTCTTGTCACCCTCGACGTAGGCCTCGAGAATCGCGTCCAGAACATCGTATGGCGGCAGCGTGTCCTGATCGAGCTGGTCGGGCTTCAGCTCGGCGGAGGGTGGTTTCGTGAGCACCGACTCCGGGATCACCGGCGCGTCGCCGAGCGAGTTCCGATAGCGGCAGAGGTCGTAGACCATCGTCTTCGGCACGTCCTTGATCACGGCGTACCCGCCCGACATGTCGCCGTACAGCGTCGCATAGCCGGTGGCGAACTCGCTCTTGTTACCGGTGGTGAGGACGATCCGGCCGAGCTTATTCGACAGCGCCATGATGATGTTGCCGCGGATCCGCGACTGGACGTTCTCTTCGGCGACTCCCGACTCAGGGCTGCCGCCCAGCTTCTCGAACGGCGTTTCGAGCATGCCCAGGTAGGCGGCGTGCGCCGGTTCGATTGGCACGATGATCAGTTCGATGCCAAGGTTGTGGGCCAGCGCCTTCGCGTCGGCGATGCTTCCCTCGGACGAATAGCGGGACGGCATCCCAACGCAAACGACGTTCCCGGCGCCGATGGCGTCGGCAGCGACGGTTGCGACGAGGCTCGAGTCGATGCCGCCGGACAGCGCGACCAACGCCTTGCCGAAGCCGGTCTTGCGAAGGTAGTCGCGGGTCCCGAGCACGAGCGCCGAATACACCTCCGCCTCCGCCGATAGCTCGGGCGCGATCCGTGGCTCGAGCGGCGGTTTGTCGCCGCGCGAGGGCGCGGCGCTGACCTGTACACGAGTCACACGATCATTGGCCGTTGGTTTGCGATCGTCGATCTTGAGGTCGCAGACGAGAAGCTCCTCCTCGAAGGCGGCGGCGCGGGCGATCAACTCGCCGTTCGGGTCGAGCACCATCGACCCGCCGTCGAAGACGAGTTCGTCCTGGCCGCCGAGCAGGTTCGTGTAGCAGATGAACACGCCGTAGGCGCGCGCCCGCTCGGCGAGCATCTCCTGACGGTCGCGGCGCTTGCCGGCGTGGAACGGCGACCCGTTGATGTTGATGATCACGCCGGCGCCAGCGGCGGCCTGCGATGCGGTGGGATCGCCCGGATACCAGATGTCCTCGCAGACGTTGACGCCTATGTCGACGCCAGCGATCTCGCAGACCGGGAGGTCAGCGCCGGCGCGGAAGTAGCGCAGCTCGTCGAAGACGCCGTAGTTGGGCAGTCGCTGCTTGTGGTAGACGGATGCGAGCTTCCCGCCGTGGATGACGGCGGCGGCGTTGTACACACCGTTCTCGTCGCGGTCGGCGAAGCCGACAACGGCTGTGATGCCATGCGAGCCATCGACGATCGCGTCCAGTGCACGGAGGTTGGCGTCGATGAAGGCGGGGCGCAGCAGGAGGTCTTCCGGCGGGTAGCCGGTGACCGCGAGTTCCGGGAACGAGACGACGTCAACGCCGAGGTCTCGCGCACGGGCGACGTAGACGAGGATCTTCTCGACGTTGCCATCGAGGTCCCCGACGATGAGGTTGATCTGCGCGAGGCCGACTCTAAGGATGGTCATTTGGATTGGGTACGATGTTAGTGTATCAGCTACACTTACTCGATTCGCCGTGCGCAGCTTACGAGGGTACGAGGCCAGAGTATCAAATCGTCTTGGGGGCAATCGTCGAAATGCGCTGAAGAAGCTCCGTGATGTATCCCAAGGTGTCGTTCATTTCCGGATAGTAGCCGCTCGGATGTGCGCACTCGTTTCTCTTGTTGAGCAGTCCCTGTAGAGCCTTCTTCTGATTCTTCGTGGCGAGCTTCAGTGGTTGTGTCAGTTCAAGAATATGATACTCAGTTTGGTACTCCCGAAGCTCTTCCACGGAGCTGGCTCGCCATTTCGGTCTAAGCGCTCTCACCATTGCCAATCCATCAACCGACAGTTTTTCCTCAAGAAAGTCCATGAACGCCGCCCAAGCCATAACGTGAGCGGCTCTAAACAATCCGTTCTCAACGCAGCGCAGTGCCTGACGCATGAGATCATCCTGCTTCAGGCTTAGGACGGTAAGCTTCGAATACGTATCGGTAAGCAGAACGATCCGCGAGGCAGCACTCTCATGCACCGATAGAATAACGTGGGCTTCTTTCTCGAAGGCCTTGGCTCTAGCGATCCAATCGTGGCCACCCCGGATCATGTGTCTTGCCTACAGTCCCAGATGCTTTTTCATCGACGCGAACAGTTTGTCGTACACGGATGCGTCGTCTGTTGGAGGAAGCTGAAGCTGGATATTGAGGTTGATGGTTAGACCGCCACCTTTCGCGGGCACCTCTACTATCTGCTTGATGACCTTTGGCTCCAGGTTCGTAGAGCCATCCAGAGGCTCCTGTTTAGTAGAGCCGTCCGCGGCCTCGACTGCGTTGCCCGCGAAGTCACCGAGACCACAAAGCGTCTTGAAGGTTCCAACGACCTGTGTGACCGCGCCAGCGGCAAGGGAGGTCTGACCGGAAAAGTAATTGCGGAGAGCTTCGGTGTCTTTTCTATCCGCGTCTGGATACGTCCCGAAGAGACCACTGTATGCGCCTCTGATGGCTTGAGCTAGCACCATCCGTGCCTGCGTTTTGTCACGATAGGCCTTCCATGGCTCGGTGGGTACACCTGACGGATCCAGAAAACCGATGAACCTCAAGATCGGGATTATCTTTCGGTCATTTTTACTCTTGAACCCGACTGATTCGAGATACTTCCGAGTCAGCTTGTCGGGAACTCCACCACTTTGAATGTAGTCGAAAAACTTCTTTAGGTTTCCAACGTTGGGCATGTACGGATAATCAGCCATCACAACCTCCTTCGATCATCTTTCAAACCATAGACTCTACAGCAAGCTTGGCGAACCGCCAACGCCAGAATGGCACTCCGGAAATCATCACCACTCGAGAGTAAGTACGACTTACCCGCTGGAGAGGTTCCGAGACCGCTTTAGCACACCGAACGCTTGACCCTCGTGCCGCTGCACGGGAACCTAGAACCGTGCAATCACCCGCTGCCCCGCCCCGTACCGCCGTAGCCGCTGAGGCCGTGGACGTGACGTTCTCCTACGAGAATCGTCAGGCGTTGAACGGACTCTCCCTGAGCGTCGCCGCCGGTTCGATTTTTGGTCTGCTGGGGCCGAACGGGTCGGGGAAGACAACGTTGCTCTCGCTGTTCGCCGGGCTGCGCGCGCCCGACTCCGGCAGCGTGACGGTGCTGGGCGAGACGCCCTCTACGGGCCTCCGCGCACGCATCGGATTCGTCTTCCAGGAGTCCACACTCGATCCGCTGATGACGGTGCGTGAGGTGCTGGCGTTTCACGGAAAGCTATTCGGAATGACCGGCGCACGAGCGCGCCAGCGCCTGGACGAGGCGTTGGAGACGGTGGCCCTTACAGATCGCGCTAACGACGCTGTGCGAACGCTCTCCGGAGGCATGCGGCGACGCCTCGAACTGGCGCGCGCCTTCCTGCCATCGCCCGAGCTGCTTCTTCTCGACGAGCCCACAGCCGGACTCGACCCAGATTCCGAGAAGGCCGTCTGGGCCTACCTGCACGAGCGGAACGAGGAAGGCGTGACGATCATCGCCGCCACGAACAAGGTTTCGGAGGCGGACCGGCACGCCGACGCCGTGGCGTTCGTACACGATGGGCGAATCGTGGCGCAGGGTGCGCCGCCGGAACTGAAGTCCGGACTCAAGCACGACGGTCTGTTCGTCGAAGGCGAATTCAGCGACGACGAGATATCGGAGATCAAAGCGTGGCCGGAGGTCGGAGCGCTGCGATGGTCCAGCCCGCTGCTCCACCTGACGGTCGACAGCGCCGCCACGTTCGTGCCCAAGCTCTTTCAGGCGGCGGGGGCTTCCGTTTCAGCGGTCCGGGTACACGAGGCCAGTCTCGAGGACGCCTACTTCGACGTCGTAGGCTCCGGGCTGGATGGGGACGAGCGATGATCGCGGGCCCGCTGCTCGCCTGCCAAGCGATCCTTGTTCGCGACCTCCGCGCCGTGCTGCGTTCACGCTCGCAGCTCTACTCCTCGCTGCTGCTGCCGCTGATGTTGCTTGCGGTGCTCGGTGTCGGCATCTCGGAGGGGCTGGAACCATCGTCGTCGTCCATCCGTGACGGCGACTACACGAGCTTCCTGGTGGCCGGCCTGATCGCGATGACGGCCCTCTTTTCGTCGACGTTCTCGAGCGCGTCCTACTACCAGGACCGCGACTCAGGGCAGCTACGGGCGATGATGGCATCACCTCATCCGCAACAGATCATCCTGCTGGGAAAATCGCTCGCCGGCGTTGCCATCGGCTCTTTGCAGGCGATCGCTCTACTTGCAATCGCTTCCGTGATTCCGGGCATCGAACTAGAGTGGCAGCACGGCGTCGTCCCGGGGATCGGCCTCGCGGTGCTCGCGGTGTTGCTTCTCGCGTTCATCCTCAACGGGTTCGCACAGCTCGTGGCGTCCCGTATCCGGACGATGCAGGGGTTCCACCTCGTGATGAACCTGCTGCTGTTCCCCCTGCTCTTTCTGTCGGGAGCGTTCTTCCCGCTGGCGGACCTGCCGGGCTGGCTCAAGGTGTTTGCGACGGTGAACCCGATTTCGTACGCCGTGGATCTGCTGCAGATCGCAGCTTACGCCGACGGCGATGGCCACTTCGGTATCGTCATCGACTTGATCGTTCTCGGCATCCTCACACCGACGGTCTTCGCGCTCGGCATTGGCGCAAAACACCCGATCGAGTGATGGGGTGCTATTTTGCTTGACGCTCCGCCGGACTTTGTGATACCTGTTACGAACAGAATGCCACAGGTCTGTTACAGCAGGGAACGGACGTAGTTGACTCGATAGGTATCACCAAATGGAATACATTCAGACTGTCCTATTTCAGGTAGCTACCGCGGGCCTCGAACGAGCCACGGCAGCGGGCGGGCTCATCCCTGAGCTGGACGAGCACCGCAAGTTCCTGAAGCAGCAGGCGGGCTTCGAGGACATGCGAGTTACACGCTCGATCAACCCCGAAGGCAACATCCTCATCATGGTCGAGACACGCTGGTCCAGCGACGAGAGTCTCGTCCGCTACGAGACCAACGAGCCGAACGTTGCGAACATCGTCCGCAAGCACGAAGAGATCATAGTTCCCGACAGCATGCAGGTGCTCGACATGGAGGCGCTGCGCACTGAGTCGTCGTGGGCGCACGCCGAAGAGGCTATCGAGACCGGGGAACGCGTCATGCTCCCCCTTCTCATACCAGCGGGCGTGCTGGCGTTCGCTCTTCTCGTGATCTACGGCCTTTCGCGAATCTACCTGGAGTTGAGCAGCACCGGCGCAACCGCACTCGCCGCCGGCATCGCCGGCGGAATGCTCCTCGCCGCTGTCTACTTCGCCAGCAACCCACGTGCACCGGCATGGCAGGTGGGTGGCGCTATGGCGGTAACGGCTTTGGCGCTACTGGGCGGCACCATCTGGGCGGTCGTCGAGGAAGACGAGGCGGAAGGCGAGGGGCACGAGCCGGTTGTCGAGAACGGAGAGCCTACTCCCGGGCCCGCCACAGGTGGCGAGACGTTGGTCACCATGGGGGACGACTTCTTCGAATTCAACGGCGAGAAGGCTCCGGCAATACCGATCACCGTCGGCGAAGAAGTCACGTTCGACATCAGCAACCAAGGTGCTAGCACGCACAACATGCGTATCGCCGGCGAAGACGGCGAGTACAACACAGACGACGACACGGTTTCTGATCCAGCGATCATCAGCGGAGGAGACGCCGCAACTCTCGAGTGGACGGCGCCGGAGGGGGCGGGCGAGATCATCTTCCGCTGCGACTTCCATCCGAACGAGATGATCGGGACGCTCACTGTCGAGTAGGCGCTGACAGAACGAACGAAAAAGGGGCAGCCCGTATACGGGCCGCCCCTTAGCTATTTATCGACGCAGGCCTATCGCTTGGCGGTCAGCCCCAATTCATGCCGTTCTTCGCGGCCGTCCGGTGGTCGCGGACCGCGCGCGTCCGCTTCTTCAGCGCCGTACCACTTGAAGAACGCGTAGCCGATGAACGACCACAGTATCAACGTGCCACCAATCTTCATGATCGCCCCGGAGATCTGCTGGTCTTCGATCACGCTGACTCCCCAGAACTCGCCCCGGACGGCATAAGCGTCGTAGACCGCGCCTTCAGCAAACGTGAGTACGCCAGCGAACACCGATGGGACAAGCGATTGGAGGAACAGATACCCCATCTGCAGCGGGTACGAGAGCCTGGGCAGCTCGCTCACAGGGCTGAGGATCAACCACCACATCAGCAGTCCCGCCAGTATCTGGGCGGCATGCATGCCGAGGTGGGCAACCGACGAGTCAAGCTGCAGGTCAACGGCTTCCGGTAGGTGCGTGAGCAGGAAGACGCTGTTCACGACGGCCAGCGCGATCAGCGGATTGGTCACGAATTTCCCGACCGATAACACGCCTGGGCGCCTCAACAACGCCTGCCAGGCCCAACCGGGAATGCCCGCCAAGAATAGCGGGGGCACCACCATCATCAGTAGCAGATGCTGAACCATGTGAGCGCTCACCAGACGGCCGTCAGCAAGATCGTGCAGCGGTCCTCCGGCAGCGAGATAGAGAACGACGACTCCGGAGGTGAAGTATGCTATCTGGCTGCGCTTGACGCGGCCAGCGCCGGTGAAGTTATGGCGCAGAATGGAGACGGTAACAAGGTAACCGCACTGCAGTACAAGGCACAGGAGCAGCACGTCCAACTGGAACGACCACTGGAACCAGCCGGGACCTCCGGCGCCTATGTGCAGAAGTGGCAAGCGGTATCGCCTCCCCGTGGCGCCGCCCTGCCTTCGGCGGACGCCTGAGCCAAAGTTAGACTAGCTTGCCCCCGACTGTCGAGAGTGCCACCGTGAATATACCGATCGCGAGCACAATGCCACCGACGAAGAGAGTCGAGAACAGACGGTTGTCGAACCTCAGATGCATGAACCAGAGCACTACCAGCGCGAACTTGAGGGCCGAGAGGGCCAACAAGAGCCCGACCAGAGCGTTGCGACTGAGATCGAGGTAGTAGAGCGCTACCTCGACAGCAGTGATGATGGCAAGCACGATGCCAATCTGCGCGTACTGGAGGGCACTCGGGTGCCCTTGGCCTCCGTGA
>JACZRQ010000001.1:72325-79233 GCA_022574655.1 Chloroflexota bacterium
GGCCTCTGGCTTGTCTTCCGTTCCCTGTTGTTTGCGATAGTCAGCCAACGTCACTAGAAACCGCCTCCCGTGCCCCGCATCGATCTAACTTCAATCATGGTTGAATCAGGTATATGAGCGTGAAAATCACGATCCAGACTATGTCGACGAAGTGCCAGTAAAGGCCCGCTAACTCGATGTTCAGGCTGTCTTTCGCTTGTATCTTTCCCCGCGATGACCAGATGAGCAATGAAAACAAGACGAGCACACCTATCGTCACGTGCGCGCCGTGGAAGCCAGTCAGCACATAGAACGTCGTGCCGAACAGGTTCGTCTCCAGGGTCAGGCCCTCGCGGTAGAACTCGGTGAACTCGAATGCCTGCCCGCCGACGAACAATGCTCCCAATGCGGCCGTCGTAAAGAGCCAGATCCGCATCGCGCGTACGTTGCCCCGCTGGATCGCCGCGAGGGCCAGTACCATGCTCACGCTACTCATCAGCAGGACGAAGGCGCTCACGGACGTGAACGGGATGTCAAATATGCCTTCGTACTCCACGCCGTTGATCGTGCGGTCCGTTGGGAAGACGCAGGTGCTAAGATCGCCGTCCATGCAGGGAACGCCGTGCTGGCCGCGGTAGAGGAGGTAGGCGGCAATGAGCGAGCCGAAGAACAGGCACTCCGAGGCCAGGAACAGCCACATGAAGAGTTTACGGTTGTCGACGCCGGTCGACGTTGCCATATGCCCTGCGTCCGCGCGAGCCACTGTCTACCTGCGCTCCGTGGGCGGCTCAATCGCCCAGCCGAACACACCGATCATCGTCGTAGCGACACCGACGGCGACCAGCGCCGGGTCATAGATGAGACCAGTGGCAATAATCGGCAGTCCCGCGGCGGCGATCAGCGGGAAGTATGACGGCGACGGAAGGTGTATGCCGTGTCCGCCCTCGCCATCGTCCTCTTCGTCGTCGGCGGCTGCGCCTTCGATCCGCACCACCACACCTTCTTCGTTCTCCCTGTACTTGGTGTACCAGAAGGCATCGCGGGCTTCTACAACCGGCACTTCCTTGAAGTTGTAGTTCGGGACCGGGGAGGGAAGCGACCACTCGAGCGTCCTTGCGTCCCAGGGATCACGCCCCGACTTTTCGCCGTTACGTAAGCTGGAGATGAAGTTGGTGATGAAGACGAGCATCGAGGCGGCGATGATGAAGCCACCGACGGTCGACATCATGTTCAAGGTATCGAAGCCGAAACCTTCCTGGTATGTGTAGATTCGCCGCGGCATGCCAAGCAGTCCGGATATGTGCATTGGGAAGAAGGTCAGGTTGAAGCCGATCAGCATGAGCCAGAAGTGCAGCTGCCCCAGACCCTCGCCGAGGAGCTTCCCCGTAAACTTCGGGAACCAGTAGTACACGCCGGCGAACAGAGCGAAGATCGACCCGCCGAAAAGTACGTAGTGGAAGTGCGCGACCACGAAGTAAGTGTCCTGCTGCTGGAAGTCAGAGGGCACCATCGTATGGAGCACGCCGCTAAGGCCGCCGATGGTGAACATGGTTACGAACCCCGCGCACATCAGCAGCGGGGTTTTGATACTGATCGATCCGCCCCACATCGTAGCCAGCCAGTTGAAGATCTTCACGCCAGTCGGCACGCCGATCAAGATCGTGGATAATCCGAACGCCGAGTTCGCCACCGTACCGAGGCCCGTTGTGTACATGTGGTGTACCCAAACTCCCCAGCTCATGAAGCCGATGGCGACTCCAGAGAAGACGACGAACGGATATCCGAAGAGCGGCTTCTTGGAGAAGGTCGGTAATATCTCGGAGACGATACCCATTGCCGGCAGGATCAGGATGTAGACCTCAGGGTGGCCGAACAGCCAGAACATATGCTGCCACAGCAGCGGGCTGCCTCCTACGGATGCGTTGAAGAAGTTGGCGTTATATAAGCGGTCGAACAGAAGCTCGAACAACGCAACGGTGATCACGGGCATCGCGAAGATGATCAGGAACGAGGTGACGAGAGTCATCCAGACGAACAGCGGCATTCGCAACAGGGTCATGCCGGGCGCGCGCATGTTGAGGATCGTTACGATGAAGTTGAAGCCACCGGCCATCGACGCCACACCGAGGATTAGAAGCCCAAGAATCCAGAAGTCGATCCCATGGCCGGGCGAGAACTCAGTCGACGTTAGCGGCGCATAGCCAAACCATCCGGCGCCGGGGGCCCCGATGTCGCCCTCGAAGATGTTGCCTCTGATGAAGAAACTGGCGTTAAGAAAGATGCCCCCGGCCAGGAACGCCCAAAAGCTGAAGGAGTTCAGACGTGGGAAGGCAACATCACGCGCGCCTATCATCAGCGGAATTACCAGGTTGAAGAACGCGGCGCTCAGAGGCATCACGACGAGGAAGATCATCGTAGTTCCGTGCATCGTGAATAGCCGGTTGAATTGGTCGGGGTCGAGGAACGTGCTGTTGGGCTGGGCCAGCTGAATGCGCAGCAGCAGCGCTTCTACGCCGCCGATGAGGAAGAACGTGAACGCCGTGATGCCGTACATGATGCCGATCCGCTTGTGATCGACCGTGGCGATCCAGCTCCAGATGCTGTAGCGATCCTCCGCCATGTGGCGAACGTCGCGAAGGGCCCGCCCGAGTGGGTTCCCCGCTTGAGCGACACCTGCCATCGTTTAGCCCCCCGAATCTCCGCCGACGCCAGCAGCCGACGCAGACGAGCCGCCGCCCGTCACCTCGTCAACCCAGGCTTCGAAATCTTCTACGGGAAGCGCGTGCATCACGAGTCGCATGTCTGCGTGGTTGAGGCCGCAGAACTCCGCGCACTGACCGGAGAACGAACCTGGCTCGTCGGCCCTCAACCACATCGTCTGCGTCCGGCCCGGTATCGCATCCAGCTTTCCCGCAAGCTTGGGCACCCAGAAGCTATGTATGACGTCAATTGAGGTCAAATGCAGCGCCACTTCACGCCCCGCCGGGACGTTAACTTCGCTAAACGTGACCACGGGGTCTCCGCTTTCGTCGAGCAGTTCGGGGTACTCGAACTTCCACAAGAACCGCTGGCCTTCGACGTTCACCTGGAACGCATCCGGGGAGGGATCGCGGCCGATCTCCCAGAGGGCTGCCACCATCGGTATTCCGAGTCCGAAGAGGAGTATGGCCGGTGCAATAGTCCACGCCAACTCAAGAGTGGTGTTTCCGTGTGTTTGTTTAGGAATGTCGTTTTCGCTGCGCCGCCGGAAACGGATAAGGATCAGCACCGTCCCCCCGAGAATCGCGATCATGATCGCGAGTGCAGGCCACATAGCGATGAGGAACAGGTCCTTCTGCCTTTCCGCGACTTCGCCCTTCGTGTCGAACGTGTTCTGAGGCGTATCGGCGCCACAGCCGATGGCGAACAGCGCAAGGAGACCAAGCAAAGCAAGGCCGACGACCGCTTGGCGGCGATGGCTCCAAACGACGCTAAAGACTCTTGAAAGGTGCATCTTTTGATGAATCTGCATCACGTACGGGAGTACCTGATCAAGAATGATCACCTATCGCAAAAGGCAACGTCAACGGTGTCATCAAGCGGCGATAAGACCATCGGCAGCGATAGCGCCGAAAAGCAGCGCCAGGTAAACGAGGGAGTACCTGAAGAGAGCCACCGATGAACTCGCTGAGAAGTCTCGATATACCTGGTAGGCGTAGTAAAGGAATCCCGCTCCAAGAACGGCTGCAGCGGCCGCGTAGATCACGCCAGCAGCGCTCCAGATGGGGAGCAGCATGGTGATGGCCACCAGCAACACCGAATAGAGCAGTATCTGGCGTTTCGTTTCGTCTTTGCCGGAGACGACAGGCAGCATCGGGACGCCGGCCCGCTCGTAGTCGCTGCTGTAGTTGAGGGAAAGAGCCCAGAAGTGCGGCGGTGTCCAGGCCGTGACGATGGCGAACATTATCAGCGCCGGCACAGCGATCTCCCCGGTGACAGCAGCCCATCCAATCATCGGTGGGGCCGCTCCCGCCGCTCCGCCGATGACGATGTTCAGGGGCGTGCTTCGCTTCAGGAGGAGGGTGTACACAACGATGTAGAACAGGAGCGCGCCGATGGTGAGGGAGGCGGCAAGCAGGTTCGCGAATGTCTGAAGAAGCAAGAAGCCGACGGCCGCCAGCAGCAACCCGAACAGGAACGCCTTCTCAGGCTCGACCTGCCCGGAGGGCACCGGGCGTCCCCTTGTCCGCACCATTAACGCATCGATGTCACGATCGAAGTACATGTTCATCGCGTTGGCGCCGCCGGCGACGATGGAGCCGCCGAGCACCGTCGCCAGGATCAGCCAGCCAGACGGCATTCCTCGTTCCGCGAGAATCATGGCCGGAAGGGTCGTCACCACGAGGAGTCCGACGATGCGAGGCTTGGTGAGGCGCACGTACGCAAACAACGTTTCCCCGAGGGTTCGGGCTATACGCGTGCTACGGGCTGCGGTACCTAGCACCTTAGCTGTTTGCTTCCTCTGAACGCATGTGGCTCCATGCCAACGCGAACACTAGCACGGCCCACGTTGCTGACGCCAGCGCGAGATGCACGATTCTCACCGACGTGGTCAGGTCCAACCAAACGTTGCTCGCACCAACCATAACCTCAGCGGCGAAGAGCGTGAACACGACTGCGAATCCGGCCAGGACGATCGAATTCTTCTCGCTGCGAAGGACCCGCACGACGAGGGTAATCATAAGTACGCCGACGACCGCCGCGAGCAGTCGGTGCGCGTAGTGGATGTCCCCGTTAGTGGATCCAGACGAAGTCAGCTTGCCGTCGAACAGGGGCCAGTCGGGGTAGGCGAGACCCGCCTCCATCTGCGAGACGAAGGCGCCAACGATTATCAACGTGAACAAACCGGCGAACGTCGCTGCCGTCAGCACCGGCATCCGACTCGCCACGCCTCGAATCTGCGCGATGTTAGCCCGCAATTGCCCCTGGACGCCGACAGCGATGAAGATCAGGCAGGTAATCAGTGCCAGCGCGATACTGAGGTGAATAGCGACTACTGCGGCCGCCGTCTCCGTTCCGACGGTCACGCCTCCGACGAGGACCTGCGCGCCAAGTAGCACGACCATCGTGATCGCGGCGCCTAGCATGACTTTGTTTCCGCGATAGCGCCGCCAGACAATGAAGGCAATGCCGAGGATCAGGAAACCAACGATGGAGGCGGCCAGCCGGTGGGAGAATTCGATCCAGACCTTGGTGTCCGCGGGAGGTATGACCTGACCGTGGCAAAGTGGCCAGTCGGGGCAGGCGGTGCCCGAATCCGTAACGCGGACCGTGCCACCGAGGATGATCAGTCCGTACGTAGCCATCACTGTGAACAGGGTGAAGTAGCGGAACTCAAACGCCGCCTTCAACCGTTGGAGCGCGCCTTCGCCACGCGCGCTGGATGCCGGAACAGATGTAGCGTTCTGCAAGCTGGTTCCTAGTTCTCGTGTCCGTGGGCTGGTTTCGCACCTCGGGCGAGGGTGGCGAGGCATCGCTGATCGCGACTTGTACTATTTATCACGAATGGGCTCACTACTGTCAAGCAGTTTCGTGTCGCGAACGCATTCCAGGAAATTCTGATCGCTTGCCCTTCGCTCGCGTATTCGCAATACTGCCCTAGAATCACGAATCGCACGGGGAGAAAGTTGCATGACTCAGGAAGAGAACGAAGCCAACCCGTCCGTCGACAGCGCCGCCGATCTCGCGGCGGCTGCCATTCGCAAAGGGCTGCCAAAAGCGCTTCTGCTGTCGGAAGTCGTCGGCGGCGCGCCGGAATCGGGGCCTTCCGCGTACGTACCTCCCACCGCCGCGCTCCGAAGCGAGGCCCGCGAGACGATTCACGGTAAGGCCGTGGCCGACATCGCGCGTCTGAGGTTCGACTACCCGACGGAAAAATACCCGGACTTCAAGACTTACGCCAACAAGCCCGGCCGCACGATGGGAATCGAAATGGCTGACAGTAGGGTCGCTTACCCCGACATCGTTGTGGTCCAACACCCAGAGAACTACACGAAGATCGTGGCGCAGGTCGAAACGAACGAGACTATTCGGGAGGGAGTAGCCAGCCACGAGTGGCTACCGTATTCAGACCTCGGCCCGCTCTATCTGTACGTGCCAGTCGGGAAGGGAGACGAGGCCCTTAGCCTCTGCAAGCAGCTAGACATCCCGGTCGTCGGCATTCGAACCTGGCGGTACATGGCAGGCTACGAGGAGCCGGAGATCAACGATCATTACACAGCGGCGAGCGGTCCCGGAGACCTGCTGCCGAAGATCCTGCGCCCCGGCTAGGGTCCGCCAGTTTCGGAGCGATCAGCCAGTATAGACGGGCGAGCCACTGTTGAATGCCGCCCACGCGAACCACAGCTCGTTGGTCTGCACCAGCGGCACAAGCTCCTCGCCGGCAAGTGGACCAGAGATCGCTTTGCCGAGGAGGTTCCACGTAGTCTTGGTCTCCTCATCCTCGAACACATCAACCCCAACCGATGTGAACGTCAACACCTGGCCGTTCAACGTTCGCTCGAAGCCGATGCCCGTGCCGATCGCGTCTCCCTCAGAGATCGAGGGCGCGCTGAGGGCTGAGGCGGTGTCGTCGGCGCCCCACATCACAACCACCGGCACGCCGGCTATCTCATCGTTTACGACGCGCACTTCCTGAATCACGCTGAACGGATAGGCCTTGTTCGCATCGCCAACGATGACGCCGACGACACGCTCCATCGCCGGGTAGCGATCATCCAGATCGCCGTTGAAAAGGAAGGGCTGCGGCGAGCTGTCGTAGAACGCGTAGGGGTTACGACCGTAAGCGAGTCCGAGCCCCGTGTCCTGCGACAGGACCTCTCCATCGGGATACTGTGCCGCGAAGTCGCCGAAACTTACGATCGGCGTCGGGATCAAATCAAGTTGGGTAC